>JAWKUA010000002.1:0-300000 GCA_041398785.1 Planctomycetaceae bacterium | reverse complement strand
CTTCGCCGTGGATGCTGTGGCCGCCCTGGAAAAATTCGATGGCGACGCGGTCGCTCATTCCAAACTGAGCGTACAGCCAGCGGACTTTGGCGAATTCGTGTGCCACCCACTGGTCGCGCCCCACTCGGTCGTGGTGGCCTCGTTCGACCATGAACGGACGCGGGAACATCAGGTACGTCATCTCCGCGTAGTCGAACGTGTGACCCAGATTCCAGTACGGCATTTCCCATTCGATCGTGTTCATGAAACTGAACGGCTGATCGGTCGCCGCAACTTTGCGAGTCCACTGGTTGAAGTCGCCTGAGCAAATCGAGAGGCAATACTTTTCCAGAATCGTGGGAACTCGCACGGCCGTTTCGCCACCGTAGCTCAGACCGTAAAAAGCGATGCGGTTGCCGTCGACGAACGGCAGCGAATCCAGCCAGTTCAGAATCTGATCGTGCTGAGCGATGATGAATGAAAACAGACTGCAGCCGAACGTGTTCGCTTTACGATCGAGCCAGCGGTAGCGGTCTTCGCCGCGATACAGATTGTGCGGAGCGAACGTGATGAAACCGCGTCCGGCCAGTTCCGCGGCGAAGTTGTTGTAGGCGGAATTGCCACCGTCGATCGTGTCGCGAGGAACTCCGTTACGCCCGTGCTGGCAGACAACGACGGGTCGCTCTTCGCCGGGCTGAAGGTCCTTCGGCACGACCAGAACACCCCACGCAAACAGGTCGTCATGGACATCCAGCACAACGTCGTAGGCGGTCCATGAATCAGTTTCGGCAACCTTGCGAGTGCGCGCGTTGGGCGGGAGCAGTGCTTCGTCGAATCTTCCCATCCCTTCCGTAGCGAACTTCTCGCGGAATGGCTTCGCGGCTGCGATGAATTCGTCCGCGTCGTAGGTCGCGTGAGTTTTCTCCGTCGTCCAGCGGCTTTCCCGAAACTCCGGCATGGCACCGTAAAGAAAGAAGTCATCACGGACGTGTTCGGACGCTCGCACGAGTGTCTGAACGTGATCTTCCAGTTCCTGGCGGATTCGCTGACGGCGGTCGTTTGCTCGTGAACGCGCGGCGTCCGCGCCGGTCGCCGGGACCGGTTCCGACGGGTCGGCCGCAAACGTTTCAACTCCGAGCGCCACGGCAAATTTCCCCAGAGCGTCGTTGCTGAACGGTTGCGTCGGTGAATTGTCTGCGCCGGACTCCAGCGTCGCGTGGTCGCCGCGAATCCGGTCGAATTCCGCCTTCACGTTGCTGAACGGCGGTGTCGTCACATCGCCCTTGTGGCCCGTGACGGTCGGAAATTCGCTGTATTCGATGACCAGCGTTCGGGGACCGATCAGCGATGCGACGTCGGCGTTGCCGAAGTGTTTCAGTCGCGACCAGACGTTTCGGTAGATCGGTTCGGACCAAAAATCGCTGTCGGTGAAGTAGCCACTGACCAGAGCTGCGTCGATGCGCGGATCGATCGCGGCCGCGTGCAGCGCGATCAGGCCGCCTTCGCCGTAACCCGCGATGCCGATCATTGTGGTCCGGTATTCCGGTGTGTCCGTGGGAGGGCGAGGCTCCGGCCGAGCCGCGTGATCGCTGGACGCACTCCGTCGCTGCGGCTCGGCGGGAGCCTCGCCCTCCCGATTCTCCGGCTCGGCGGGTGCGTCGCCCTCCCGCATCGTGCTGCGCGATTCCAGCCAGTCGATGCCGGCGAGAACTCGCTGAATGTCGTAGCCGATCACGTGCCGGCCCATGTGAAAGGCCTGGCGGTAAATCCATTCACGGTCGGTGAAGTCCGCTCGCTGCATTCGATCGTCGTTTGTGGGCAGCTTCTCGCGACTGACGATCGACGGAATCAGGACGTTGAATCCTTTGTGCGCAAACGGCAGTGCCGTCGGGCGTTTCGCACCATCCAGCGGCAGCAGTCCGCAGAGTTCTTCGGGCGACTGGTCTGCGTCCGGCACCAGAACGATGTCGCCGACCGCGTCGCCTTTCTGTTCGATCAGCAAACCTTCGCCGAAGATTCGTCCGAGCACCGGCCAGCGCACCTGGGTGATGCGGTAGCGATCCGTTTCGGCAACGACGGCGGGATCATCGGTCGTGCCGAAGCGTTCCATCCGCGGTGGGTGACGCTCTTCGACGACACCGAGAATCGTCTTCAACTCGGCTCGCAGCTCATCCGCTGACGCGGTGTTTTCCCGGCTGCGACGATCGCGGTTTGCCGCTTCAATTTGCGCCTCAACGAACCGGTGTGCTCCGTCCATCATACGGCCCGACAGGTCTTCTTCCGGCCATTTGATGGCTTTCGTGCCGGGCAGAATTTCATACGGTTCAGCCGTCGCTTCGGGCAACGTGCTCAACAATGCCAGCGTTGCCCAGCCGGTTGCCGTTGTGGAAATGAACTGGTCGGTGCCGTGCGGAAAGCCCGTTTCGAAGTAAGTCTGAAACGGCTTGCTGCGGCTTTTCACGTACCACGATCCATCTTCGAGCTGCGTCGTCAGCAGAAAACTCAAGCCGCGCTGCCAGACAGCGTCAGACGTTTTCATGCCGGCTTCACGCAGAGCGTACAGCGCGGTGCCGGTGGCGTAGGCATCCGGTTCCATGGTTTCCAACTGCGACCAGCCGCCGCTTTCGTGCCGGGACTTCGCGAGTTCCTCAGCTGCGGCTGCCGTATCGGTTCCTTCATCGTCAACGTACGTCAGAGCGAGCAGTCGGAAGACGCGTTCTTCTGTGTCGACGGGTTTTGCTTGCTTCAGCCATGCGGCCACGGACGCAATCGCCGCATCGATCTCGTCGCGTTGTGCATCGTTTCCAAACACTGTCAATGCTCGCAAAGCCAGATACGTGGCGGTGAAGTCGCTGCTTTCGGACGGAGGCCGGTTGCTGGTGGTCTTCCAGCGACCGTCGTCCTGTTGCTTTGTCAGCAGCCACTGAATAACGGCCGCCGAGGTGTCGTCGGGCGCGACGTCACCGTCTTCCAGCGTCCACAGAGCGTACCCGGCCGTGTCCACACCTCCGCCCTGACCTTTGCCGGCTTTGTAACTTTCGCGGCCGCGTTCGAGATGTGCGTGTGTATGCTTGATCTGGCGAGCGAAGTTTTCTTCGTCGATGCGAATGCCTCTCCGACGAGCTTCATTCATCGCGAACACGGGAAGCGCCTGACTGTGGCAGGTGAAGCATTCCCGGTGGCGAGCGGAACCCGCCGCCGCTTCGTTCAGCAAACTCAGCGCCTTTGCGGCTTCGCGAATCTGCGACCGACGCAGAACAGCGCTGACGGCTAAGTTCCAGTTCCGCGAAGATGGCTCGATGATCGGACGCGACAGCTTCGTCAAGAACCTGCGTGTCGACGACGTTCCAGCGTTCCGCCGGGCGATGCAGGATGAAGTCAATCTGGCGCTATGGTTCGCCGACAGGAATTGTCGGCAAAGGCTGCTGATTCACGCTGGCCCATTGCTGTCCAAACGTTCGCAGGATTTCACTGTCTGGCGTGTCGTTCAGATCGCCGGCCAGCAGAGTCGCTGTTTCGGGATGTTCGATCGCGAGTGCGTTGATCGCCTCCGCGGACGCGATTCGTTCTGCGTCGGCTCGGCGATGATCTGAGTGCGTGGCCATAAATCGCAACGGCTGCGGCTGCCCCGGAAGTTCGATTTCCGCGATCAGCACGCCGCGCTGTTCGCCGTTGTCGAGATTTGGCAGCAGATGATTTCTGTGGCCTGCGACTGGAAACCGCGACAGCACCGCGTTGCCGTAGTGACCGCCCTGCAGTTCGATGTTGGCTCCGAACACAACGTGCATGTCCGTGAGCCGGGCCAGCTCCGGCCGGCTGATCGACGGAACCGGTGCGAGTCGCGTTGTTGTCGGCTTCCTGCAGAGCAACCAGATCTGGCTTTGCGGACAGAATGACGTCGGCGATGCGCTTGCAGATTCAGCTTCACCCGTCAACACCTTCGGCGTGATGAATGTTGTACGACAGAACTCGCAGCCGCTGCGGCGCTGGCGACTTGGTGGTCGAAAACACAGTAACGGCAGGACGGCGAGAAGACGGAAAAGGATGTGCATGGTGCTGTTCTCGCTGTAAGAACGGAGTGAATTCACGGCGGCTTTCGAAGTCGCGTTCTGTCCCGTGATACTACCGATGCAAAACAGATCATTCACATCGACGGGGAAAGAAATGAGACGACGACTGCTGCCGCGATGTTTGTTCCTCGGAATCGCCTGTGTGTTCGCGGCAGTCACAATGAGCGCTATGCACGCATCAGAGCCGCCTGACTGCGGCGAACAAAGCGACTGGCACGGCTACGTTCGTTATGACTTCGAAGTGGATGGCCGGCCGGTGCTGAGTCGTTGCGGCGAAGACGCCGTGGCTCCGGGAAGACCATGGGTCTGGCACGGCGAATTCTTCGGTCACAAGCCGACACCGGACATCGCTCTGCTGGGCCGGGGGATTTCACGTCGTCTACATAATTGTCCCCGATATGCTGGGAAGTCCACGCGCGGTGGAACACTGGAACGCGTTCTACGATGAACTGACGCAGAGGTAGCTTCGCAAAGAAGGCCGCGCTCGGTCGGCCTGAGTCGCGGCGGGCTGTACTGTTACAACTGGGCGATCTCGAATCCGGGCAAAGTCGCGTGCATCTATGGCGACGCTCCGGTGTGCGACTTCAAGAGCTGGCCCGGCGGCAAAGGAAAAGGAAAGGGCAGCCCGCGAGACTGGCAGCTTGTCATGGAAACCTACGGCTTTCGCGACGAAGCCGAAGCGATGGCCTACGACGGTAATCCGGTGGACAACCTGAAACCGCTGGCCGAAGCCGGCGTGCCGCTGCTCCACGTTTACGGCGACGCGGACGACGTTGTGCCGTGGGACGAACACGGGCATCATCGCGGATCGTTATCGCGAACTCGGCGGATCCATCGAACTCATTGCCAAGCCGGGAATCGGCTACCATCCGCACGGACTGGAAGATTCGACGCCCATCGTCGAGTTCATCACGAAGCACGCGAGCGGTCACGCAATCGGAGCGGCGGACAATTCAACGACAACGCTCGGCGATTCCACCAATTTCCGTACACGGTGCCGAAAACCGGGTATCACGTTTTGGCTCGAAGCGACGTGACAGCGGTCATCGTTGACAACCGAGCGGTGGATGACGACGTCCTGGCGGGCCATCGAGCGGGATACAGCGGAGTTGCCTCGCTGAGGTGAACACACGTCAAACGCGGCGACAATCTGTTCGTGCCCAGCTACGCGGGACTCAACTTCGAACACATTCACGACGGGACAAATCAGGATCGCGACATTCTGTTCAGACGGAGAAAAGCTCCAATGGAACTTCGCGTGATTGATGCTCACACCGTCGAACTGTACCAGGCTCCAGCGCCAACATGGGAACTCGAAAGCGTGCTGCGATACCGGATGCTGGACGATGGCACGATCGAGATGACAGCACGGAATGCGTTCCTCGCGCTTAAGAACGTTTCGCAACGGCGTCGGATTGTTCTGGGCCAGCTACATCCACCAGCCGGAGTCGCTGGACATTCACTTTCCAGGTCACGCCGCCGGCGAAGATTCCGCATCGCAATGGGTTCGCGGTGTGACACCGGAACACGGCGTCCTGTCGACTCACGTTGCTGCGCGCGACGACCGGCAGTTCGCTCACGACAAAGGTTTTCCACTGACGCTGGTCTTCAATCGATCGCGGTTCGTCTACGCCGAACCGTGGTACTATGGAGTCAGCCGCGGCATGGCATTCGTGCAGATGTTTCGTCCGGAGGGATCAATTCGACTGTCTCACTCGCCATCAGGTGGCGGCGACGGAAATCCCGCACGGGATTTTCAGTGGTTCCCTGCCGAACTACGAAGTCGGCCCGGCTGGCCTGCATGGTGATGCGGGCGCGTATTCCTATGAATCGCCGGAACAGATTTACCAGGCGACTCGCGACAGCACTTGCTGACAGGGCATGAGGTTGCGGCAACCAATGACTAATGGTCACTGTGAGCGCTGCGACTCCCGGGCAGCGACACCCGTTGAAGGAAAGCGGCACGATGATTCCAGCGTTCAATGAAGAAACGGATACCTGCGCCGAGTTCATCCTGCGACGCTGGACGATGCCGGAGGGCGAAATTTAATGTCAGCCGGAGCCGAGAGGCTCCGGCTGTCGGTACCTACAGGCCCGCCGGGCCTGAAATCCATTCGCGACTGACCGCGACTGCGTCCGAAAGGGAATGGTGGAGATACGACTATGGGGATAGAGAATTACCGACAGCGCGAAAACACGATTGCCAGCTCCCGCACACTGGAGCGGCTTATGAAAGAAAAGCAGGACAACTGCCTGGACGAACAAGTCCGCGAATTAACACTGCGTTCAATGCGCAAACTCATTAACCAGTTCACGGAAGAGATCGTGCAGCTCGATTCGCGGCGCTGGCGGCTCGGGTGAAAAGTCTGGCGTACCAATTGGTGAAAGCTTTCGATGTCATTGCCAATTTTCACTGACGAAGAGCAATATCTGATCGCCTACGCCAGAGCTTCGAATGCAATTGAGACGTCCGGCGCTCCCGTAGGGATATCTGTGCGGTGGGGCAAGCGTTGCGGGCTTCGCGGCGTATCATTCGAGCGTACCGATGATGCTCGCCGCCTTCGTCACATACTTTGCAGGTTCCGCATCTACGAGCGAGTTCAAAAGAAATGGATCCCTGTTTGGGGGAAATCGATTGTCGCAAAGTACGAAGCGGCAGTACTCAGCAAGTCTCGCCCAGATCTTCAAAGACGACATCAGGGAAGTGATAGTAGAAGGATTTTTTTCGAGTACGCTCGTCTAAATTGACTGAGGTCCATCAGGCCACAAAGTGAATTGTCTTTCTGTGATCCGCATGCTGCAGCTAAATTCAAAAAGACTCGTCATCGCCTTCCTGACGCATTTCTGCTCGCGGTGCCGCCAGTGCATGCCGCGGATCCGCCACCAGTTCACCCCAACCGCGCACGCAGCATCTGCGCGCTCCGACGGGCCGCGCGTGGATGAGTTTCCCGAAACGCCGGACGGACAGCGGCTGCAGATTCCGTTTGACTCAGCGGCCAACGAAACCGAATGGACACTGAGTCTGAGGCAGCAGGACGTGAAGCAGGACTGGTCCGTTCGGCTGAACGACACGGAAGTCGGCAAGCTGCATCGTGACGAAAACGACATGACCGTGTGCTTCGCCGTCAGTGCCGGAACTCTTCGCGCTGGGAAGAACGAACTGGTCATCGCAGCTCCCGGAAACGGGCATTCGACGCCGGACGACATTCGCGTCGGCGAAATCGCGCTGACGCCTCGGCCGGTCAGCGAGGTGCTATCAGCGGGCACGATCGACGTGACGGTTCTGGACGCCGACAGCGGTAAACCGTTGCCGGCTCGCATCACGATCGTGACCGAAAGCGGAGCACTGCAGTCTGTCGCCGCGCCGGCCGATCCGCAACTGGCTGTTCGGCCCGGCATCGTTTTCACCGCGACCGGAACGGCGAAATTCGGCGTGCCAGCGGGAGCGTACACGGTCTACGCCGGGCGTGGTTTTGAGTACTCGCTGGCCACATTCGCTGTGACGGTTCGAGAGGGCGAGACTCTGCCGAAGACGTTGACGATTCGCCGCGAAGTTCCCACCGACGGGTACGTGGCCTGCGACACGCACGTACATTCGCTGACTCATTCGGGACACGGAGACGCGACCGTTCAGGAACGCATGGTGACGATCGCCGCCGAAGGCATTGAACTGCCGATCGCCACGGATCACAACGTGCAGATCGATCACGATCCGCTTGCTCGCGAGATCGGTGTCAGGCAGTACTTCACACCCGTGATCGGCAATGAAGTCACAACGCCGGTTGGTCACTTCAACATTTTTCCGGTGTCCGCGGAAGCCGGTGTTCCCGATCACCGGCTGACCGACTGGGAAGCGATCTTCTGCGAAATCGACCGCGAAACCAGTGCTCCTGTGATCGTGCTGAATCACGCTCGCGATCTTCACAGCGGAGTACGGCCGTTCGGTCCGAAGCGATTCAACAGCGTGGTGGCGGAATCTCTGGACGGCTGGCCCGCGGGATTCAATGCGATGGAAGTCATCAATTCTGGAGCAACGCAGACGGATGTCATGCAGTTGTTTCACGACTGGATGTCTCTGCTGAATCGCGGTGCATCTGTCACGCCGATCGGGGCCAGTGATTCGCACGACGTCGGCCGGCATTTCGTCGGGCAGGGTCGCACGTATGCATTCGCTGCGATGACAGCGATCCCGGCAGCATTGACGTGGACGAGGCCATGGAAAGTCTTACGCGCGGACGTGTCATGGTCAGCTACGGCCTGCTGTCCGAAATCCGTATCAACGGTGCCGGTTCGGGAGACCTGGCGGGCGTTGGCGGCGATACCGTGAATGTCGACGTGAAGGTTTCCGGTCCGCATTGGGTGACAGCGGATCGAGTGGAGTTGTATGCGAACGGCCGGCTGATTCGTGAACAGGAGATTCCGGTCCGGACAGGCGACGATACATCGGCGACAACTCCGCCGACAGGGATCAAGTGGGAGGGGCGCTGGACGATTCCGCGACCGGCGCACGATGTTCATCTGGTCGCGACCGCTTTCGGCCCCGGCATCGATAAGCCGTACTGGAAGACTGCGAAGGCGTATCAGCCGACGTCGCCCGTCTGGCGAGCGCATGTGATCGGCTGCAGCGGAGCACTCTGGCTTGACTGCGACGGCGATGGAAAAAAGACCGCGGCTCGCGAATACGCACGGCGATTGTGGGAAGCTTCGGAAGGCGATCTGTCGAAGTTGCTGTCGTCGCTGTCCGGCTACGATTCCGCCGTCGCTGCCCATGCTGCGGATTTCTTCAGGAAGGCCAGTGGTTCGCTGACCGACGCGGCAACTCGCGAGGCTGTGCGCGACGCCCCGCCCGCCGCGCGCGATGGCTTTCGGGAATACCAGGCAGCGTGGCGAGCCACCGAAACAGCTCGTTCGAGCAGCGGTGAATGATGTTCGCACGATCGCACCGATTGTCCCGCCTGTCCGGAATCTGATCGCAGCCAATCGCAGTTGCTGAGGTCTGCAGAGGGAGATTCGGTCGCTGAGAAAGAGCGATTCCGGGCTATCTTTCACCGGGCGGATTCGATTCCCGATCACCGCGAGCAACCAGTCATGCTGACCTCCTGCGACGTTATTGCCGATGACCGGATTCAGGAAAAGCTGTTCACGCGATACCGCAGCAAACTGGACGAACTGCGATGCGAAGGCTTTGAGTTCGAAGGAATCGTCGCCACCACGCACTCGGTTTTCCTGCTTCCGCTGGCTGTGGTTTTCGGACTGCTCGGCCGTGAAATTCAAAGCGTGAACGCCTTTGGAAAAGTGTGCTGGTTTCATCCGCTGATGCGTTCGGCGGACGGAACAACGCTGGTGTATCCCACCGGAATCAGCCTGCGGTACTATACGTTCTTCGAAGACGGATCGACACAACGTACGTCGAACGGTGTTGGCGAGAACTCCGCCAGCTACAACAGCAGGTGTCAGCTTTATCAGACGAACGTGACGGAAAAGTCGGTCAGCCGCTCCTGGTCGAATCACGCGGCCTTTTGCGCGCACCGTTTCGCCGAAGGATTGCGGCCTGTTCGTCTTGATGAACTGACACGCTTCACGACGATCCAGTCAGAAGAGGATTCCCCAGTCGGAATGCTGCTGCTGGCCGGCATCGGCTGGGTCGCCCCGGTCGTTGCAGTTATGGCGACGGTGGCCCGAATGTTGTGAACAAATGCGGTGACGAATCTGATTCCGGCGAATCCAACGGAGAGGCGTTGCCAGTTCGGCGTAGAAGGCTGTAGATTGCAGGGCATGAAAACCGAGATTTCACAACTCAACGAGAACTTCATCCAGACTCAGATCGCGAACGGTGTGTTTCCTGACCGTCAGTCCGCCCTTAATGCCGCGGTGGAACTTCTGCGCCGCCGATCGGATGTTCTGGAGCGGATCGATACCGGCCGTCGCCAGCTTGATGCCGGAGACTTTACCGAGTACGACGATGATACGCTGCGGCAGCGATTGGATGATTTGAAATCCCGGGCACAGGATTCGATTCGTGATTCGCACGATTCGTGACTGGTGCCACGGACGTTCGACGCCGTCGCTTGCTCCTCGCGAATCGAATGCCACCGGCGGGCCGCTATGAGCAGGTATCGACTCTCGCGACAGGCTGACGACGACCTTGAGGCAATTGCCGATTGGATTGCCCGGCAGAACCCAGCCGCGGCGGACAAAGTGCTTGATGCTCTCTTGGGAAGCATCCGAAACCTCGCAAGGAACCATGGAAGCGGATCGTTGCGCGACGACCTGCGACCCGGGCTTCGAATCTTTCCCGCCAAGCGGCCAGCCCAGAACTACGTGATTTGCTACTACGAAATTCCGGACGGGATTGAAGTGTCAACCGTCCTGCACAGCCGGCGCGACTGGATCGGGCTGTTCGAACGAGGCAATCGGTAGGTGCTGGCCGCCCGCCGCCACGCAGGCGATCATCTTCCCGCAGATTGCAAAAACGCCAGCAGATCCATCACGTCCCTGGCGGAAAGCGTATTCAGAAGACCTTCGGGCATGGGTGAGGTTTGCGATGGTTCATAGCTTTCGATCTCCGCTTTGGTGATTTCGACCAACTGCGATGGCCGCAGCGGGTCCGTGGCGATTCGCAGCGTTGTCGAACGATAGTCGCCGCCCGTCAGAATTCGGCCGGAGATCACTTTGCCGCTGGTCGTTACCACCTGCATGTTGCGGTACTTTTCCGCGACGACGCTGGACGGTGACACGATCGACGTCAACAGGTCACGGCGCCCGAAACGATTAGCAACCGATGTCAGGTCCGGGCCAACGACAGCTCCGGAGCCGTTCATGCGATGGCATGACAAGCACAGTGCTTCGGAAAACAGCCGGCGACCGTGTTCCGTGTCCGGTTGATGACTCGTGCCGGTGATTTCGTCAGTCAGTTCATCCAGAGTCCACTTGCGGACAAACGGCCGTTCGACGGTCAGTGCCGCAGGTTCATTCTGCGAACCCGGTTGCAGCAGGTCACCAAGGACCTCCCGTTCGGCGGTGCTGAGCGTCGCCGTGGCTTCATCGCGAATCTGCCGCAGAAAATCAGGCATCCCTTCGCCGCTGAAGGCAGAACGGTCAAGGTCTGCCAGGATCTCGAAGTAGTCACGGCGGCTGTCCGATGGACCAGCCGGCTTTTGAATGGCGCAGGACGAACAGATAGAACAGGCGATCTTCCTGAGCCACCGCGCCGCGCAGCAGATTGACGGCGGGCGACACGGCATCCGTCGATTCCAATCGCAGCAACAGAAGTTCCGCCAGCAGCCGATTGACGCCTTCCCCTGCTCCGACACCGGCTCCGGTCGGGCCGTACGCCTTCGCCTTTGCGGGAAACCACGTCAACAGGTGATCGCTTGCGCGCTTGTAAAGCTTTTCGTGGTCGGGAGAATTGGTCAGGCACAGCGAGTACGCAAACAGCAGCGACAGTTGCTGGTACGTGGACAGCGAATGTGGCGGAATGGTGCTGAGTCGGTGCAGAATCGGTGCCTTCATGCCTCGCTCACCGTTGCGGGCGAGCATCATCAGTGATGTCGCGGCGAATTCCGGACGCTGCTCATTGATTGCCTGTTGGAACCATTCCGGTTCCGGCTGATGTTCGATGGCGACCTGGGCCGCGTGACGCAGTGTTGGATCGCTGCTGCCGAGATATGGCCACGCGGTTTTTATCGCCAGAGGATCCTTTCGGCCGTGAAACTTCGCCAGTTGCGCGGCAATGGTCCGCTGCTGCTTCGAGTACTGCGACCGTTCTGACTGTTGACGAGTCTTCGCGACTGGTTCGGACACCGGCCCCGTGTATCGAATCGAATACAGAGCAGATTGGGTCTTGCGACCGCCGGTGATGACGTACATGAAACCATCCGGGCCGAACGTCAGGTCGGTAACGTTGAACGGCCGTCCCTGCACGAATGTTTCGGCGCGGCACACGTAGCCGGCTCCGCGAGGCTGCAGGTGGCACGCCAGAATTCTGCCATAGGCCCAGTCGAGAGCGAACATCGCGTCGTTCCACGGCGCGGGGAAATTCCCGTGTCGGCCTGACACAACGGATGTCGGTGACCCCTTGCCGACATCCGCGGCGGGAAGCGAGTTGTCCGCGTGGTCAGCGGTGTACGGTGGCCAGTTTCCCGTTCGTCCGCGCCAGCCGAAGTCCGCTCCGGACACCAGATGATCGATTCGTGTCGGCCGATACCACGGCGCACCCATGTCGAATTCCGCGTCGGCGTCGTAGGTAAATAGTTCGCCGTCCGCGTTGAAGTCGATGCCGTACGGGTTGCGAAGACCCGTGCAGACAAGTTCCCAATGCTGTCCGTCGCGGTCGGTGCGAATGACGTGGCCTTCGATGGTTTCCTGCTTGATTCGATCGGCCCGCAGCGGCGACGTGCGGTCAAGGATGTTGTCGCGCGGCACGTCCACGCTGTCGCCATGAATGCTGTAGATCATTCCGTCGGGGCCGAGAGCCAGATCGTTACGTCCGTGTCCGACGCCGCCGGGAAATTCGCGCAGCAGTTTGACGTCGTCGAACTGATCGTCGCCGTTCGTGTCGGTCAGCCGATACAGTCCCTTTGAATTGTTGGCGTTGGCATACAGGCTGTCGTACGCATACAGCAGCCCGCGACATTCCAGCAGCGAGTCGTTGATTGTGTCGACGCGGTCCACCGCTGTGCCGTCGGGCGAAAGCGTCATCCTCAGCAGACCCTTGTCTTCGCGAGCGATCGTCAGGCGTCCCTGCGGATCAAACGCCATGCTGACCCACGATCCTTCATCCGCGGCGGCCGTTCTGATGCGGCGGATTTCAAAGCCGGGGCTGACGGAGAAGCGGACCGTGTCGCCGCCATTTCCTGATTCGCCCGCCTGCATCCACTGCGTGTAGTCATCAAACGAAGTCACTCGCGCGGCGGGAGCCCACAGGTGCGGATCGACGTGACCGAACGCCGCGACGGTTCGTGATGCCGATGCCGGCGCGTCATCCGAAGGGGCCAGTTCCCAATCCGGTCCGGTCAGAACATGGATCTGCTTTCCGCTGACCAGCGTCACCGCCAGTTCCAGAGCAACAGCTGTCGGGCTGTTGTCAACGGACGCAGCGGCGGACAGTTGCAGAGTATTCGAGCCGGATCGCAGTTCGCTGGTGACATCAATTTCCGGCCACGGACCGAAGTCATCGACGTCGGCCAGAAGTTCGCCGTTCAGGAAAACGCGGCAGCGGCAGAAGTCCGCGGCGAACCGCAGAGTTGCCTGAGCCACCGGTTCCGGCAGATCGAAGGTTCGCTGAACGGAACACTCTTGTGCGACGGAGCGATCCAGGCTGTGCCAGATCCATTCCGGCGTGACGAGCGGGTCCGCGATGACAGTGGAAACCGGAGACATGGCGGCCAGCAGCGACAGCAGTTTCACGATGTTCATGAGATCCTCCGCGAGGGTTGCTCCGCACTCTTCGACAGCAAACGGTTGCTGCGACCGGTGTGTCCTGACGTCGTTCGTCGTGCGACTCGGCGCGGCACACACTGACCCGGCTGCGACCCGTGTATGCCGCGTGCTCAGGTTTCGCCGCCGGCCTGCGTCAAACGGACACAATCCCATTCGGGCGAAGGCTAACGTCGGCGGCGCGGAATCGAACGCACGGACTTTCGGAAGAATGACACGAATTGGTCGAAAACGGTAGCCGACGCGGTCGTCGCTGATTTTTCATGGCGACCGCGGGATTCCTGGAATTCGTGGACGTCCCGAACCAGCTCTGCGACAATTAAAGGCCGATTCAGGTTGCCGACGCTTTGACGCCGGCCTTTCCCACTTCGCTGATCCATGTTCATGACCAGACGACGCAGGTTGCTGATTATTGCGTGCATTCTGCTTTCCGCGCGAGCTGCGTGCGCTGTCGCTCAGCCCGCGGAAGACGTCGCGGAGGATCGTCAGCGGAGGCAGATCATTCAGTTGATGCAGGCGACGCAGCAACTGATATCAGACAGCAACTGGCTGCAGGCGGCGGATGCCTTCGATGCCGCCTGGGCCGAAGTCAGTCGCGGCGAAGACCTCCTGCTTAGCCTGAACGCATCGGCGACGGAGGAACTTCGGCCCGGTCAGCACGAAGTTCTCGCGGGAGCGCGAGCGAAGCTGGAAGAACTCTGGCGAACGGCTCCCGAAGCGTTTCGGCAGCAGTATTCCGCTCAGCAGCAACCAACCGCGACGACTCAGCTTCAGCAGGCGATGGCCACCGGAGATCCCGGAATGCTGCAGGAAGCCGTGATCCGATTTCAATACACGGCAGCCGCAAGTCAGGCGGCCCGAACGCTGATCGGACTATACGTCAGCCGGGGAGAATTTCTGGAAGCGGCCCTGGAAACCGGTCGTTTGCAAAGGCTGTCGAGCGGTGCGAACGATCGCAATCGGCTGCAGTGGGATCTGATCAGGTACTGGTGGCTGGCCGGGCTGGAAGAGGAAGCCGTTGACTCGCTGCGGCACCTGCTGCGATCTGATTCCACCGAGAAGTTCGTCGCCGGATATCAGGCCATTCCGCGCCCGGTCGCCGGTACCGACCTGAGAGACTGGCTGGCCGGACAGCTGAAGTCGCCGCGCCGCGTCCGGCCCGAAACCTGGCAGCAGTCGTTTGGCAACTACCGTCGCACTCAGGTGCATTCCGCAGGTCCGGCGGAGCTGACTTCTGCCTGGTCGGCGTCAGCGTATTCGTGCGAAATGACCGATGAACTGAACCCGTTGCTGGAAGCGGCTTCCGCACAGGTCAGGACGATCGCGATGCGCGAGCTGGCGGAGGGCAACAGCATCGCGTCCACGGCGGTGCCGATCGCGACGGATGACCTGATCGTGTACCGGGCGGTGACCAACATTCATGCCCGCAACCGTCATACGGGAGAGCTGGTGTGGGAATCCGGCCTGGTCGATCGGCAACTAACCGCGCTGGCCAATCACCTGCGCCGGCTGGGACCGGCCAGCGATTCGGACCAGCAGCGCCGTGCCCTGTTGCTGGGGCCGCAGTTGTTTAATCACTGGGCGCGAGCCAACGCCGGCGGGCAGTTGACAACCGACGGAACGTTCGTCTTCGCGGTCGAAGAAGTCACGGCCGCGACGCTGCAGATTGATCCGGACAACCGTTCGAGCGCCGGGCAGACGCATCCGGTGAACTATCTGCGAGCTTACGAACTGGCAACCGGAAGACTGCGCGGCCAGGCGGGAGGCAGCCTGAACGGCGGCGACGGCGGCCCCGTCAATCCTCTGGCGGGAATGTACTTTCTCGGCGCTCCGCTGGTGATGGGCGAACGAATTTATGTGCTGTCCGAGAATGATCAGGGGATCTATCTGCTGCAGCTGCAGGCAAAACCCCGCCCCGGACAGGTGGCTGGACAGCCGCCGGGTGAACTGGATCTGCGGCCGGTGCAGTCGCAGTTGCTGTCCATTCCGCAGTTCGATCTGGAAGTGCATCCGCTGCGGAAGTACAGCGGTGTCATTCCGTCGTTCGCTCAGGGCCTGCTGATCTGCAGTACCTGCGATGAGCGAGTGATCGCGGTGTCTGCGGAAGATCATTCAGTCCGGTGGGTGTATCGCTATCGCGGCAACGTCGCCATGCCCGAGCTGGGCGTCTTTCCGGTGATCGGAAACGCGATCAATCAGCGCGATTCCATGATGGCGGACCAGATTGCCGGCTGGCTGGATTCCCTGCCGCGGATCGCCGCTGAACGGATTCTGCTGACTCCGCGAGATTCGGATCGGCTGATCTGCCTGGATCTGCATTCCGGAATGGAACTCTGGACGCGGCCTCGCGGCGCGATGCGGGCAATCGCTGCGGTCACGGAGAACACGATCGTGCTGACCGGTCCCACGGGCGCGGAGGCCATTCGGCTGGAAGACGGTGCCTCGCTCTGGCGAACGGAACTTGACGGCGACATCGTCTGCGGCCAGGCAGCCACCAACGGCCGGATCATTCAAGTTCCCACGTCGGCGCCGGCGATTGAATCCATCGACATTGAATCGGGCCGCCGGCTGCTGACGCAGTCGCTTGGCGGCGAAGCTCTTCCCGGAAACCTGCTGGGCGTGGACGGCGATCTCTTTTCGCAGTCATTAAGAGACGTGCGGCGGTTCGCGATTCCTGACGAAGCTGCGTCCACGCCGCTGCTGGCGGCTCGCGAGCTGCTGCTGCAGCAGAATGTGAACCAGGCGGAGAATGTTCTTGCCGATGCGCTGGCCGGATCGACACCGCCGAGTCCCGGGACAGACCACGACGCGGAACGCCAGTTGTTAATCGACACGCTGCTGGAGTCGCTTCGGCTGGACTACCGCGGCAACGCCGAAAAGGTTCCTCGGGTCCGGCAGTTGATTGCCGAAAGTTCGCCGCCGAAGGAACAGGTGGCGGCGCTGGTGCAGTCAATGCTGGGCATGAACCCCGTCGATGCGGCCGTGCTGCCGGCTCAGTGGCAGCAGATCAATCGGACTCGGCGGCAGTTGGACTGGCTGCGCGACACGGCGGCTCAGGGATTGCTGGAACAGTCCGGTCTGCCGATCGGGGAACTCGCAGAACACATACTTCAGCAGTTCGACGATGCGTACGTCGCGCGGGATCGCGACGTCGCCACCGGTCCGATCATCTGTCAGGCGGATCGTCGAGTCGCGAAGGTCATCCATCAGGTGATCGCACGACACAGCGACCGATCGAAGCCCGTCGGTGCTGAACTTCGCGCGGCACTGGTGAATGCGCTGACGGAACCGCTGCGACAGCGAATCCGGAATGCGTCGTCGCCGGCGGAAACCTATTGGTGGTGTCAGATCTGCCTGCAGACCGGTCTGGCGCCGGCCATCGCTCCTGTGTTCGCTCACGAACAGGAAACGCTTCCGGCGGAAACAGCGCTGCTGGTCAGAACTCACCTGCTGGCGGACAGCATCGATTCCGGTGACAGCATCGCGGCGCGGCGGGCCGTTGTCAGTCTGCTGGATCTCTGGCGCCAAAACGGGATGCTGCATTCGGTCCGGACACTTTTCGAACAAAGCCGCGGCGGCGCAGAACGCATACGTCCCGCAGCCGATCGTCCCGAATCGGGATCGGTGCTGCGGCGTCTGCGGCTTCCGTACGATCAAGCGACACGCACCGCCGCAGCGGAATGGCGCGATGATTATGCCGACGACCTTGCGGAGGAACACAGACCCTGGAACGGCCGGCCGCGCGTCACGGAGTCGCCTGCGCGGACTGCCGTCGCCGGGCGCGATCCGCGAATCGGAGCGGCCGGAAGAAATCTTCCGCTGTTCGGATCGGCTGGTGCATTTCCCGGCTGGGCGTTCGTGCAGCCGGTGGCAGAAAACAGCGTCCAGGCGTACGACGAAGTGGGACGTCTGAGGTGGCAGTTCGAGCCGCAGATCGTTTTCAACGATCAGGCACGTCGCTATTTTCAGTCGTACAACACGGTGTCCGAACGTTATCTGCTGGCCTGCGGACATTTGCTGGCCGTGAAGCTGCAGCACATGTTGTTTGTGCTGGACTGTTCCACGGCCAGTGGCGAGTCGCCGCCGACCGTGCTCTGGGAATTGAATCTTTCCACCGAACTGGAACGGGCCACGGACCGCCAGGGATTTGACGACGCCTGGCAGCGAACCGAACAGTACGACATCCAGCCGGCCGGTTTGTTCCCGGTTGGTCCGCTGACGACAAACGGCCTGCCTCTTTACAGCGGACGGCAGCTTCGCGTCGTCGATCCGCTGACGGGCAGGCGCGCGTGGCAGGTCGACGGGCTTCCGGGCGACTGCACGCTTACGGGAACCGAACAGGAACTGTGCCTGATTTCTGAACTGTCCGGACAGATCGAAGTGCGCGACATGCTTGACGGGTCAGTGACTCGGCGAGTCCCGCTGCCCGACTGGTGGACCGAAGCGAACGAAAACTCAAATTCGTCCATCGCCGACTTCGAAATAGAGCCCGGCACGGATACCTACTGGCGAATCGCAGTTTCTGAAGGACGCTGTCTGCTGTTTCGGCTGACCTCGGAGAAGTCCAGTCTCGAGTTATTCAGCCTGGCCGATAACTCCACGGTCTGGCAAGTGACGCTGCCGGCGGACTCCTGCTTTTCCAATATCGCAGGCGGCATGGTGGCGGTGCTGTCGGAAAGCAATCGTCTGAGAATCTTCGATGCCGAATCCGGAGAAACGGTGTCGGACCTGACTGTTCCGGATGCTCCCGCATGTCGAGCACTCTATCTTCGGCCATGCCACGAACGGCTGCTGGTGCTGACCGAAAGCGTGGATGACCCGTCGTACGATCTGAATCCGATTTCCGACACGAATCCGATTAATGGCTGGATTTACGCGATCGACGGTGGCGGAAAATCGCTCCTGTGGTCAAGACGCACCGATCATGAACTCCTTCGAATTCTGACGCCGGGCCAGCAGCCTCCGTTCACACCCGCCGCGCCGCTGCTTGTCCTTTTGAAGCGTCCCAGCGACAAACTGCCGGACGGAAGCGATGCACCCACTGCACACTATGCAGCACGAGTGCTGGACGCCAGAACCGGTGAAGAACTGTTCGCCGAGGAAGATCTCGGCCGGACACTCAACTACCACGCTCTGAGAATGGACCCGCAGAAGCGGCAGATTGCGATTGGATTTGAGGTTCGAAACGTTACCTTTGATTACGACGACACGCCCGACGGCGATCAATCGGACCCGGACTGATTCGCCATCGCAGCTTTAGCGGATCCGCGTCTCCCGGCGTCCGCGCACTCACCTCTCCCAGCGCAGCGGCAGGGAGAGGTCGAGCGAGCGGAGCGATGCGAGGGAGAGGGCCGAACGCGCAACCGGTGTTTCTGACAACGCAGAGTGGCGAACGCGGAGCCGCCCTTCTCCGAACTTGCTTCGCTAATTCGACGCTCCTGATGGCCTTCGGCCGGGCGGGGAGCGTGGGGCGCAACTGCCCTGGCGCTGCCTCCGGGGGAGATCGCATCCGCAGGACGATGTGTGAGTCAGGGCCGGGAACTGCGAATCCGGGAGCATCGGAGTCTGGCCAATGCAAAATCCGGCAAGTATCATGCGGCCACAAGTGACCGGAGAGCCTCTCGAAGCAATCCGGCCGTCCCCAACGAAAACGGCCGTTTTTTTGAATCGGCAGACCACTCAGAAACGACTTTCATGACGAACCCGGCAGAGCAAAACGAACCTCAGGATTCCGCGGACAATTCCGACGAATTGGCCAGGAAGCTGTTCGGCATCGACTTCAGCAAGCCGGAAGCGGTTGGCGATGAACTGCTGTTCGATGACTACGATGACGGGAGTTCATCCGTCGACAGTCTGCTTGGGCTGACGCCCGCTGAGCCTGCGGCGGCAGCGGCGTCCGGCGATGATGACGTCGAGTTTGATCGCGACGACCGCCGGCAGCCGGATTATTCGGCGGAAGCTTATGCCGACGAAATCGACGACGACCTGATTCTGTTCTCCGACGAGGACGATGAAGAGGACGCCGACGTCGCCGAGTCCGGGCGAGCCGTTCCTGTGGCGCGGGCCGAAGAAAAGCCGGTGCAGCGATCACATTCTGAGGCGGCTAAAAAGTCCGAACCGGCTCGGCCTGTCGTGGAAGACGATTTCGACGACGACGATGACGATGACGACGAAGACATCGATATCGTATTTGACTTCGACGACGAAGCGGAAGACGACGACGAAGCAGAAGAACCACCAGCGGTTCGCCCCGCAGCGTCGAAACAGGACTCCGCTTCGAAATCGACAGGAAAGAAGGAGTCTGCGCCCGTAAAGGTTGCTGCCGCCGACGACGAAGCCTACTGGGACGAACTGGATCAGTGGGTCTGGGACGACGAGGCACCATCCGGCAAAGCGCCCCCTGCCGCCGACGAAAAAGTCGCTGCTGGATTTGACGACGACGAGGAAGACGAAGACGAGGACGACGTCGTTGATGTCCGGGCGGTTGCTGACGAGGACGAAGCGGAAGAACTTCAGGACGCTGATGTTCAGCCGCGGCGCAAGCGGGGTCGTCGTGGCCGGCGCGGCCGCGGTCGTCGCCGGGACCGTGAAGACGTTGCTGAGGAATCGTCCGTTCCCGCGGCAACTTCGTCGGTTGAGGGAATCGACGAAGACGAAGAAGATGAGGATGTTCTGTCCGAAATCCTGTTCGAAGAGGACGACGAGGACTTTGTCAGCGTCGCGCCGGCCCGCAGCCGGACGGTGCCGCCTCCGCGCAAGCGGCCCGGGGCGGATCGAACGGCTCCGGCGGCAGAATCTTCCGACGAAGACGAAGAAGACGATGACGAACGACCGCGCCGCCGGTCTCGCGGAGGACGCCGCGGACGTTCTCGACCGAAACCCGTTGTCGTCGAAGCGGAAGACACCTGGGACGACGATGACGATGAACTGGTGGCCGATGCGGGCGATTCCGAAGCTGTCGAAGACGAAGTTGAACGTCCTGGAAGGCGGCGTTCCTCACGTCGCCGCAGGCCGCAGCGGGAACAATCGGCGCCGGCGGATGCAGAACCGGCCGGACGACGGCGATCATCTTCGCCACAGGATGAAGATGAAGCGGCGTCGGCACCTGCCGGAGCGCGTCGAGCGACGGGAGTGGCACCCGAATTCGAAGGCGTTTCGTCGTGGGAAGAGGCCATCAGCTATCTGCAGATCCGGTCTCCCGGTGCCGACCACGCTGAACGCCGCAGCGGTAGCCGAGGTTCCGGCGGTGGTCGCGGCGGACAGCGACGCCGGGGGCCGCGTCGTCCGCCGAAGGAATGAACTGACCGCAACTCCCCGCAGTTCCTGACCGTCGGTCGAAGAATTGGTCTGCGGAATACTTGATTCCGCAGTTTCGCGGTGATACTGTTCCCCACCCCAAGCAGGGGGCCGTAGCTCAATTGGTTAGAGCGCCGGACTGTCGATCCGGAGGTTGCGGGTTCAAGTCCCGTCGGCCTCGCTTAATAGATCAGGGCTCGTCAATCGTCTGTCGGTTGGCGAGCCTTTTTTCCTGCGCAGTGCGTCAGAATCTGCCGCGTCCGTTGATGGTGAATCGTCGTTCCGAGAGTCACTGCGCCGGGCGGCAAGCGACACGGCCCGACTGCCAGTGGGCGGAATGCAGCGTGCTTCGGTGCTTTTTGGCTGCCGAATGATCGGACCGCCGCTCTTACCGCGCGGAATGGACATTCGTTGTTGCCAGAACGTCGGCCTCAAGCAACAGCAGTCGAGAAACGATGGCGTCCGGATCGACGCGGAAGCAATGAGCGACTGCTTCGCGATAGACGTCAAGCTGCGGGCCGTAGTGTGCGATTCTGTCGGCGGCCCAGATGGCGGAGTCACCGAACAGTCGGTCTGTCTTGAAGTCGATGATTTCTGCGGCAGCGGGCCTGCCGTTCTTGCTGAGAAGCACCAGGCGATCAATCGTGCCCTGAACGATGGCTCCGCTGCGGCGGAAGACAAACGAGCGTTCGTTCTCAACGCTCAATTCGTACTGTCCGCCGCGGATCCCGCCCGACAGTTCGGCGAATGGTGCTCGCGCTAATGCGGCGGAACGGCTCAGAGTCTGTCGCACTTCGGACTGTTTCAAAATTCGCAGGAAGTCCGGTAGCAGCAGGTCGGTCGTGGCTTTGTCGATGCCATTCGATTCGGCGATTGCGTACCAGGCGCCGTCTTCGGGCAGCGTCGCTTCGTCCAGCCACAGAATTGCTTCGAACCATGCGTGAAACAACGTGCCTTTCGTCCGTGGATCGATCGCGGTCGTCCGGGAATCTGCGGCATCGGGTCGCTGCCAGCCGGATTCTTCAGGAATTCCGTCGGACTTGCCGGAACGCGAGCTGATGTACAGCCGATCCGGTTCGTGTTTCGAAGGAGCCTCGCGTCGCAGCCCGCGAATTCGGCCGCCGGGCATCGGTTGAAGCCTGATCTTCGGCGCCGCGAGCGCGGGATCGGGCCGGATCGCGTCATGCGGTCGCGGCTGCCCGAATTTCGGGTTGTTGTTGAACCAGAATTCGTCGCCGGTTTCGTAAAGGACTTCATTTTCACCATCCGAATCGTCATCGCACAAAGCCGCCAGCAGCAGCCCCGCGAAAGTTTTGGGCGACTTTCCCTTTTCGACCGGCGGTACCAGCATGTGCAGCGCGTGGACGGCTCGCGTGAGCGCGACGTAAAGCTTGCACAGTGCTTCGCGGACGTCTCGTTCGGTCGTCTGTTCAAATGCCCGCCGCAGAGCTTCGGGCAGCAGCGGGCGCAGCTCCTTTTTTCGCCACAGGCAAACGCTGTCCGGCGGCGCGTCGCCTCCCGGTCCGCCGACCGCAGCCTTCGGCGAACGAAACAGATCTCTTGCGCCATCCAGTTCCGGCAGCACGACGACATCAAATTCCAGGCCCTTGCTTTGGTGAATCGTCATCACTCGCACCGGAGCCGGTTCGGCTTTGCTCAGCCGGCTGCCTTCCAGCAGACGGACGAATTCCGTCGGGCTCAGCGACGGTGATTGGTCGAACTTCCAGCCTTCAGCAACGATCTGTTTCAGCCGCAGCAGGTCCCTCTGACTGCACACGGGTCGAACGGTATTGGAAATCCACTGCAGAGTGCGGCCGTACCCGTCGTCCATCAGACGGGCTCGAATGCGCGCTGCCGATTCGGCTGCTTCTGTGTCGTCGTTCCAGGTGTGCAGTCCTGCCAAGTCCGCGAGCGGTGAGGTGGCGACATGAAACCGGGACACCTCACAGCCGGGATGTCCGGCCAGGTGCAGCAGCGAAAACACGGCCAGCACGGCGGGGCTGTCGACGGGAGCCGTGCCGCCTTCCTCACTGGCCGGAACTCCCATCAGCGTCAATTTGTGAACCAGCCGCGCGACGGTTGCGTTTCTGACTGTCAGGACGCCGATCTCCGCGCCCGGAGCCTGTTGATGCAGTTCCCTGACCTGCTGCGCCACCCATTCGAAATATGGTTCGCGGCGTTCGTCGGCGTTGTCGCCTTCGAACTTCGGCGACGTTCGCAACTGAACGAAGCCTGGCCGATCCGTGTGGACAGTCGAGTGTTCCGGGAACGCACTTGACCAGTCGCGGCAGGCTCCTTCGTAGTCGTCCAGGCCGGCGTGCCTGTCGATGTGGCGAAACACGCGGTTGACCGTGTTAATGACCGCGGTGGAAGATCGGCGACTTTCGTCCTGCGACGTGGCTGCGATGTCGGGGATTGTGCGTTCCACGGAATCCAGAATCTCAGCCACACCGCCGCGCCAGCCATAGATCGCCTGTTTCGGATCGCCCACGCAGAAGAAGCTGCCTTTGGTTTCATCCGGCGTCGAGCGTTCGGCGATATTCAGTGCCAGGCGTTTCAGGACACTCCACTGATCGGGCGACGTGTCCTGAAACTCGTCCAGCAGCAGATGCCGGATCGAACTGTCGAGCCGGAAATTCATGCGGTCTCCGTCGGCCGCTCGGTGGGAACGGGCGAGCGTGCGCGTGACGTCGTTGAATCCCAGCCAGCCGTGTTCGGATCGCAGCCGAGCGTATTCGCGGTCAAATCGTTCGATCAGGCGATACGTGGCAATTGTCTGCTGGCGGAGCGCGTCCAGCAGTTCAGCCTTCGCGTGCGAGACCAGCTTGCGGCAGGATTCGACGAGGCTTTCCGGCAGGGGCTTCTTGTAGTAGGTGCAGTGTCCCTCGAAGACGGACTTCGCAAATCCGGTCGTCAGGAACTTTTCCATGTCGCCTGATTCGAATCGTGCGATGTCGGCAGCTCGCGTGTCGGCGGAATTTTTGCGATCGGGAAGTTCGCATTCCTGCAGGTCTGCGATCGTCTGCTGAAGTTCCTGCCCGGTGAGTCGCGGAAGTTTGGGAATGCGCTGCCAGGCATCCTGGTCTGTCTGCAGAAAGAGGTCGTAGAAATTCTCGACTGTATCGTTGATGAGATCGCGGACACTGCGCTTGCTGCGACCTTTCGCCAGCATCTGCATCAACCGCTGAGCGTCCTTCGGCACGTGTTGCGAAAGCACCGCGTCGATTGCCTGCTGGCGAAGGTCGCGGTCGGTCGCGTCGTCGACGATGCTCCATCCCGGCGGCAGGCCCAGTTCCAGAGTCAGGCTTCGCGCGACCTGCTGAAAGAAGCTGTCCAGCGTGCAGACTCGGACGCGATGCAGTTCCGCGGTCACGCCTGCCAGAAGTTGCCGGGACCTGGCCTGAGTGACATCGGCGGGCTTCAGTTGCTCTGCCAGTTCCGCCGCGGCAGCGGAATCCTGAGCGGCGCCGGCAAGTCGCATCAGGACGCGTCCCAGAATTTCACCGGCCGCCTTGCGCGTGAACGTCGTGGCCAGAATCGTTTCCGGAGCGTTGCCGAGAAACAACTGCTTCAGAAAATGATTCGACAGCTTGAACGTCTTGCCGCTGCCGGCGGAGGCTCGGATAAGCTGATGCATCGTGCCATTGTAGACTTCCGAGTGATGATTGCCGATTGCAGGGCATCACCTCCGGCCGTGCCACAGCTCGTCCCGTCATTCCCGCGCAGGCGGGAACCAAGCCGCACACACTGGGTTCCCGCCTGCGCGGTAATGACGGGACGGGTGGAGAACCCCGACTACTATGCCGCTTCGGCCGTTGCCGGCAGTGTTCCGTTGCCGGTCGCAAGTTCGCGTTCCAGCAGGTCGGCGACTCGTCCGGTTGCTCCGGTGATCGCGGCCCGGTCGGCCAGCGCCGCCATTTCGTCGGCTTTGTGCTGAAGTTCGTCGCGGTTTCGGCACCAGTTCACCAGGTGGCCGGCCATGCTGCGAATGTCGCGTGTCGGATCACCGACAGAAATGAACTCCGGCATGACTTCCCGGTCGGCGATCAGGTTGACAAGCGTGATGAAGCGACACTTCATCAAAAACCAGGACGCGATCAGCCCGATCCGGTGGCCGCGATACAGGACGACTCCGGGGGTCCTGCGAGCCAGCAGTTCCAGGCTGACGGATCCGCTGACCATCAGGCAGCAATCAGCCGCTTCGATGATTTCTGAGGTTTTTCCGGCGACGTATTGGATATCAATCGTCTCCGGCAGGCCGGCCTGCTGCTGCAGGTTCCGGCAGGTGACGGAGTGCTCCGGCCGGTAGTTCGCGACGATCCAGCGGATGCCGTCGACGGAACCAGACACCGTCTTCACGACCTCCAGCATCAGCGGCCAGTTGCGATCAACTTCGTGATTGCGGGACCCCGGCAACAGTCCGATGACGACTGTGGGAGTTTGCTGAGAATCGGCACTTTGAAACTGCCGCATCAACGGCTTGTCCAGAGTTCTGGCCGCCACTTCGTCGAAGAACGGATGTCCGACCCACGTCGTCTTCACGCCGCGCGACCGGTACCAGTCGTATTCAAACGGCAGCGCGCAAATAACGTGATCGACCCACTTGCGAACGCGGCGAATTCGCCAGCCCGCCCAGGCCCACAACTGCGGCGGAAGATAGTAGTAGACCGGAATGCCGCGTCGCCTGGCGGCTCGGGCGATCCACCAGTTAAAGCCGGGAAAATCGATCAGCACGACGGCATCCGGCGGCGACTGGTCGAAGTGAGCTTCCGCCTGCCGAACCAGTCGACGGAACTTCGCCAACAGCGGGACGACTCGCAGGAATCCCATGACGGCCAGTTGTGTCAGTTCAAACAGCAGCGAACAGCCCTGCTTCCGCATTTCCGGACCGCCAAAACCTTCCGCCGCAAAGTCACTTCGCCGCGACCGCAGTTCCTGAATCAAATGGGCAGCGTGCTGATCGCCGCTTGGTTCGCCGGCCGAAAAAAAGATTCTCATCGCGTTCATCCGTGAATTGCCTGGACTCGCTGCGTGCTCCGGCAGCGTACCGCCGGAGCGCCGCAACGGTCAAGATGCCCTCCGGGGCGTCGATTTGCCGGTCACTGCCGATCGGCGTGTGTTCTTGCTCGGCGGCAGGCATCTGAGAAACGATCGAACGCTGGCCTTACGGTTTCACTCCGCCGGCAGACTCACGTCCGCGGCTTGCAGGATTCGACTTGCCCAATGCCGCAGAGTGCGCGTTTCCGGAACGAATCAGTAAACGCCAATGCCGATGGCAACGCCGTGAGGCCGAACCCGATGGAAGTGTGGCCTGCGATAGACAGGGCCGTAATAGGCGGCAGCGACGGGAACCGTTGGTGCGAACACCTGGTTATACGTCACGACGCTGACCGGAGCAGGCGCCAGCGGGCCGCGGTAAGCAGTAACCACCGGATACGAATAGACAGAAACGGCGGTCGGCACGACATAAGCCGGCTGTTGAACGACAACAGGCGCTGGATACGCGGCCGGGGCGATGCTGACCGACTGATACGTGACTGTCTGGCCTCCGAATGCATAGGCTGGCGGGCCGCCGGCGAACCAAAGCGGATCGTGTGCTGAAGCGGTTCCCGTGAGAGCCGCCGCGATCAGAAATGCCGATGCGATGTGCCGAATCATGTTTGTCTGTCCTGTTTGAGTTTTCTTCGAAACGTCGCGCGGCCGTTGAACTGCCTGAGCGACTCAGCCTGCTTACTTTGACAGGATTTTAGTCTCCGCGAGTCGCAGGGTCACGCGTGTCAGCGGTGCTGCTTGAGATGTGGGTGTCGGCAACGCTGGCAAATTCTGCCGGCGAGCAGAATCGAGGACGCCGATGTTTCCGTGAAGGGAAGGCGGGGCCAGCGTCCCGTGGTCCGCAGCCTCACTCAAAATCATTTGAGGACGGCGTCCGGGTGGATGGTTACCGGACGCGAGGTCCGTTGTTCGAAGCTTGCCGGCGAGAGCCGCCAGCCGTCTGCCAAAACGACGGATGTGTGACCTGAGTCCCGCATGACACGTAGCTCAGGCTGCCTGCAAGTATCAACTGTTGAATGACTTACACTCACAGTTTCCTGCCCGGCATGTTGTTTGCTCTGCGGGACCGTCACGGCAGGTTGCTGCCAGACAGACACGCCAGAAAAAGAAACCGTGACCGAGGAGAAACCGTGGCAAAGTTACTGACGTTTGACGAAGAGGCTCGAAAGGGTCTGCTGTCCGGCGTTTCGAAGCTTTCGCAGGCCGTCAGCAGCACGCTGGGGCCGCGAGGACGAAATGCGGTCCTGGACAAGGGCTGGGGAGCCCCGAAGGTGACCAAGGACGGTGTGACGGTTGCCGAAGATATTGAGCTGGAAGATCCCTACGAGAATGTCGGCGTGCAGCTTGTGAAGGAAGCGGCGTCGAAGACCAACGACGTTGCCGGAGACGGAACGACAACCGCGACAGTCCTGGCTGAGGCGCTTTACCGTGCCGGGCTGAAGTACATCGCTGCGGGAGCCGACGCGATGGCTCTCAGCCGCGGTGCTCAAAAGGCCGTCGTGGCGGTCGTCGAAGAGCTCGCGAAGATGTCCAGGGTGGTCAAGGCCAACGACAAGGAGCAGATTGCTCGCGTCGCCGCAATCGCCGGAAATAACGACCCGGAAGTTGGCAAGATTCTTGCCGACGCTCTGATGAAGGTCGGCAAAGACGGAGTCATCACCGTCGAGGAAGGTCGCAACGTCAGCACGGAAGTCGAGCTGGTCGAAGGAATGCAATTCGATCGAGGCTACCTGTCGCCGCACTTCATAACGAATCAGGATGAGCAGGAAGTTGTATTCGACAACTGCCGAATTCTGCTGCACGAAGAGAAGATTTCAAACGCCAAGCAACTGGTCCCGCTGCTGGAAGCAGTGTCAAAGGACGGTGCTCCGCTGCTGATCATCGCTGAAGACGTCGAAGGCGAAGCTCTGGCGACACTGGTTGTCAACAAGATGCGCGGTATTCTGCAGGTGGCAGCCGTCAAAGCACCGGGCTACGGAGACCGTCGCAAGGCGATGATGGAAGATATTGCCGTGCTGACCGGCGGGAAGGCGTTCTTCAAGGATCTGGGGATCAAGCTGGAGAATATTCAGCTTTCAGACCTGGGTCGCGCCAAGCGAGTCCGGATCGATTCCGACAAGACAGTCATCATCGAAGGTTCCGGAAAAAAGGGCGACATTTCCGGTCGCGCCGAGCAGATTCGGCGTGAAATCGAATCGACGGACAGCGAGTACGACCGTGAAAAGCTGCAGGAACGACTGGCCAAGCTGGCTGGCGGCGTGGCTCAAATCAAAGTCGGAGCCGCCACCGAAACGGAAATGAAGGAACGCAAGGACCTGGTCGATGACGCGTTGAATGCGACGCGAGCTGCCATTGAAGAAGGGGTCGTGCCCGGCGGCGGTGTCGCATTGCTGCGGTGTGCCCGAATCCTTGATGAGATGAAGCTGAAGGGCGACGAAGAGCACGGCGTGGAACTGGTTCGCGGCGTTCTTGAAATGCCACTGCGGATGATTGCTCAAAACGCCGGATTGGATGGTGCCGTTGTCGCGAACCGCGTCAAGAAGGAGAAGAAGGCTTCTCACGGCTACGATGCCCTGAATGACCAGTATGGCGACATGTTCGCGTTTGGCGTGGTTGATCCAACCAAGGTTGTTCGGTCGTCTCTGCAGAATGCCATCAGCGTTGCTTCACTGCTGCTGACGACAGACTGCATTGTCGTCGAAGAGCCGGCAAAGGAAGAGGACAACCACCACGACGACCACCACCACGACATGGGAGGCATGGGAGGCATGGGTGGTATGGGCGGCGGGATGGGCGGTATGCCCGGAATGATGTAATCAGCGGTGCGGCCATCGCTCGCCGAGTGTGGTCACTGCAATGGTCGGTGCGGTCACAGTTGTTGTTCAGTGGCCGGGCTCTGCCGGTTACCTGCCATGCGGGTAAGTCGCCGCCCCAAAGTTCAATTCAGTTCAGACATTTTCCATAGATCCAGACAAGTCTTTGAAGCACCACGGAGCAAATGATGAAAGTCAATCCTCTCGATGATCGAATCGTAGTTCGTCCCGGCGAAGCAGAAGAAAAGACTTCCGGCGGCATCGTCCTGCCGGATGCCGCCAAGGAAAAGCCACAGCGCGGGACCGTGCTGGCCGTCGGGCCGGGACGTCTGTTGGACAGTGGACAGCGCAGCCCGATCAGCGTTGAAGTCGGCGATCAGGTTCTGTTCGGCAAGTACGGCGGTACGGAAATTGAAATCGACGGTGAGGAAGTGAAGATTCTTCGCGAGAGCGACATTCTGGCGAAGGTCGTCTAGTCCGGGGACTCAGTGTCGGTCATCCGTTTTCGGCAGCAGTCGAAAACTTACGCCGGCACTGACCTGAGACCGCCACCGCTGAATCGTCGTCGTGTGCTCGATTGAGGCGCCATCCGCGATTCTGGCACTGAACACAGACAACTGAACACTGACATCTGAAAACTTCCCGAGGACGAAAATGGCTAAACAACTACTGTTTGACGACCGCGCTCGAATCAAGCTGCATCGCGGTGTCGACACACTTGCAAAGGCGGTCGCTGTCACGATGGGGCCAACGGGTCGCAATGTGATTATCGACAAAAGCTTCGGCAACCCGGTCGTCACGAAAGACGGTGTGACTGTCAGCAAAGAGGTTGAGCTTGACGATCCGTACGAGCACATGGGGGCCAAGCTGGTCAATGAAGTGGCCAGCAAGACCAGTGATCTGGCGGGTGATGGAACGACCACCGCGACCGTGCTGGCCAGGGCAATTTATGACGAAGGCCTGCGCAGCATTTCTCTGGGAGCGAATCCGACGGTTGTTCGGCGCGGCATTGAAAAGGCGGTCGAAGCGGCACTGGCCAGCATTGAATCGCAGGCCAGACCGGTTGAATCCCGGCAGCAGGTTGCCCAGGTGGGAGCGATCTCCGCGAACAACGACCGAGCCATCGGGGATATGATCGCCAATGCGATGGAACGCGTCGGTCGCGATGGTGTTATCACCGTTGAAGAAGGCAAGGCGAACGAAACGACGCTGGAATTTGCGGAAGGGATGCAGTTCGACAAGGGCTACATTTCTCCCTACTTCGTGACCAGTGCCGAAGACATGAAGGCCGTGCTGGAAGACTGCCTGATTCTGCTGTTCGAAAAGAAGATTTCGAACCTGCGTGAATTTGTTCCGCTGCTGGAAAAGGTTGCTCAGTCCGGCAAGCAGTTGCTGGTGGTCGCGGAGGATGTCGACAGCGAAGCGCTGACCGCGCTGGTTGTCAACAAGCTGCGCGGCGTGCTGAAGGTCTGTGCCGTGAAGGCGCCCGGCTTTGGCGACCGTCGAAAGGCGATGCTGGGAGACATGGCCACGCTGACCGGAGGAACGCTGATCTCCGAAGACCTTGGCATCAAGCTGGATTCCGTTCAACTGGCTCAGCTTGGTTCGGCGCGGCGCGTTGAGGTCACAAAGGACAGCACCACGATCATCGAAGGCAACGGAGACCACGATGCCATCAAGACTCGTGTTCAGCAGATCCGTGATCACATCGAAAAGACCGACAGTGACTACGACCGCGAGAAATTCCAGGAACGTCTGGCCAAACTGACGGGCGGCGTGGCGGTGATTTCCGTGGGAGCGGCCACCGAAGCGGAAATGAAGCAGACGAAGGCTCGCATGGAAGACGCCCTGCACGCAACCCGCGCTGCCGTTGAAGAAGGCATTCTTCCCGGCGGCGGTGTGGCTTTGCTGCGAGCGATCACGGCCGTTCAGAAGCTGGAATCCAGCGGTGACGAAGCGATCGGTGTCGGCATCATCATCCGCGCTCTGGAAGCGCCGCTGCGGCAGATCGCCAGCAACTGCGGTGCGGACGGTGCGGTCATTGCGGACGAAGTTCGTCAGTTGAAAGGTGCGATGGGATTCGACGCGTCAAATGGCCAGTTCGTGGATATGCTGGCTGCCGGGATTCTGGATCCGGCGAAGGTTGTCCGCAGCGCCCTGTCGCTGGCGGCCTCCATTGCCGGACTGATGTTGACCACTTCCGTCCTGGTGACTCGCACTGACGATGCCGACGGAGGCGCCAGCAAGCCGAAGGTTGAAGGGGCGATCCGCTAGCAGTCGCTTTCGTTCTTCGAATTCTCACCTGCCAGCGCCGGATGTCGGGGCTGTTGAAGGCATGTCGGGTTCACTGAAGCGGCTCGCCCGGAAACGGGTCCGGAAGCCCGGCTTTTCAAAAAAAGCCGGGCTTCCACGACGTATGCTTCCGTGATTTTTGCAGCGGAACGATTGAATATGCCACAATGGCTGCGATCGGACGGAACACAGATCGCATCGGCATTCGGCACGACGGGAACAGATGATGACTTCGCAGCGTGACTACTACGAAGTGCTCGAGGTAGCGCGTGACGCGTCCGGTGACGTCATCAAGAAGGCTTACCGAAAGCTGGCTCTCAGATACCACCCGGACCGCAACCAGGGCGACGAAGAAGCGGTCGTGAAGTTCAAGGAGGCAGCCGAGGCTTTTGACGTTTTGAGTGATCCCGGTAAGCGGTCTCGCTACGATCGCTTTGGACATGCGGGAGTCTCCGGGGCGGCTGGCGGCGGTGGCGGCGCCGGCTTCCAGGACATGAACGACATCTTCGGAGCATTCGGAGATCTGTTTGAGGGATTCGGGTTCGGCGGCGGTCGGCGCCGTGGCGGTGGCGCGCAGCGCGGCGCTTCGCTGCAGGCGTCAGTTCAGATCGAGCTGCCCGAGGCTGCTGCCGGCTGCCGCCGCGAACTGCATATCTCACGACACGAAGAATGCGAAACGTGTCACGGATCGGGTGCCCGGCCCGGATCGGAAAAGGTCAAGTGCAGCACGTGCGGCGGACACGGTCAGGTGATTCAGTCGCAGGGATTTTTCCGTGTTCAGACGACCTGTCCGGCGTGCCGGGGCGCAGGAGAAACGATCAGGGATCCGTGCGGCGACTGTTCCGGGACCGGCCGGACGATGAGGGACGTTGTTCGCGAAGTTTCCATACCGGCGGGCATCGACACCGGAATGCAGCTTTGTCTGCGCGGCGAGGGCGAAGCAGGCACCAGAGGCGGAGCGCGAGGTGACCTGTTTGTCGATATCGAAGTGCGGCCGCATCCGCTGTTCAATCGCGACGGTCTGGATCTGAAATGCCGAGTCCCCATCACGTACACTCAGGCGGCGCTGGGAGCGGAGATTCCGATTCCCACGCTAAATGGCCGGCAGACGCTGGAAGTCAGTTCGGGAACACAGCCGGGCAGTGTTGTTCGACTGCGTGGTCTGGGAATGCCGGATCCGCGAGGCGGCAGCCGAACGGGCGACCTGCTTGTGGAACTTCAGGTCGAAGTTCCGAGAAAACTAAATCAGCGCCAGGAAGAATTGCTGCGGGAACTGGCGGAACTGGAAGACAAGGACGTGATGCCGCACCGCAAATCGTTCTTTGCACAGGTCCGGGAGTTTTTCGCCGGCGATGATGACGACTAATCGACCTGGACTGACAGACACACTGAGCGGGCATCGATGGTATTTCGGCCTGCACAGTTGTCGGTCCACCGGGAATCCGGACAACGAACTTCGCGTCCGCAGCAACAGCTTGGGAAGGTCATCACTCCTCTTCCGGTACCGTGACACCATTTAGCACCGACAGCGATTACCATGAGCAGGGAAAAGAAACATACCGAAGCCGGCGACGGCGCCGCAGCGGACACGGACAGCCAGGGGGCCGACGTGACTGCTGAGGCCGTTGCGTCCGCCGCCGCGGCAATCGATTCGGACGAACTGCAGAAACTGCGGCAGGAAGCTGACGAGGCCAGGGACCGTTCGCTGCGGGCTCAGGCGGAACTTGACAACTTCCGTCGCCGTACTCAGCGTGAGGTCGATGAGTTTCGCAAGTACCAGTCGATTCCCATTATCCGCGACATGCTGCCGGGACTGGACAACCTGAAACGCGCCGTCGGCGCTGCCGAACAGTCGGGCGATCTTCAGAATCTTCTGGACGGCATCCACATGGTCAGCCAGCAGTTCGAAGATGTGCTGAAAGCTCATTCCGCGATACCCATTCGTCCGCAGGGTCAGCCGTTCGACCCAAACCTGCACGAAGCGCTGACTCAGGTGCCATCCGCCGAGCATCCGCCGATGACTGTGCTGGACGTCGTGGAAACCGGATACAAGCTTCATGATCGCGTCATCAGACCGGCCAAGGTAATCGTGGCCTGCGCTCCTCCCCCGACCAATGATGCAGCGTCAACTGACGCTGACTGACCCGCCACAAGGAAAACAACGGTTATGCCAACGTACGAGTACCGCTGCAAAGCGTGCGAAAACCAGTGGGACGAGTTTCAATCGATTTCCGCCAGTCCGACGAAGAAATGTCCGGAGTGCGGCAAATTGAAAGCCGAACGCATTATCAGTGCCGGCGGCGGTATCATTTTCAAGGGCTCCGGCTTTTATCAAACAGACTACCGCAGTGAGTCCTACAAGAAGGGTGCCAGCGCGGAAAAGAAGTCGCAGGAATCGACGAAGTCAGATTCCTCATCATCCGGCAAAAGTGAATCGTCAGCGACGACGTCGTCGGCAGCCGAATAGATGTTGCCATGCCCATCACGTTAACGGTCATCTCGGGACCTGAATCCGGCAGGGTTCTGGAACTTCGCACGGGCAGTTCCGCTCGCGTCGGCCGCGGAGAAGATCTCGACTTCAGCGTTCCTGACGATCCGAGAATGTCGACTCAGCATTTTCTGATTGAAGGGCGGCCGGACTGCGGGCTGTTGACGGACCTGAAAAGCACGAACGGAACTTTCGTCAACGGTGAACCGGTCACGGAAGCGATTGTGGCGAATGGCGACCAGATCGTCGCCGGCCAGACGACCTTCGCGGTCACTTCCGGCGCTGCCGCGAAACAGGGCAGCGGGAAGCCGTCCGCGCCGGCGAAACGCCTGCAGGTTTCGTTTGCTCCGGCTGCGGCGGAAGTCTGTGCCGGTGTGACTCTGACGAGCGAAGGGAAGTCTCTGCTGAACGAAACGCAGTCCGCCGAGCAATTCGTTGGCGAACTTCGAAAGAAGAGCCTGTACGCCGACGCACTGCGCGTGCTGAGCCGGGCGATGGGCACTCCGGCCGCCCTGCTCTGGAGTTGCGGATGTGTGGAAACTGCACTGAACGATAGGCTGTCCGATTCGGAGCGTTCCGCACTGGACGCCGCCGGCAAGTGGGCCATGAAACCTTCCGAAGAAACGGCCGCCGCTGCCTTCGCCGCTTCCGCGAAGCTGGAAAACAGGGGACCGGCCGCAATGCTGGCGGAGGCGGCCTATTGGGGGGCCGGAAACGCGGCGCCGCCAGGACATCCGCCGATTCCGGCCGATGAACAGTTGCCCTGCCAGGCGATTTCCGGCGCTCTGACGCTGGTTGCCGTCGACGGGCCTCCGGAAGATGCGGCGGGGAAGTACGAGGACTTCATCGAAAAAGCACTGGCGGCTGCGGAAAAGTAGAATCGCCGCGTAACTGTCGCCGTGTTTCGTCGAAACTGGCAGTGCCGTCCAGTGGCATCCCTGGAAGGAAGTGTGCGACGCCGCAAATGACGCCGCAGGATTCCTGCTTCCGCCTCCGCCAAATCGGACGACGTTCGGGAGCCTGCCGATGAGAGTGCTGTTCCTGGAAATCGATACGGAACGAACGTGGGCCGTGGCTTCCATGGGGCCGGCGTTTCTGGCGGCCTATTTGCGGGTTCACGGGCATGACGTGACGGGTCTGCGCGTTCCGCCGGAGCAAACGGCCGACGCGCTGGTTGAGCGAATTGCAGCGCTCGATCCGCAACTGATCGGCCTCTCACTGACGACTCGACAGTGGCTGCGGGCTCGGGATCTGATTGCGGCGATTCGCAGAAAGATCGATGTCCCGGTGATCGCCGGCGGACTTCATGCGACGTTTTCTCCGGAAGCCGTGCTGGAACAGCCGGGATTCGACTACGTCTGTCTGGGCGAAGGTGAAGACGCTCTGCTGGAGCTTGTGACGAAGCTGGAAACCGGCAAACCCACCGATGACATCCGCAACATTCAGGTCCCCGGAGGGAAGCGGCCTGAACTGCGCCCGCCGATTGCGTCTCTCGATGAACTTCCGTTTCAGGCTCGCGATCTGCTGGATGAACAGTACGGCGTTGTTCACATCGCAACGCAGCGAGGCTGTCCGTTTCCGTGTACTTACTGCGCGGCTCGGCAGTATCACGATCTGTATGGCACCGAGAACTACGGTCGACGCAGAACAGTCGGCAGTGTCATGGATGAACTTGCGACGATTCAGAGAGAAGGAACGCTGAACTATGTCATTTTTCTGGACGATACGTTCACGATTTTCCCGACGTGGGTTTCGGAATTCTGTGAAGCGCACACAGAACGTTTTGGGACGCCGTTTTCCGTGCATGCCCGAGTCGACACGGTGACGCCGGAGATGCTGCATTCACTCGCTCAGGCCGGTTGCCGGCACATCGTGTTCGGCGTCGAAAGCGGCAGCCTGCGAGTCCGTCGGGAAGTCATGCACCGGCCAATCACGAACGAACGCATGATCGACGCCTTTCGCTGGTCGCGCGACGAAGGCATGATCGTCACTGCCAACTACATGCTGGGGCTGCCCACGGAAACTCGCGACGACCTGGAACAAACGCTGGCGCTGCATGAGCAGCTTCGACCGGATGACTTCGGCTACTTCGTTTTCTATCCCTACCCCGGAACGCGGCTGTTCCATGTCTGCCGCGAGAACGGCTATCTGCCCGACAACTTCCTGGAACTGCCGGCAAACCACCGCGAGTCCATCTTGAATCTGCCGGGGCTGAGCCGCGAGGACATCGCCGAGTACTACGATCGGTTCACTTTGCTGCGTGAACAGTCGTGGCTGAAGTCCGACGCCGGACCACGCTCGCCGGAACGCGACCAGGCCATTTCTCAGTCAGTGCGACAGTGCGCGGCAACGGGATAGCGGCACAAACCGATCCGACCGGTGCTGTGCTCAGCCCGCCGATGTTCGTGCGTCGCGGCTGCTCACGATGCGCCTGCCGGTGGCGGATCGGAAACCCGAATGACAAGTCCGTGAGTTCGGTAATGCATCGTGCTGCGGTCATGCAGACGCACGTGCCACGGCAGGTCATCCAGTTCGGCGGCCAGACTGAGTCGCGGAAACGAATGCATCGGCGAACCCGGTGTCAGCATCGACCGCAGCATCGCATCGCTGGCACCCGCGGTCGGGCTGCGTTGCGAATGGCCGCCCAGCCAGGCTTCAATGGGCGTCGCGCCTGCGGACCAGTCATACGGACAGGCAAGAATCGCCTGGCCGCCGGTTGCCGTCACTCGTTCAATCGACTTCAGGAAGTTCATGGGGCTGTTGGAACAGTCCAGCACGTTCAGGCTGACGGTTGTGGCAAACTGGCCGTCGCGAAAGGGAAGAGCATTGGCGTCGCAGCCCCAGAAATCGACGTTTTCGCTGCGCGGGAACGATACCGGAAACTCGCGGCGGTCGTACACGATTCCCACGCGGCGCCTGGGGTACCGCACCTGACCGGTACTCAGAACCCGCGACGCAATGCGCAGCATCGCGTAGTGCAGGTCTGCTCCGACGACAAGTTCGCCGGTCCGCTCCGCCATCGCGAACGACGTTCTGCCGACTCCGCACCCCAGGTCCAGCACCGGGCCGCCCACGGGCGAATCGGCCATCTCAAGACATCGGTCGAGCAGGTTCACGACCAGGCCCGGTTTGTCGGCGCCGGGCACGTCCGCCGGGTCGAACTCCGCGTAGTGGTCCCAGGTGTACGAACTGACGTGCTGACGCACGGATTCGAAAGCCGATCCCGGACCACAGCAGTCGGTCAGCATGCTTTCGGTGGCCTCGCTAAGATCGTCGCGACCGAAGATCTGCAGAATTCCGGATTCGATGAAGGATCGGATGTGCGGGATGATCAGCGGGATGCCGTCGATGATCGGGAACTCGCGCTGACAGGCCGTATTCGGGCACAGCAGCACACCTTCGAAGATGGCGGTATCGTCGGATTTCCAGACGGCGCCGATCGTCAGTCGTGAGTTGTCGAAACTGTTGTCTGACCTGCAGACGGGACAGACCGGTTGAAGTGCTTCGAAGTGTCGGAGTTTCACGCGGATTTGCTCTCGGAAGCTGCCGTTGTCGAGCCCTTCGCCTGTACTTGCCGATTTGCAGCGATCGCCGGTGCGTCGAACCAGGTCGATCCAGCCGTTGTGGCGGCGGAACGACGACACGCCGTCCGCCGGCTATGGATCTATCCACCGATCAGAACGGTCGGGCAGCCGGGTGGCAGGATCGTTCCGGTTGGGCTGGGGATCGGAGCAACACACGACGGGTGTGACGTCATATCACCGACACGTGCCGCCGGAAGATTGCTGATCATGACCGTCCCGGAACCTTTTGCAATCAACCCGGGACCGGCTGGCACGCAGGGAATGAGTGTGCAGATCTTGGTGATATCCGTGACCCGGGCAGCGGGCATGTTTCCGATCAGCACGGTTGGAGCGCACGGAGACAGGATTTGCAGCGGGAGTGCCGGATGCGGCACCGGTGTTGGCGTTGGCGCGGGCGGGTGAATCGGGGCGTGGCAGTGCGGAGCCTGCTGCAGCACGAGGTCCATCATTCTGGCGGCAGGCTGTCCCATCACGCGTCTCCCGTTCTGGCCATCTGCGACCGGACTGCACATGCACCGATCGCCAATCAGAGCAGATATTCTCGCCGGACATTAGCCGTCGGTTGCCGAAATTCCCAGAGTCTGTCGAAAAACGCGGCGAATGGCCGACGAATCGTGTCCCGGCAGTCAGGCCGGGCCACGGCAATTCTCTACTCCACAGCGACCGCCCGGTAGACTTCTCGCGGCTGAATGACCGGCAGCGACGGATCAGACGGTATCACCGCAGAGGCCGGCAGGACCCCTGTGTGTTCCGAGTGCTGTTTCAGTTCTTTCAGACGCAGCCGCGCGGCTTCGAGTTTCGGATTGATGGCAAGAGATTGCTGCAGGTGAGCTTCGCAAGTGGCCAGCATCTGTTCCTGCAGCAAAACACCGATATTGTAGTGGGCTGCCGCCTTTCCGACGGACCGTTCGAACTGTTCCGCGGCGGTCACCAGATCGCCGCTCCTGGCGAATGCAACTGCGAGTTGATAGCGAATCTCCAGGTTCTCCGGCGCTGCATCCAGTGCTGCCTGCAATACGTGAATGGCCGACGACCAGTCGCCGTCAGCCGAGTAGACCGCCGACAGATGAGTCGCCAGTTCCGGCTGCTTCTCCGCCAGTTCCACAACCTGGGCCAGCTTCGGGTTGACTTTCGAAATCGCTTTCCGGTCCAGTCGTGTCGCAGCGACCGTACGAAACGGTTTGACAGACGACGATGCTGCGACAGTTGCGGCGGGTCGAAACTCCGCAGGGACATCCGTGTGGCTCACGTCGTCATCCGCTTCAAAGACGATCAGGCAGGAAGGCAGTGCCTGCTGCAGTTCCTGCTGCCCGTCGGGACTGATCTGTGTGTGAATCAGACTCAGGCCGTCAAGCTTTCCAAGTGACTTCAGATGCGGCAGCGCTTCATCGGACAGGCGGGTGTCGTTCAGCATCAGGTAGCGCAGACCGGCCAGTTGCTGAAGGTGAACAAGACCGGCGTCGGCGATTCGTGTTCGCGACAGGTCCAGCAGCTGCAGACCGGAAATTTGCCCGACGACGGGAAGCGCGGCATTTGTAACGTCGGTGCCGCGCAGTTTCAGAGATTTCAGGCTCTGCATACGAGACAATTCGCCGATGCCCGCGTCGGAAACATCGGTACCCGTCAGATTCAGATTTCGAACCGTGTCGAATTGCGACAGACGTTTCAGATGGTCATCCCGGGTGCGGGTAAATGACAGGTCGACGCCGGTCAGTGCTTCGCCGTCGAACTGTACGGTCCCGCCAAGTTCACGAAGTTCCTCGACGACTTCGTCATCGTTTAACAGCAGGAACTGAGAATCCAGGTCGATCGAGTCCGACGAACCGGCGGGTCCCAGCGACATCGTCAGAGAATGGCTGTCGCGCACAGGCGCACTTCCGCCTCCCGCCGGGTCGCTGCTGTACTCCGCTTCGCCGCTGTCATCTGACTGCAACGGTGCCAGCGCCGAGGACGCGTTGTCGAGCATCAGCTCTTCAGGCGGTACCGGCGCCGGGGGAGTTGGCATTGCAGTACCGCCGCCGGACGGTTCCGGAGCGGGTGTCAGCGCATTCTGACGAACACGCCCGGTTCCGCCATGCATGCTGTAGGCCGCAGTGCCCGATGACATCGTGTACGTCGAGCCGTGACGGTGTCGCGAATGTGAATGATGGCGTCCGGTTCGGCATCCTGACGACAGCAGGCTGACTGTTATCAGCAATGCGACCGACCATCGCAGTCCGGGTATGCCAGTGTTGCAATGCACGTACTTCTGCGCCGCCATCCGTGCCAACTCCTCAAATGCGCATTAACGGTTTCATCGTTCCTGACGGTAGCTTTCATCACGCAAGCGTGGATTTGTTCACCAGCACAAATCGGAAAACCACTACAGACCGGCGCAGTTCCGTTCGAATGAATCTTTCCGGTCAGACATCATTGCCGCAGTCGTATCGAAATCGGTGACGACGCTGGCTGACGAATCTGGGACGTGCGGTGAGACGCCGATCGTCCAGGTAGTCTGTGCCGTCAGCGATCGCGACATGCTTCGCGTTTTTGCTGACCGAGCTTTCCCGAGACTGCCGCCTGCAACTCCACTGAGACTGCATTTCTGCTCGTGGAGAACCGCGGTCGGGTTATTGCCCTGCCCTGGCTGGCGAAACACAGAAGTCGCGCATGATTCCTACCGTCGCTGCGCTTGGATCGGCTGGTAGTTGCGGCGGCCACTGTTGCGAATTCGCATCCGAAGCCCTTGGTCATGTCACAGCCGACCCGAACTTTGAACTAGCGTTGTAGCGACAACAGGGCTTTGACCGTCTCGGCGAATTGAACTGAATAGGCGATCACCGGCCGTCAGACGTTCATCAGGATTCGATGTGTTCGAACGACGCTGGCTCTAGAATCGCTGAAGGAAATTCGCCAGCCCGTTCAGTTCTGCACTTCCGCCGGTCGTGCTTCAGGACTTCCATGATTCTGCCGCGTTCACAATTCTCATGCAGTCTGCTGCTGATCGTCACTGTGCTGGCGACGCTGACTCCGAACATCGCTGTGTCGGATGACGATGCCGCTGCGCAGGCTCACGTCGAAGTGAACGCTTCGCAGCGCGAGGCCATCGATAGCGGGCACGCAGTCTTGGGATCTGCCAGCGCCGATCTGATCGACGACAGCAGTCTGGTTCTGCGACTGGATGAAAACGCCCAGCCGCGCACCCGAATCGGTTCGGTTCGCAGTCTTGCACCGGACGCGGACCACTTCCGTCTGACCACAAATGCCGGTGCCGGGCTGTTTGATCTTGACGAAATCACCGGCGCGCTGACGACATCACAAGGTGCAGTCTTCGACCATGAATCGCGCTCCGAAATCGACCTGACAATTGTCGCGCTAAAGCGCCGATCGTCGTCGGAACCTTTGTTTGAAGAGTTTCGGAACTCTCTGCGCGAAGCTGCAGTCGGGGAATCGCGACTGAAGGAACTGACGTACGACGAAGTCCCGATCCGAGTGTTGATTCGGGTCAGCGACGTCAACGAGCCGCCAGTCATTGCGGCTCAGCACTTCGAAGTGCCGGAGAACGCGGATTCCGCGGTTCCATTCGCCAGGCTGGAAGCCACCGACGCTGACCGCGACGACGTACTGACGTTTTCCATCACGTCCGGCAGCGCGGATTCCGCATTTGCCGTCAGCGACGACGGAAGTCTGACCATTCGGGATTCGGCTTTGCTGGACTATGAACTTCAGCCGTCTCATGAACTGAGAGTTCGCGTTTCCGATCAGCAGGGCCTTGCCGCCGAAGCCGTTGTTGTCGTCGAAGTCACGGACGTAAATGAAGCTCCGGTGATTCAATTCGAACCTGCGGAAGAACCCTCCATCGCCGGTGAGCGAACAGTCATTGGAAATATCTCGGCCACCGACCCGGAGAATCGCGGTCCGCTGTCCGTCGATGTGAACTATGAACTGGCGGACGGCAATCTGGAGTTCGACGCTTCGACGGGATTACTGCTCCTGACGCAGGACAGCGGACGACCTGACATTTCCGCGCGGACGGTGACGCTGCACGTTCGCGTTGTGGATGCCGATGGAATGGCGACTGACGTTGACCTTCCCGTCGATCTGCCGGCTCAGGAATCGTCCCCGTCAAAGACCGTTTCGGTCGACGAACCAACGACGATGCAGCCGCCCGTGGACGAGAATCCGTCCGCATGGCCTGTCTGGCTGACCGCTGTCGCTGGCCTGTTGCTCGTCGTCACGGCTGTTGTGCTCGCCAGGGTACTTCGCCGTCGAAAAAAGAATCAATCCGAACAGAAAGCTGCTGACGCAATCCATGCCGCTTTGGCCAGGCGTTCCCGATGTGTGTTCGACGGCGGCGTGCCTGAACGCAGGGCGAATCATCGCGCTTTCGAGAATGCTGATGCGGATTCGGCCAGGCTCCGCGTCGTGCCATGTCATCCTGTCGACACATGGCATGAGATCGGCGACTCGGAATTTGCTGAGGTGCCGACGTCTGCTGATCTCGTCAGCCAACCCGCTGCGAATACGACCGCCGGTCCCGAGCGAGAGTTCGCTGCCACGGACTCGATGGATGTCCATCAGCCGGCTTCGACCGAGTGTGATTGCACCGCGCCGGATTCGCAGGCTGCTGTTGTCGTGGCCGAAACTGAAGTCGCGAATCACCACGTCGATGATACCTTCGCAGCATCCGGTGAATGTCCGCCTGCGCAGGAAATCCAGTCATCGGAACCTGCAGCAGCAAACCCGGAAACGCAGGGATCGGGAGAGGACGTCCTGGGACTGCGACGAGAATTGTCAGAGTTGTTTGGCACACCGTTCTCGGCGGATTCGCCGTCGCCATCCGTGCAGGAGCCGGCCGACAATTCGCCGCTGGTTGCTGAAGTACCGTGGCACCAACTTCATTCTGATCCGAACACGACGGAAACGGCAGAACCGGTCGGCGCGGACGTCGAGGTTGCGTTCGACGCCACATACGACAACACGACTGACGAAGAGCTGCGAAGCTTTGTTGATAATTACATGTCGCAGCTTGTCAGCCGTTCGCGAAGTCGTGAGCAGACGGTCCATTGCGAGGCGGTGACAGCTGTCGAGCATCCAGGTCCGAAACGTTCGAAGAGCTCCTGGCCCGAGGTCGATCGCCGAGCCGCGCCGGTGTCAAAGCCAGCAATCACCGGAACGAATCTCTCGAATGCCGCCGCGCCAGCGACGCCCACAGGGGAAACGACCAGCGCCGAAAATCCTGCTGTGCCGGCGCGAGTTGTCCGGCCGACTCTGGACCGAGAGAAGATGCGCAACAGCATGGCCTCATTTCGGACCGTGGCGGCGCATTCCATTGAGCAGGCGATTGCCTCGCACGACAGGATGACAGCAAAGCGCCGCCTCACCGGCCGTCGGCGAATTCTGTTGACCATTGTGCTGGCGCTGGCGACGACCGTCATCTTCGACCTGCTGAGAGTTGTCGACCTGGGATGGCTGGTCTGGCTGCTTTCGATCTCGGCGGTTATCGCCGCCGGTGAGCTGACGCTGAAAATCCGCCAGGTTCGACGACAGTTTCAACTTCTGAGGCAGCAGGTGGTGCGGGACTGCATTGCCGAATCCGGAAACTCCGGTGACGTGACTTGACGCGCCTGTGGTTCGTCCGCGTTTCACCGAATGAACCGCCGTGAGACGCGGATTCGCGAGCATTCACAACAGCCGTAGCAGGCGGATTCCGAAGCCGCGCGGTCGACACCAGCGTTCCGCGAACGCAAGAATGACGTGTTGCCCGGTCCGGCCTGCAGAACATTCTGAATTCAGCCATGTTAGTGCCTGAAGGCGAAATTGTTGGTGAGTATCGCGTCCTGCGTTCGCTCGGCAGAGGCAGCAGCGGGACCGTTGTGCTGGCGGAACATCTGCCTTCGCACGGGAAGGTCGCGCTAAAGATCGCAGCGGACACAGTCGCGTCGCGGGAATACCGATTGCTGAACCGGCTGTCTCATCCTCACATCGTCAGGTCGCTTGACTACTTCGCATCCGATCGAGGCGGCGTCATTGTGCTAAAGCACGTGCCGGGATTGTCCGTTTCCGAAGTGCTGAACGCGATCCATGGCGTGCCACGGTCCGGGCTATCGACGCGCACGGCGATGAGTTCGGTCGTTCAAATTGCGCAGAAATCAACAGGGGCGGATGCTTCGGCATGTCTGAGCCGACTGCCGAGCGGTGACAGCTTCGAACAGTTTGCCGTCCGCATTGTTCGCGACGTTGCAGAAGCGCTGACGCATGCGCACTCACGGGGCGTGTACCACCGTGATGTGAAGCCGGAAAACATTCTGATCGACGATGTCGGCAACGCGGTTCTGGCGGACTTCAGCGTGGCTGGCGACCTGCCCGACGACCCGACCTTCGCCGGTGGAACGCTTTCGTACATGTCGGCGCCGCAACTATTGCGATTGTCCGGAACAGGTCCGCAGCGTCCGTCGGGAAGTGACAGTGTTCCGTCGCCCGCCGTTACGGGAGATCTTTATTCGCTGGGGATCGTCCTGTTCGAATTGCTGACCGGCGAACTTCCGTATCCCGTTGTGGAAACGGGTTCCTCGGTCATCGCTGCGGCTCGTGAGGCACTGCCGACGCGGCAAGGCGCCGTGCAGCGCGTGAAGTGTGCCGCGGCTGTGGATGGTTCGCTGCGGGAAATCGTGGCGAGTTGCCTCTCGGCGGCGGACGAGAACGCAGCCGGTTATTCCTCGGCTGCGGAAGTCGTCGACGATCTGAACTGCTGGCTGCACGGCCGCGCGCTGGAACACGCCGGGGAACCGGCGATTTCACGATTGAAAAGACAGTGTCGGCGGCATCGAAGCCTGGCCGGTATCCTGTTGCTGACCGCGATGGCATTGCTGGTGACTGCCGGAATCGACCGCCATCGGACAAAGCAGCGGCTGGTCGACGTCAGCAGGAGTGTTCGTACGCTGTCCGATTCTGACATTGTCAGCGCAACGCCGGATCTGACGCAGAAAATTCTGGCGGAGGGTCTGCTGCCCGACACGACGTCGCTGCGGCACCAGCGTTCGCGGCTGATTCACGCAATCGCCGTCGCCAATCTGCAAAGCGGTCAATCGCAGACCGCGGCGGATCTTCTGCAGCGAGCGATCCTGCTGAACGGTGATTCCGCAGAGCTGTGGAACGACCTGGGGGCCGCACGATTTCGGTTGAAGAACTTTCAGCAAGCCATCGACGCCTTCTCGCGGGCGATGACGCTGCAGGGAGAATCGGCCGACGTACTGAGCAATCGCGGAGCCGCCTTTGCCGCTCGGAACGACGCCGAGAACGCTCGCAGAGATTTCAACGCGGCCCTGCGGCTGGACAGGAACTGCCGGCACGCTATTCGTCATCTGGAAATGCTGGACGGCGCCGCGTTGGGCCAGCCGCCGTCAACTGACGCGGAGGATAGTCTTCCGCGGCAATGATGCCGAAGGCGCGAGCGTGCGCCGGTCGTACCAAATACGCTCTCTGCCCGCTCGTTAGATTGTGGGACCGCTGTACCGTGGCTTTGCCGGGCGGCGCAGAGGTGTCCTGCGGCGGCGTCGAAAGCCTCGCGACATGCGTACGCGCTGAACAAGTCTCTGCAGCGCGTATCCACTGCCCGCAAGGATGCTGCCGACGAATGTTGCCAGCGAGCCTGATCCCTGCAGTTCGCGCGGAGCTTCAAAGTCCTTCCGGTACAACAGCGCCATCGTTGCTCCGTCGGCAAAGACGGCGTCGTACGGGATGGCCTCACGGTGCGCTGTCTGCTCACCGTGTATCGTCGATGCGACGGCGTCCGTCAGCGTCCGAAAGGCGTTGCGAGGCAGCGGCAGTCGGCTGTTGCCGCCGAAACGGTGCCGGCGCCGGCGCGTCGTCGACACGCCATCACCATACGGTTCGAAGGGAGCAGACGACGCGATCACGTTGTCGGATACCGATCGCCGCCGGGCGCGATTCAAAACCAGCAGCAGGATTCCCAGCATCGCAGCGTCCGACACGGCGACATTCGCGTCTTCCGCTTCCGCGATGAATTGTGGCGACGAGATGGAAAACGTCTGCTGCGACATCCGGAGCGTCAGATCCAGCGAAGGCCGGTCCGTTGCCGGATGCCACGTTGGGCCGTAGGCCGTCAATTCCGGCCGCCATTGAGCTCGCGGCGAATCGGCGAGGACGGTGTTGTGCTCGCCCACTTCCGGCTGTGCGATCGGCAGAGGCGTCGATTCCTGAGAGTCATCGTCCGCTTCGCCCTCGGTTGCTGCGGCCGGTTCGTCCGTTTCCACCGCAGGTTCCGAATCTGAGTTCTCGGAAGCGTCGTCATCGTTGAGCGTGTCGGTCGGGGTGGCATTGGAAGCTTCGTCCGTCGTGTCCGGCGGCAGCACTTCCGGGTCCGCTGTTTCGTCGCGGGTGTCCATGTGGTCCGTTTCCCGCACCGTCACGACAGGTGTTTCCTCGCGAGGATTCGTCGTTGGCTCCGTCCAGTCGTCAATCTCCGCCGGGTCCGCAATCACTGTGGGAGCAACCGTGGTCCCTGGCGGCAGCGGCGGCGCAATTGTCGGATCCGTTCGGTCTGTCGGAACACTGTCCGTGATGTCGACGACAGAGACATGCGGCTCCTGTCGATCGTTCGGCCGGACGTCAGTGACAGGCGTGTCGGTGGCATTTGTACTGTCGTCGGCTGTGCCAGTGTTCGGGGCGTCGACGGACAGCTCCTCATCAAGCACCGCTCGTGCGGGATTCCTGCCGTCACGTGTGTCGGGCGTCGTCGTTTCCTGCACAACGGTGGGTTCGGCAGGACGACGTTCGTTGACGACGACAACCACTTCCTCAGCGCTTTCGTCCGTTCCGTCCTGCACGTTCTGTTCGCGCGGGCCGACGTCCGCGTCGCCGGCCGGATCGCTGTCTCGTGTCGGACCGGTCGGTTCGGTTTGTTGAGGCCGCTGCAGAATGACTTCGGCGTCGCGTAACCGATCGCTGTCCAGCGCAGGTTCTTCACCGGTCGGCTGATCGACAACCGGGTCGACGACCACGACTTCTTCCGCCGCCTGGTCTGTGTCAGCGGTTGCGGTGTCGCGACCCTGATCGACCGCATCGGTGTCCTGGTCGACGATTTCCACCGCCTGATCCTGTCGCCCGCTGTCGCCGGCATCGACTTTGGGACCGCGATCCGCGCCGATCAGGCCGGCTCGCGACAGATAGAGTCGCGTTTCCAGGAATTCGCTGCGAACAGCGCATCGACGTCTGGTTCGTGCCACGTGACTGCTCCTTGCGCGAAAGGGTGTCGAACTGACTGGCAGAATCGGCCCGCGAACGATGACATTGAAACTTTCCCGCGCGCGAAATGAAATCGACCTTCAGCCGATTTTCACCAAGTGTCCGAAAACGGCACGCCGAACCGATTCAATCGTCCGCTTTCGAAGCGCAGATCATTCTGAATCTGACGGAAGCGGAGTCGCGCCGGGGGGCGGACTGCCCTGACCGCGACGCACGTAGTCGGCTCGCATTTGAGCATACTGGTCCGGCGTCAGATCGATGTCGACGTCACCCTGCTCTGCCCTCGCTGCATCGAAGCATCGTTTCAAAAATGGCACACACCATCCGCAGCCGGTACCGGCGCCGCCGCATTCACTTAGCTGACTGGGAACCCGCGGTTGGTGAATTCGGGCAAAGTTCATCACCTTGCGCTGGGTGATGTGAAAGCAATAGCACAGCTTGTCGTCAGGCTTCATGGAGACGATCCGGACTCGTCGCGATGCAGATCGGGCAGCAGCCAGACCCAGCTTTTGCCAAGTCGACCGCCGTAGTTTCCGGCTGTGATTTTCAGCAGCCCGTCAACGTCCGACGCTGCGGTAATGGCTGCCTGAGTCGCTTCTGACACTGTCTTCAGATCGCGTCCGTTGACAATCAGCTCCATAACGCTTTTTGCATGGGAGGGCAGTTGCGTCGTGACGCCATTTCGTCCGGCCAGCGTGGGACAGAACGGATCGTTCGTACTGGCGAACAGAAAACTGTAGCGGCTGCCGGCCTTTGAACCACTGGCGGCGACACCGCCAGGAAACGGCGTGATCACTCCCGGAACTGCTTGGCACGCTTCGACGGCTTTCTCCGCGGCCAGCAGAGAGGCGCCTTCGCTGTCCGCGACAAACCACAGATTGCCGCCCATCACGCCGTCGAAAAACGGGAAGCGACGATCGATGCAGAAGTCACCGCCCATCGTCGGCACCACCCACATTTCGCGGCCGAATCGCTGCTGAGTTTCTTCGAATCCGTCGCCGAAATACGCCAGCTTGCGGCCAAGCCGAAACGAATTCGCATCGTCCGCGGCAGCATTCGGAGCAAAGCATCGCGTCGTCGGGCAGGTCAGAACGTTCTGGCTGACACGGGCCAGCAGTGCCTTTTCAAGAGCGGATTCGCGATGCTTCCAGAACCGCGGTACGTGAAGCTGGCAGATCGCTCCCGGCCGACCATCCGGAGTCGGAACGCTTTCGTCACCGCCGGGACCGACGTACCGATCCAGGCCGGCTTCGCAGTCGCACATGATTGTCGACGATGCGTGCCCCGTTGCGGCGCTGATCGCATGATCCAGCCACTTCCGATCGCGAGCCGTGATCAGGAACTCGGAAAAAAGACTGCGAAAGGCTTCCGCGTACGTGTCTTCGATTTCGACGGGCATGGAATCAGCCGTTTCCGTTCAGCCCTTTCGGCCCCGGCAGGAATAGACGCGTTCTTCGGTGACAATCTTATCCATGAAGACGTCATGGCCGGCGACCGGGATTTCTTCGAACATCTGGCATTCAAACGCCAGTGCGATCAGCGGCGTATCGGGTCGCGCGTGTTCGAGCAGCTTGTCGTAGTAGCCCTTGCCGTGTCCCATCCGGCCGCCGCGGATATCGAAGCCGACACCGGGCACCATGATAAGATCCAGTTCCTGGACCGGCACCTGCTTTTCCGGCAGATGCCGCAGGTCCTTTCGCGGTTCCAGGATGGAGTACATGCCGATTTCCAGTTCGTCCATGCTGACAAGGTGAAACAGTTCCAGTTCGCCGTCGTCGTTGCACCACGGAACGACGATCTTCTTCCCTGACTGCAGCGCGAGTTCCAGGTCGTGCCGAGTGCGGACTTCGCTGCGAACGTCGACGTAGAACATCACCGTCCGAGCCGTCGCGTACTCCGGCAGCGCCATGAACGCTCCGACGATGCGACGGCTGAGTTCGTCCTTGTTCGGCTGAGCGTTCCGGTTGGCATGCGCCTGCCGGCGCAGTTCGTTCTTGAGTTCCTGGACGGCAAGTTGCGTCATGAATGTGAGGCTTTCGAATGGATCGCCGGAACCAATCGCCGGACGGTGTCAGTGACAGCGGATGACCCGGCCCGCCCTGCTCTCCGCTGGAGTTTTGCGAACAGCCTGCTACTCTGACCGCCGGTTTTCCGGTCTGGCGGCGATGATCTCCGGGAAGGCCATCCGTTTCGAGCGCGAGGGACTGTTCGGTGACCATTTTCTCGAAGATCATCAATCGCGAAATCCCCGCGGACATCGTTTACGAAGATGAGCTGTGCCTGGCGTTTCGGGATGTCTCGCCGCAGGCTCCGACCCACGTCCTGCTGATTCCAAAGAAACCGCTCGAATCGCTGGATTCGCTGGATGACGGCGACCGGGACCTGGCGGCTCACCTGATGATGACCGTGCCCCGCGTTGCCAGGCAACTGGAGATTACCGACGGCTACCGGACGGTCATCAACACCGGTCGCGACGGCGGCCAGACTGTATTTCATCTGCACATCCATATTCTGGGCGGTCGGCCTCTGACCTGGCCACCGGGGTGAGGGAACGCCGGAATTCGTCTTCAAATCCCACACGGAACTTCCGGGTGTTGAATCCGGAACTTCTTTCACTCGGTCATCATTCGTCACACCACGCTTCCACCGAAAGTTTCCCGCCATGAAAAGACTTCCCGTCGTTGTCTCACTTGTTGCCGCAGCGATCACCGCTCTCGCGAACCGGACCTGCGCCGATGACGCTCAGCCCGGGCTGCAGATGGCCCAGGCGGCTCAGCGGTTTCTGGAATCGCTGGACTACAGCCAGCGGCTGCGGGCGGAGTATGCCTATGACGATCCGGAGCGCATCAACTGGCACTTCATTCCTCGTGACCGCAAGGGAATCGGGATGTGGGATCTGGAAGGAGCGGCACTGGAATCGGCCAGTGATCTGGTCCGATCCGGGCTGACCGCTGCCGGATATGAAAAAACACTTCAGGTCCGCAGTCTGGAGGAAGTTTTGTATCTGTTTGAAGGAGGCGACGAAGCGGAACGACGTCTGCATCGGCATCCTCACAAGTATTTCGTCACAATCTTCGGCAAGCCCGGCGGCAGCGACGTCTGGGGCTGGCGGTTTGAAGGCCACCATCTGTCACTGAACTACAGTGTGAAGGAAGGCAGGATTGTCAGCAGTACTCCGGAATTCTTCGGAGCCAACCCCGGTCTGATTGACGCCGGTCCCGGCCGGGCTCTTCGCGTTCTGGGCGAACGCGAGAACATTGCGCGGTCGATCCTGAAGGCGGCTCCTGCGGATCAGCAGTCGAAGATCTGGCTCTCGAAGGAAGCTCCCGGCGACATTCGCGGAGGCGGCGTTCCTCAGCCGGTCATCGACGAAGCGAAGGGCGTTCGTTACGCCGACATGACGCCCGAGCAACAGCAACTGCTGAAGGAACTGCTGGCGGAATACCTCAAAGCCATGCCCGCCGCTGTTGTCAAAGAGCGGATGGCGGCGATTACTCAAGCCGGCATGGACGACATCCGCTTCGGCTGGTGGGGTGGTTCTGAAGTCAACGAACCACACCACTACGTTGTTCAGGGCAGCACCTTTATCATCGAGTACAACAACACTCAGAATTCCGCGAATCACGTTCACGCGATCTGGCGAAATCTCGGCGGCGACTTCAATCTTCCTGCCGGACAGTGATTCCTTCCACGCGGAATTCATCGTGAATGTTGCTGTCTGCGCCAAGTCTCCGGTGCGACCATCGGGCTGACGGAATTGAATCCGGGACGGTGAAGCGAACGGGAACGCGGACCGTTGCTGCATCGAGCACGTTCCGTCGGCAGAATCCGGGCATTGCGTGCCGCGCCTTGCCTGAGCGGCGGGACGTGCTACTCTGCCGCGCCGCGAACTTCCGCCGAGATACGGATATCCAATGACCAGCGACAATATCGAAACGTTCCAACTGTCGAACGGGCTGGAACTTGTCGTTCAGCAAATGAACGATGTGCAGTCGGCCGCTCTGACGCTGATGGTGCCCGCCGGCAGCGTGTATGACCCGCCGGGGAAATCGGGAGTCGCCGCGATTCTGGCGGAGATGTTTCCTCGCGGAGCCGGCGAATTGTCGGCCCGCGAATTGTCGTCGGCGATGGACAACTTCGGGCTGCAGCGCAGCGTGTCATCGGGGACGCTGCACGTCACGTTTTCCGCCGCGACGACGGCCGACCGCATTCTGCAGGCGATTCCTCTGATCGCTTCGATGGTCCGCCAGCCTCACCTTGACGAACTGCAGTTTCCGCCGGCGCGAGAACTGGTCGTTCAGGGTCTGCAGGCGGAAGAAGATGAGCCCCGGCAGCGGCTTGGCCGTTACCTGCGGAAGTGCGCGTATCCGGCGCCGTGGAGCAACGCATCGGACGGGACGCTGGACGATATCAGCAACATCGCGCTGGTCGACGTGCAGCGGCATTTTGATCTGCTGGTTCGCCCGAATTCCGCAATCCTTGGCATCGCGGGAAACGTGAATTCCGTGGAAGTGCTGACCGCCGTTCAGGCGGCGTTTGGTGACTGGGAACGCGGCGTCGCTGCCAGCCTGACTCGCGGCACGATCCATGAGTCGCCCTACCACATTCCGCACGATTCGGCTCAGACCCACATTGGACTGGCGTGGCCGACGGTTCCGTATTCTCACGACCGCTACTTCGAAGGCTGGGCGGCCGTCAGCGTGCTGAGCGGCGGCATGAGTTCGCGGTTATTCACGGAAGTTCGTGAGAAGCGAGGTCTGTGCTATGCCGTGTCCGCTTCGATCAACACGCTGAAGGACGAAGCGCGGGTGTTTGCCTACGCCGGCACCACAAATGAGCGTGCTCAGGAAACGCTGGACGTCACCGTCGCCGAAATCCGCCGCCTGCACGAGGGTCTGTCCGACGACGAACTGCGCCGCTGCAAGGCTCGCGCGAAGAGTACGCTGATTATGCAGCAGGAATCCACGATGGCTCGTTCCGGTGCCCTGGCGCGAGACACCTTCCATCTTGGCCGTGTCATGCTGCTGAACGAAATTCACCAGCGGATCGACGACCTGACGACTGAACAGGTTCGAAACTTTGCGATCGACTATGCACCGGCGACGATGGCCCTTGTCACGATCGGCCCGCAGCCGCTTGATGCCGCGTGCGTGCAGGCCCCGGCTGCCGTGGCGTGACGTGTCATCATCAGTCGCAGTTCCCTGTGTCAGCAAAGTGCGCGAGGCGCAGAATTGGTCGACGGTCCCGCAGGAGAAGCATGATTCATGAAGTTCCATCAGCACAAATTTGCCAACGGCCTGCAGGTCATCGCGGAACTGACGCCGGCCGTTCACAGCGTCGCGGCGGGCTTTTTCGTCCGGACCGGTTCGCGAGACGAGACGGCCGCGGTATCCGGTGTCAGCCATTTTCTGGAACACATGGCGTTCAAGGGAAACGACCGCTTCACGGCCGATGATGTGAACCGCGTCTTTGACGAAGTGGGTGCGAAGTACAACGCGTCGACCGGCGAAGAAGTCACAACCTACTACGCCGCGGTGCTGCCGGAGTATCTGGAAACCACAATGGAGCTGCTGGCCGCGCTGATGACTCCTTCACTCCGCCAGGATGACTTCGATATGGAGAAGAACGTTATTCTGGAAGAGATCGGAATGTACGACGACCAGCCTTCCTTCACGGCTTACGACAACGTGATGTCGACTCACTTTGCCGGTCATCCGCTGGGACAAAGCATTCTGGGGACGAACGAAAGCATCACCGCTCTGACATCCGAGCAGATGCGGGATTATCACCGCAGCCACTATCACGCCGGCAACATGACTCTGGCCATTGCCGGGAACACGGACTTCGACACACTTCTTCGGATCGTCGAGAAGCACTGCGCAGGTATTCCCCTAGGTCGGGCGTCGCGGGATCTGCCGCCGGTGCATCCGCAACCGAGAACTCATCTGGTCACTCGCGAAAGCAGCGTGCAGGAGCACGTGATGCAGATGGGCCCCGCTCCCGATTCACGGGACAATCTTCGTTTTGCCGCGGAGCTGCTGGCGGTTGTGGTCGGCGACGATTCCGGCAGCCGGCTGTTCTGGGATATCGTGGATCCCGGTTTCGCCGAGGCCGCGGAACTTGGCTACAACGAATATGACGGAGCCGGCACGTGGATGTCGTACCTCAGTTGTCAGCCGGAACAGGTGGAAGCCAACCTGGCTCGCATGAAGGCTGTGTTTGGTGCAGTCAACGATCATGGCATCACCGCGGAAGAACTTGAGCAGGCCCGCAACAAGGTGGCTTCGCGAGTCGTCTTGCGCGGCGAACGGCCGATGGGGCGGTTGTCATCGCTGGGCGGAAACTGGGTTTACCGCGGTGAGTATCGATCGGTCGCCGACGATCTGCACACCGTCCGGGCGGTATCGCTTGACGATCTGCAGCGGCTGTTGCAGCAATATCCGATTCAGATGACGACAACTGTCGGAGTCGGACCGCTGCAGCGACTCGCAGCCCCATAAGTTGCGCCGCGGCCCGGGACCGGACTCCGCAGGTTCGTCACCGACACGGACCCGATTTTGGCATCGTTCGTGGCGACGCGGCGCGAGAAATTGCAAGCCGTATTGAGCCGACTTTTTGCGGCAAAGGCAATCGTCGGAAACGGCACACTGTTCGCAGTGGCGTCGGCTCGTATGATTTGGGACAACCATGCGTCTCAAACTCCGCCGCTCCGTCGGAAACAGGCTCGGATCATGAAACGTCCACTCACTGCCGTCATCGTCGCAGCGTTGATTGTCGTGCTGACGTCCGCCGCGATCGCTCAGTACGGACGCCGCGGCTACTACCGGCGCGGTCCGGAATTCGGTCCCGACGGGCGCCCCGACCGACGCGGAGTTCCGGACTGGAAGGTCGATGAGAACTTCAAGGACGATGTCTTCACGTTCGTCCGGATCAAATACAACTCCTACGGTCGCTGGGGGAAATGGGCAACGGACTATCCCGACGCCGACCTGAATTTTTCCTACCGGCTGCAGCAACTGACGTCGATGCATGTCAACCCGGATGGCCTGATCATTGAACTCACGGATCCCAGGCTGTTCGATTTTCCGTTCGTTTATCTGATCGAACCCGGCGATTTGAGCTTTTCTGAGCCGGAAATCGAAGCTCTGCGATCCTATCTGCTGAACGGCGGGTTTCTGATGGTGGACGACTTCTGGGGCGAAGCGGAGTGGAGGAACTTTTATTTCGAACTCCGCCGCGTCTTTCCGGATCGGGAGCCGGTTGAACTTCCGCTAAGTCACCCGGTTTTCCACTGTGTGTATGATCTGAAGGAGCGTCCGCAGATTCCGGCGATCGGCTGGGCTCGGCCCGGCCCAAACGGCGAAATCATCACCTGGGAATCCAGGTACGAAAACGATACTCGCGAAGTCCACTATAAGGGTCTGTTCGACGACAACGGCCGCATGATGGCCATGATCTGTCATAACACGGATCTCGGCGACGGCTGGGAGCGAGAAGGTGAAGATCCGTGGTACTTCAAGGAATTCAGCGAAAAGAAGGCGTATCCGCTCGGCATCAACATCGTGTTCTACGCGATGACGCACTGAGTGCAGTTCGGTCTCGCCGAAACCGCAGCATCCGGCCGGGAATCACACCGGTTCCGGCCGAACAATCTGTGACAGCATGTCGAGTTTCGGTGAAACCTGGCGACAAATTGAAATCCACCTTATGAATGAAACGACCGACGAAACCGCCGCGGCACCCGCCGAACTGTCCGCCAAACGCGAACGCGAACTGATTGAGCAGCTTCGCTCACTTCGTCGGCAGATCGATGACGAGCTGTCGAAGGTCATCATCGGCCAGAAGGACGTTGTTGAGCAGTTGCTGATCGCCCTTCTTTCCGGCGGCAACTGTCTTATCACGGGAGCACCCGGACTGGCGAAGACGCTGCTGGTCAAATCCATCGCCGAACTCTTCGACCTGAAGTTCAACCGGATTCAATTCACGCCCGACCTGATGCCCGCCGACATCACCGGCACGGAAGTTCTGGAAGAAGACCACGCCGGCCACCGAGCCATGCGGTTCATTCCCGGTCCGATCTTTGCGAACGTGCTGCTGGCCGATGAAATCAACCGCACACCGCCAAAGACGCAGTCCGCGCTGCTGGAGGCAATGCAGGAACACCAGGTCACCGCTGCAGGAACTCGCTATGAACTCGAAGAACCGTTCTTCGTCCTGGCGACTCAGAACCCGATCGAAATGGAAGGCACCTATCCGCTGCCGGAAGCACAGCTCGACCGCTTCATGTTCAATGTGCTGATCGATTATCTGCCGGAAGATGAGGAAGTGGCCGTCGTTCAGCAGACGACGTCGAAGCGAGCCCACAGGATTCAGTCTCTGTTTGAAGGCGCGGTGGTCGGCGAGTTCCACCAGGTTGTTCAGAGAGTTCCGATTGCCGAAGAAGTGGTACGCTATGCCGTCCGGCTTGCGGCCGCGTCGCGTCCGGGACAAAAGGACGCTCCCGGCTTTGTCAATGACCTGGTTTCCTGGGGAGCCGGCCTGCGAGCCGGGCAGTACCTTGTTCTGGGAGGCAAGGCGGCCGCTCTGCTGGACGGACGGCCTTATGTTTCCGCAAAGGACATTCAGCGTCTCGCAAAGCCCGTGATGCGACACCGCATTCTGCCGAACTATCGCGCCGAGGCTGAAGGCGTGACAACGGAAATTATCATCGACAGATTGCTGAAGTCGGTGGCCCATCCGAAGCAGGAGGCGGTGGCATGAATTCTTCCCTGCGTCCTGGCGATGAACAAGAAAGGTTCGAGTCGCAGGCGCGGAGTTGTCCCCTCTCCCCCGCAAGCGACGCCCCAATCCCGACCGACTCGTACATCGTTGACTTCGTGTGCCTTGATAAACTCCTGATTGTTGAACTTGACGGCGACCATCACGACGTAGTTGTCGAACAGGATCTCAGGCGGCAGCAATGCCTGGAATCACTCGGATATGCGGTTATTCGATTTTGGAATCACGATGTGTTGAGCGACTGCGAGTCAGTTGTTCACGCAATCCGAAATGCAGCGGCAACGCGACCCCCTCTCCCTGAACCTCTCCCCCAAACGGCTGGCGAGAATGCCGATAAGTTTTGCAAGCCGATAGCGCGAGCCGTTCGGGGGAGAGGGGACATTCGCAGAGACTGCGGCGCGCGAGTCGGGGGTGTCAAATGACCTCACCGGCCACTGAAACCATTGCCCACACCGGCTCGACCTTCATGGACCCGAAGGTTGTGATGAGCATCCGGTCACTGGAACTGCGAGCGAAGATTGTCGTCGAAGGGTTTCGGACCGGACTGAATCGCAGTCCGCGGCATGGATTCAGTGTCGAGTTCTCCGAGTATCGTCAGTACACGCAGGGCGACGATCCTCGATTTCTGGACTGGAAGCTTTTCGCTCGCACCGACCGCAGTTACATCCGGTTGTTCGAAGACGAAACCAATCTGCGATGCTATCTGGTGACGGACTTCAGCCGATCGATGTCGTTCGGATCTCTGTCGTACACCAAGCACAATTACGCCCGCACCATCGCCGCGGCGCTGGCGTGGATGCTGAATCGGCAGGGAGACGCCGTCGGGCTCAGCCTGTTTGACGAACGAGTCCGGCTGGTGATTCCCGCTCGATCGACCGGGTCAGCTTCGACGGATCATGGTGACTCTGGAAGAACCAACGTCCGGAAGGGAAACCAATCCGGAATCGGCACTCGAACACGCTGCCATGCGTTTGAACAAGATGGGCCTGGTCGTCCTGATTTCGGATCTGCTGGCTCCCGTGGAACAATTCGAAGCCGGTCTCAAGCTGTTGCGGGGCTGCGGGCACGAAGTGATTGTCTTCCAGGTACTCGACCCGGTGGAACTCAGCCTGGCCGTCGACGGGCCTCGCCTGTTTGAAGATCTGGAATCGAATCAGAAGATCTATGCGGATCCCCGTGACGCAGCGGCGACATTCATTGAACGGATGGCCGGGCACAACCAGCAGGTTCAGGATATCTGTCAGAAATCGGGAGCGTCCTTCACGCAACTGGTCACGAACCAGCCGCTGGAAGCTGCTCTGGTGGAGTTCCTGCATGCGCGGCGACGCCGACATGGATAGTGGCGACACTTGAAGAATCGCTTTGGTGCGGCGGCTGCAGTCTTCCGACAGTTGCGCCGCCCAGGCAGTTCGGATCGCGCGTGAGTGCCGGGTTCCTGGTTCAGCAACATGCATCTGTGATTAGGCAATCCCATTGGACTTCCTTGCTCCGATCTTTGCGGCAGTCGGTCTGGCAGCGGCGGCGGTACCGTTCGTGCTGCACATGCTGCGTCGCGCGCCGACTCAGAACATGCCGTTCAGCGTTGTCAGGTTTCTGAAACCGGCACGGCCGAAGCTGACAAAGCGGTCCACCATCGAACACTGGCCGCTGATGCTGCTCAGGATTTTGGCGCTGGTCCTTATCGGCCTGGCATTCGCGCGGCCGTATCACCGAACGGCAGTGACGGAAGAGCCGGGTAGCGACGCCATTCAGCATGTGGCGCTGCTGATCGATCGCAGCGCCAGCATGCGTCGTGACGGAATTCGCGACGGCGTTGCGCGCATTGTCCGGGAGACCGTTGCGGAACTCTCCGACGATGACCTGCTGAGCGTTTTCGAGTTTTCGAAGAACTTCACGTCGCGGATTTCCCCGCAGCAATGGGCAAAGGCCTCCGCCGGCGAGCGCAGCTCTCTGGTCGATGAAGTGCTGACGTCGTGGCAGCCCGACTGGCTGCCGACACACACGGCCGCAGCGCTCAGGCGGGTTGCCGACGAACTGGCTCAGGAGAACCAGCCCGGCAGCGCTGCACGAAAGCGGCGACTCGTGCTGATTACCGACTTTCAGGAAGGGAGCGAACTGGATGCTCTGCAGAATTCCTCCTGGCCGGCGTCGGTGCAACTCGACCTGAGAATCGTCAATCCGAGGCAGCCCGGCAACGTCGGCATCAGTTGGTTCAAAGATTCCAGGACCGACCGCATTCGCGTGCGGCTGACCAGTGCCGGCGATTCCGCAGCGACAGAGTTTCTGCTGCAGCCGTACGACGACAACAAAGCACCCGTTGGAAAACCGATTCCCGTCACCGTGAATCCCGGCCAGAGATCAACCGTTCTGTTGCCGAAGGCCGACGAAGCGACCGCGCGCGTCGTGGCGGGAGTCGAACTCGTGGGCGACCCGCAGCCGTTTGACAACTTTGTTGATCTGCCCACCACGCAGAATCCCGTGATCAGAGTTGCAATCATCGGTTCGACAGATCGCAATGATCCGGAAACGATGGGCTATTATCTGCAGCGAGCACTCGACGGCATCACTGACCAGAGAGTTGAGCTGACAGACATTGTTCGCGATGACGGCGTTGTCTTGCCGATAGCACCGGACGTCCGGCTGGCGGTTGTCACAGATTCCGTGCCGGTGGGGCTGAATTCATCGCTGCAGGAATTTCTTGGTCGCGGCGGAGTGCTGCTGGTGGCACTGAAGTCAGTGGACATGGCGGGGACATTATCTGCCGTGCTGCCGGACCAGCTTTCCGTTGCGGAAGCCGATGTGCCCGACTACGCCATGTTCGGCCAGGTGGATTTTGAAAGTCCGCTGTTCGCCGCGTTTTCTGACGCGAAGTTCTCCGACTTTTCTTCGATTCGTTTCTGGCGATATCGCCGGCTGAGATTGCCCGTTGATGAACGCCAGCCCGGTGCATGGAACGTCGTGGCGAAATTCGATTCCGGTGATCCTGCAATTGTCAGCACCGTCAGCGGAGGCGGAAGAGTGATTCTGCTGGCCAGCGGCTGGCAGCCCGAGGACAGTCAATGGGCGCTGTCGACGCGGTTTCCGCCGCTGATTTCCAGTGTCCTGGCCATGTCTGATCCCGGACGATCTGACGAATTGGCGCGGACCGTGGGTGACACTGTGCATCCGGCGGATCTGGTGGCGTCGAACATGTGGACGATGCGGCTTCCGGGCGGTGAGACGGTCGGCCCGGAGGACCTGACGTCCGGTGAAGATGCGTCATCGCTTTCCGATAATCCGGCAGCCCCGTCAACGAAGGCGGGAGCGTTCGAACTTGCCGAACCGGGGCGCTATGTCATTACCGGCATGCACCCCGATACCGGAGAGTCGACAGCCGTAACGGTCCTCGCCGCGCTCGATCCTTCCGAATCTCGCACTGAGGCACTGCCTTCCGGCCAGTTGCAGGTGCTGGGTGTGACATCGGACAATCTGGAATCTGATGTCGCCCCGGACCAGACAACCGGCGACAATATCAGTCCGGGGCAACTCAGCGTGTCGGAACTGGAACGACGTCAGAAATGGTGGCGGTGGTTTCTGCTGGCCGGGCTGGGTTGTCTTATGCTCGAATCAATACTCGCGGCATTCATCGAATCGCGACGGGAAGAAAGTCTTCTCGCAACCATGGCACCAGGAACCAACGATGACCGGAACAATCCTTGAACGCAGCCTGACCGCCGTCGCGAAACGTCTGTTTAAACTGCGCGTGCTGCGGCGCCAGGCGCTGTGCTGGCTGCTGCTGCTGGTGCCCGCGATCATTGTCGCGCTACTGCTGCCGGTGACGGACAGTTGGGTCGGCTGGGAACTGTTTGTCATCCTGGGAGTCACGATTCTCGGTGCGCTGCTGACGCGGATTCGCACCCGGTGGCCGTCACTGCTGGAGACCGCTCAGTTGGTCGAACAACATCACCCGGAACTTCAGGACGCCGTGCTGACGGCCGTGCGAGTCGACGAAGATCCGCGAATGCGGCGGTCCGTCTTATCGGGATTGGTGCTCAGTGACGCCGATGACTGGGCGCGGCGTTCTGACTGGCGAGCCGTCATTCCTCGCCGACGGCTGCTGGGCTGGTCGTTGCTCAGCGCCCTGTCGTTTTGTTTTCTCGTGTCGGGAGTCGTCGCGGCCGCCCGCTGGGGCCGGGATTCTTCACCGAAAGATGCACTGACCGGTGGCGCTCGAGCCGCCGCGATCGTGGTCGGCGATTCGGAGTTCGTCGTGGAACCCGGCGATGTGGAGATCGAACGCGGATCGGCTCTGACGGTTGTCGCACGGTTCTCCCGGACAATTCCGGCCGCCGTAATACTGGAATTTGAGCCAAAGGAAACTCCGGTTGTGATTCCAGACGACCAGCCCGCCGACATCAGCGCCACTGCCGGTCTTCAGCAGCTTGTGATGGATCAGACGGTTGACAAAGGCGTGTTTGCGGCCCGGGTCAGCAGTGTTCCGGGTGACGGAGCTTACCGAGTGGTTTTCGGTGACGACCACGCGTCGCTGGCGAACCGCAACAATGATGCACGTCCCGCCTCTCCGTGGTATCGCGTCTCCACGTTCGTTCGTCCGCGGCTGGAGCAGGCTGACGCGACAATCACGCCGCCGGACTACACGCGCCGCGATCCGCAGGTCATCGAAGACGTTCTGCGGATCACCGCTGTTGAAGGATCTCTGATTCAACTGCGGCTGAGTCTCAACAAACCCGTGGCTATCGCCGAACTGCGGACGTCGGATGGAGCCGCCGTGCCGCTGACATCTTCAGCGACTGAGCCGCATGTCGTGTCCGCTGAAGTGACCGCCGATCAGAGTCGCACCTGGGCCGTGTATCTGGAAGACGATGCCGGCCGGACGGCGCCCGATGAAGAACAGATTTCCATTCGCGTCACGCGCAATCAGTCGGCACAACTGAAAGTGACGTTCCCCGGCCGCGACACCAGCGTGTCTCCCCTGCAGGAATTTCAGGTGGAAGCAGAAGCGAGTGACGACTTCGGAGTCATCGACTACGGCATCGTCTACGCACTGACCGGCAGCGATCCCGTCACCGTTTCGCTGTCGGAACAAACTCCCGAACAGCCCGCTGCTTCCAAGGTCGACATGCGGCATTTGATTGCACTGGAGACACTGAACGCGGAACCCGACAACCTGGTCACCTATTATTTCTACGCCGACACATTCGGTGCCGACGGCCTGCAGCAGCGTACCTTCAGCGACATGATGTTCGCCGAAGTCCGGCCGTTCGAGGAGATCTTTCGCGAATCCGAACAGCAATCGGGTCAGTCGCAGCAGCAACAGCAACAGCAGCAGCAACAGGGAAGTCCGGCCGACAAACTCATCGAACTGCAGCGGGAAATTGTGCTGGCGACCTGGAACATTCAGCGTTCACTGAGCGACCGTAAGCCGGAGACACAGACCGACCAGGACATCGCCGTTGTTGCCGAATCTCAGACGGCCGCGATCGAACAACTGAGCGAATTGAAGGAAGCAGCCGACGATGCTCAGATGACGCAGATCATCTCCGCAGTCGAACGGGACATGCAACGGGCAGCGGAAGTGCTGAGCGGCACGACTTCGGCGACAGCCTCAAAACAGCTTCCGACGGCACTGTTTGCCGAACAGGGAGCCTACCAGGGGCTGCTGCGGCTGAGAGCCCGCGAGCATCAGGTGCAGCAATCGCAGTCTCAGCAGGGAAGAGGACAGGGACAGCAAAACAGTGCGTCGCAGCAGCAGTTGAACCAACTGGAACTGGATAACGACCGCAATCGTTACGAATCGGAAAGCCAGGCTCAGCAGCAACAGGAACAGTCCGCTGAACAGCGCGAGCAGCTTCAGATTCTGAACCGTCTGAAGGAGCTGGCTCGCCGCCAGGAGATGCTGAACGAGCGACTCAAGCAACTGGAATCAGAACTGCGTGCCGCTCAGACGGATGCAGAACGTGAGGAGATTGAACGCGAACTGAAACGACTTCGTGAAGAACAGCGGGAAATGCTGCGCGACGTCGACGAACTGCGGGAACGGATGGATCAGGGGTCACCGCAGCAGCAACAGCAGAACCAGCAGTCTCGTCAGCAGATCGAACAGGCTCGCAACAACGTTCAGCGCGCGTCCGAGGCGATGGACGAAGGCAAACTGGCGGAAGCAATCGCCGAAGGCACGCGAGCCGAACGGCAGTTTGAAGAACTTCAGGAAGACTTCCGCAATCAGACATCGTCCGCGTTCAGCGATGCGATGCGCGACCTCCGACAGCAGGCGCGAGACCTTACCGAACAGCAGGAACAGATCGCCCGCGAAATCGCCGGAGATGATGGAGAACGATCAGAAGACTCCGATCGGGAACCGTCCGCCGGCGAGCCGCCTTCTCTGAGGTCAGGTCGCGACCGCGACGCTCTGCAGCAGAAGGTAAGCGAACAGCGAGACAGGCTGGAACACATCGTCGACCAGTCCAAACAACTGATCGAACAGGCTGAAAACAGTGAGCCACTGCTGTCACGCCGGCTGTATGACACGATCCGCGACATGCGGGAAAAGAAACCCGAAGAAGCTCTGGAAGCCACGGAAATTCTGGTGGGACGCGGACTGTGGAATCAGTCTCAGCAGGCCGAACAGATCGCCCGCCGCGGTATCGATGATCTGCGGGAAGGAATCGAACGTGCCGCCGACGCGGTGCTTGGCAGCGAAGCCGAATCTCTCCGCCGAGCCGGCGAACAGCTCGAAAACCTGTCGGAACAACTGTCGTCGGAAATCGCCGAAGCCACCGGTGAAAATCCCAGCGCGGATCAGCAGCCCGGCGACGGCGGCAACGTACGACGGGACTCCGATCCCGTCGAACCCGGCACGCAGCGCCGCGGCATTCAACGCCTCCCGTCCCCCAACCCGGACCAGCAACAACCGCAACCTGGGCGCGCCGACAGAGGTCAGTCCTCCGATCCGCGACCGGGCGGAGCCGGCAGACGTCAGGCGTCCAGCGAGCAACAACCGGACGACTCCTCCGACTCACAGCAGCGAGCAGAGAGCAGCCAGTCTTCGAGCGAACAACAACCCGGCCAACAACCCCGGCAGGGTGAGGGCCAGGCGTCCGATCAACAGTCAGAACAAAGTCAACAGTCAGAACAAGACCAGCAGTCACAACAAAGTGGCCAGTCCGGCCAGCAGCAGGGACAGCAGTCTCAACAAGGCCAGCAGTCCGGCCAGCAGTCCGGCCAGCAACAAGGCCAGGGCGGCGGGCGAAATCAGTCCGGCCAGTCGCAGTCCGGTGGCGAACCAGGCAGCAACCAGCAGGGCGGATCTGCTGGCCAGGACTCCGAGTCTGATGAACCGGTTCCGCTGCGCCGCGGCGGCCAGCGATCATCGACGCTATTGGACGGCGGTCGTCGGGGTGGCAATGCCGGCGGCGGAGGCGGCGACGGAAATGTTCGCTATCAGCCTCTGACCGGCGACGACTTCCGCGACTTCTCGGATGGTCTGCGCGACGTCGAGGAAATGCTGGAAGACCCCGATTTGCGGAACCGAGTCGCTCAGGTGCGCGATCGAGCCCGCTCGATCCGGGCGGAATTTCGACGACACGGAACAGAACCGCAATGGGATCTGGTGAAGTCACAATTGCTCGAAGAAATGCAGGTTTTGCAGCGACGGATCACACAGGAACTCGCGCGGATGGAATCCGACCGATCGATGGTGCCGATCGATCGTGAACCCGTGCCCGAAGAATTCGACGAACTTGTCCAGCGGTACTATGAACTCCTCGGCCAGAGCCGGATTGAAGAATGAGATCATCAACTTCGGTACCACATCCTGCGTCCGGCAAGTTGTGCGGCGCAGCTGCCGGGAATCTGCATTGTTCGAACACAAATCAGGAATCGTTCTTCATCAGTGTCAGTACGGCTCCGGAGAGTTTTCAGACCGCTTCGCGGCACAGCTTTCCTGAACGGCAAGCTGTGGTACCCGAAAGAGAAGTTTGTTTTTCATCTCATCTGATTCAATGACTGTGCTTTGCCTCCCAACCTTCGCCGGCCTGGTCATCGGCGACAACAACTGGCTGCTGCCGGCGGTCGCAATCGGTGTCGTCGGTGTGCTGTTGGCACTGTGGGTCAGCCGGCGGCAGTGGCTGGCGCTCAGTGTTGCGACATCGCTGCGAGTCATCGGGTGGCTGTTGATCGTGGCGTGTCTGGTCAACCCGCTGTGGAGCAGTGCTCGTCCCCGCCGCGGAGCAAACGTCTTTGCGGTTCTGGCTGACGTCAGCCGCAGTCAACTGGTGGCGACGGATGCAGACACGACTCGCGCGGATGAGTTCTCTGAATTGCTTGAAGCCGGCGAACGGACCGAACCGAACGGATGGCTGAACCGCATCGATCAGGATTTCGAGCTTCGCCGCTATCTGGTCAGCGAGCGGCTGGAGCGGGTTGATCGGTTCGGGCAGCCGGAATTCAACGGAGCCGCATCCAATCTTCAGACTGCATTGCGGCAGTTGAAGGATCGATTCATCAATCAGCCGCTGGCGGGAACTCTGCTGCTGACTGACGGCAATGCCACCGATTTCGCGGAATCGCTGGATGATCTGCAGGGGCTGCCACCCGTGTTTCCGGTTGTGCCATCGAACGAAAGTTCACGGCCTGACGTCGCTGTCGGCACGGTATCGGTGGCTCAGACGGCTTTCGATGACGCTCCCGTAACGCTGCAGGTTCAGGTCGCGTGCTCAGGGCTGGCGTCCGGGCAGAAAATTCAGGCCACGCTGCTCGACGACCAGGGTCTGCCGCTGGAAACATTGACTCGGGATGCAGGCGATGATTCGCCGCTGCGGTTCCGCGTCCGCCCGGAGGATGCGGGGACCGTGTTTTATCGAGTGAACGCGGAACTGTTGAATTCGGACGGCACCGCTGTTCAGGAAGAAGCGACGACGGTTAACAATCAGCGGCTGGTGGCTGTCGACCGGGGCAGCGACAAGCGGCGAGTACTGTATGTCAGCGGGCGGCCGAACTGGGAATTCAAGTTCTTCCGCCGTGCCACGGAAACGGATCCTCAGGTGGACCTGGTCGGTCTGATTCGGATTGCAAAGAAGGAAGCGAAGTTCGATTTCCGCGGTCGCGAGAACGAGTCGTCCAATTCCCTGCTGCGGGGCTTTGACGAAGCCGAACAGGAAGTGGCTGAAGAATATGACGAACCGGTTCTGGTCCGGCTCGGGACGGAAGACGAAGAAGAACTGCTGAGCGGATTTCCTGAGAAACCGGAAGACCTGTTCAAGTATGACGCCATCATTCTGGACGACATGGAAGCAGGGTTCTTTCTGGCCGATCAGCTTCAGTTGATCTACGAATTCGTCAGCAAACGCGGAGGCGGACTGCTGATGACCGGTGGTCAGGAATCCTTCCGCAACGGCGAATACGATCGCACGCCCGTCGGTGAGATGCTGCCGATTGATCTGCATCGCGAAGGAACGACTCCCGGCGAACCTGTGCGGCTGAGTCTGACGCGTGACGGTTGGCTTCAACCATGGGTGCGACTGCGTTCAGACGAAGCGGCGGAAGAACAGCGACTCGGCGAAATGCCCGGCTTTCACACGCTGAACCCGGCGACGTTCATTCGACCGGGAGCTGTCATCATGGCCACCGTTCACGATTCCAGCGGCGTCGAATGGCCCGCCCTGGTCGTTCAGCGATTCGGGCGGGGACGTTCCGCTGCGCTGTGCATCGGCGACCTCTGGCGGTGGCGGCTTCACGAAGGGCTGCGCCGAATCCGACAGCGCGTCCAGCCCGGTGGTGTCACGTCACCACTCGCTCCCGGATCCGAACCGGAAGAAGACCTTGGCGATTACGCCCGCGCGTGTCGACAGATGATTCGCTTCCTTGTTGCGGATGTGCCGAAGCGGCTGAACGTTTCCGCCGTGAAGGAATCATCGCTAGGGCTGGGGATGTGGAAACTGGTGGCGGACGTGAAGGACCGCGATTTCGAAGACCGGGAAGATGCGACCGTAACATTTCGCGTCACGCGCCCCGGCGGTGAAGAAATGGAACTTGCCGGCGAACCGTCGGTAGAGACGATCGGCCGGTATGAAGTGACCATCAGCGCGCTGGACCCTGGACCCTATGTCGCACAAGTGACGGCGGAACTGATTCACGAAGAGCAACCTGAACCGGAAAAACTGGCTGCGACCATGGGCTGGGCCAGCCAGCCGGATCAGGAAGAGATGGCTTCGGTCGGCGTTGATCGGGCGTTTCTGCAGCGGATCGCGGACGCAACCGGCGGGCGTGTGATCACAACGGATGAACTGCCGTCGTTCGTTGAAGACCTGTCCAGCACGGACGCTCCCATCGTGGAAATCTGGTCGTGGCCGGTCTGGCATCAGTGGTGGGTCTTTGCAGCCGCCGTTTGCTGCTTTATGGCCGACTGGACGATTCGCCGCCGACAGGGGATGCCGTGATGAGAGTCGAGAATCGAAAGTTCACAGTCCAGAGTCCAGAGTTGAGAGTTGAGAGCCGCGCGGGGCGCGGGCTCTGCGGCGAAAGCCCGGCGGCTCCGGCAGCAACTCACGCTAACCGTCGTGCTTGCCAGGGGAGAGGGAACAATCGCGAGTCCGTGTTCGCGACGGCTCAAGCGGCCATCATCGGGTTGTTGCTCGCCCTGTGTTCGCCGATGACGGTCGGTGACGAACTTCGTGACGAACAGGCTCCGACGGAACACCAGCACATCCTTGTCGTTGTCGGAGCGAACGGTACTGCCGAATACGGGGCCGCGTTCCGTGAATGGGCCGATCGCTGGGAAACCGCCGCCGCGGCCGGAGATGCCCGGTACCATGCCATCGGACTTCAGGACGAACCGGATGATCTGCAGCAGTTCAACCGCAAGCTATCGGAATGGTCGACGATCGAGACCACCGAACCGCTCTGGCTGGTATTGATCGGGCATGGCACTTTCGATGGCCGGACAGCTCGCTTCAATCTGGACGGTCCGGATCTTGCCGCCGAAGACCTCGCGGCGCTGCTGGCGACTTCAACCCGGCCGGTCGCGGTGATCGATTGTTCGTCGAGCAGTTCACCATTCATCAATGGAATCAGCGGACCGGGCCGGGCGGTCGTGACAGCCACAAAGGACGGCAACGAGATTCAGTTCGCGCGTTTCGGCGGTTTTCTTTCCGAAGCGATAGCCGGGCTGGACGCAGATGTCGATCGGGACGGCCAAACGTCGCTGCTGGAAGCGTGGCTGTTCGCGTCTCGCAGAACCGCGGAGTTCTATGAGTCCGAAGGCCGCCTGGCGACCGAACACTCATTGCTGGAGGATAGCGGCGACGCGAAGGGATCCCGCGCGGAGCTGTTCGAAGGCGTGCGAGTGAAAGATAACGTGAAGGAACCGGAAAAGGTCGACGGCCGGCTGGCTCGTCGATGGCATCTGGTTCGAAGTTCCGAAGAACGCCTGCTGACCGCGGAAGAACGCCTGCGACGTGACGAACTGGAACAACAACTGGAATCGCTTCGCAGCCGGAAGTCCGAGCTTGCTGATGACGTATACATGGACACGCTGGAATCCATTTTGCTTCCGCTCGCGGTGCTCTATGACCAGGCGTCACAGCGTTCAGCACCGCCGGCATCGCTCGCGCCGGAACATGACGCCGCGAAAGCAGCAAACTGACTGCGGTCGAAAATCGCAGGCTGCGAGACCGATGCCGCCGGTGCCCGGAATCCGTACGATCGTTATGTTCGGAACGCATGTTTCGCGCGTTTGCGACCCGTGGTCCGCCTTGTCGTGGCGGTCGTAAGCTAAGTTTGCCGGAACACCGCTGTCTCCATTTTCCGGTAAGCCGTCCCATGAGCACGTCCCAGCGTTCCACGATTTCCTGTCGCCAGTGCGGCGGCAATGTTGAAGCCGTCCCCGGTCGCGACTACATGCAATGCCGATTCTGTCAGTCTCTGGCATTTCCGCAGGAAAACCCGCTGTCGGTCGACCGCATTACACCACTTTCGGACGACGTCAGCGTGGCCTGTCCGTGCTGCGATGAACCTCTGAAGAAGGGGCAGATCGAAGACCGCAACGTCGCTTACTGTGGCCGTTGCTACGGCATGCTGCTGAAAAACGATGCGTTTGGCACCGTTGTGCGGGAACGCCGTTCACGACGCGAAGGGCTGGAAGGCGAAACGCCGCGACCGATCGAGCCGCGGGAATTCGAACGGCAGCTTCGTTGTCCGAATTGCGACAGGCTGATGGAGGCGCATCCCTACTTCGGCCCCGGTAACGTGGTGATCGATTCCTGCGATCAGTGTCATTTTCTGTGGCTGGACCATGGCGAATTGTCCCGCATCGAACGATCCGCCGGAGGGCGCGAAGTGGCGCCATCCGCGCTGCATGTGACTTCGGAAGGCGAAATCACCACCGTCGCACAGCCGCCTCGCTGTCCGCGAATGGACGCCGAAGAAGCCTCGCCGCTGCAGCTTCTGGCCGATCTGCTGTTCGGCCTGCGGTAGGCAGCCGTCGCACTTTGCAGTCCGTCGGTACGCGACGGCGATGTTCGCGCGACTCAGACGTGCGCGCCGGCGCGGCTTCGGCAGGCATGATCCTCCGCTTCGAATGCCACTGTGCGTTTCGCTATCATCCCTGGCTTTCCCGGCAGAACGGCGTCTTCCAGCGAAGCAGGTTTCCCGATGGTCCGCGACTTCACGACTGAAAGTCTTTCTCACGATCCGATTCACGGCTACATCCCGTTCATCTCGCGAGTCGGCATGCAGGCGGACGAAGCGGCCGAGCAGGACCTGATCGATCATCCGTGGGTGCAGCGGCTGAGACAGATTCATCAGTTGCAGACCGCGTGGTGGGTCTTTCCGTCGGCCGAACACATGCGGTTTCAGCATGTGCTGGGCGTGATGCATCTTGGTTCGGTCACGGCGTCCGCATGGTATGAATCGCTGGTTGACGCCTGCCGCAAGACTCCCTCGAAGGCCTACGTGGAAAGTCTGGTCAGAATCGCGGGACTGCTGCACGACGTTGGTCACGGACCGTTCGGCCACTTCTTCGATGACCACTATCTTGAACAGTTCGATCTGACTCACGAAGACATCGGCGGTCACATCATTGAGCACGAACTGGGCGACATCATTCGCCGCATTCGCCGCAATCCCAATGGCAGGCTGCAGCCGCTGGAAGAGCTTGATCCGCGGCAGGTCGCGTGGCTGATTCGTCGGCCGGCCGGAAAGCCCGAAGACGAAGAGGGCCATCCGGACTGGCTGAAGAAGCTGCGATCGCTGTTCAGTGGAATCTACACGGTCGACAACATGGATTTCGTTCTGCGCGACGCCTACATGTCCGGCTACAACACGAAGGCCTTCGATATTTCACGACTGGTTCACTACAGCTTCTTTACTCAGCAGGGATTGACGATTCATTCGCGAGGGCTGCCGACACTGATAAACTTCATCGAAACACGGGCCAATCTGTTTCGCACGATTTACTTTCACCGCACGGTGCGCGGTATCGACATCGCTCTGGAAGACTACTTTGCCGAAACGATGCAGCGGCTGTTTCCGGGTAATCCGCTGGAACACCTTCGCGAGTATCAGGGACTGACGGAAACGTCGTTTCTGGTGGACGTGACGCGCTGGGCCGACAGCAGTGAGCGGCAGCTTGCTGAACTCGGCGGCCACTGGAAAGCCATCATCAACCGCGACGAAATGTGGCGCATGGCCTGTGAGCGGACGATGCATTTCCACAGCGGTCAGGCCGAAAGCACGACGATTTTTTCTGCGCCCGACCTTGTCGAACAGCGCGTGCGCGAGTTCCTGCCGGCGTCGCTGAAGGACATTCCGATGCGGATCGACGTGGCGAAGCACTACCATCGGCCCAGTGCCCGGCGACCGGCGGGAGGTCAGAACTTCTGGTTCGATCCGGCCAGCGGCAATTCCTTCGAACTGGACGATGATGAGCTGTTTCGCAGCCTGCCCACCAGCTTCATCATTTTCCGCATCTACAGCCGCGACCACGGCCACGACCGGGAACTAAGCGCCGCGCTTGCCAAAGTCGCCGGAGGTTCCGGCGGCGACACGAAAACGAATATGTGAGGGGGAGTTGGGAGTCCAGAGTTGAGAGTTGAGAGTTGTGGGGGATTTTACCAGCCCGGTTCCTTCTGTCTTCGGACTCCTGTCTCCTGTCTCCTGTCTCCTGTCTCCTGTCTCTGGTCTCTGGTCTCTGGTCTCTGGTCTCTGGACTCTCAACTCTCAACTCTCAACTTCCCCTCATTCCTCGATGCCGAAGCCGGCGGTCAGGGTGACGGAAAAGACCAGTTCCGTCGGGTTGCTGCCGATGGCCGTCATCCCTTCTTCTTCGTCCAGTGTGGCTTTTGCCTGTTGCAGTGTCTGGTACAGCGATGACGAATAGCCGTAGCCGCGTCCGGAACTGAAGCTGTCCCAGTCCGGTTCCATGTCGCTGCTTTCACGGACGGAAGCCATCCGGCCGAGTTTCGCGCCGGTGGCTTCGGCGAGTTCTGCGGCCGACGCGGAAGCCTTCTGAAACGCCTCCTTCATCAGCTTGCTGCGTGCGTCCCGGCCGATTGAACCGACGAACATGAACACCGGCTGATCGGGGTTCTCTTCGCCTGATTGTCCGAACATCGCCGCTTCTTCCAGCAGTTCCTGCTCTTCGGGCGACAGTCCGGATCCCGCTTCTCCGTTCAGTTTCGCGTCTTTGATTGCCTGTTGCAGTTCAAAGGACTTCGCCAGCAGATCGACGTCATCATCGCCCTGCAGCATGAAGTCGGCCGTCAATGAGGTCGTGACGGACACCATGGCTGCCATCTCCTGCTCGGAATCCTCCGTCGTCTCCGTGGCTTCGGGAGGGCCGCCGAACGAGCTGCCCATCATGCCTCTCATCTGCATCAGCATTTTTCGGTGAGTGTCGGACGCCGATTCATCGATCTTCAGCCTGCCGGTATTAAGTGAATCGCTGGCGGCTCCCATCACGACAAGCTGTTGTCCGGCGGAGTCCGCCTTTTCCCGGAGTGCTGTTGCCGCTTCCCGCACGGTCTGCGCCTGGGCGCTGAGCGGAATGATCACGCGCATGCGTTCCGGTTTTTGTTTAAGTGTCGCGGTGCCCGTTCCGACAAACGGTTCGCTCGATGCGGAGAACGAGTATTGAGCGGTTGCGACCGGCGCGCCGCAGAACAGCCCCAGAATTGCGATAAGAAGCGTGGTGGGTTTCATGCGACAAGATCTTTCCTGTTGATGTTTTTTCCCGGTTCACATCCTGCCGATCAGGCCGGGTGTGTCGCGCCGGCGTCGAAAGTTGCGAGCGTGGCGATGTTTTTTAGTGAGCGTGTTATCAGTGAGTTTCCGGAAGAATTCCCAAATGCTTATTGGTCCAACTGACGAGTGTGGCAAATTGCGGGCTTCGAATTCGCTACACAACTGCCTGCACTACGATTCATTGTTCCCGCATGTGCCGTCGAAGCACTTCAGCGGTTTGTTCGTCGCGAATTTGCTTTCGCAGCGCCAGCACATCCGGGCCGGTCATCGGGCGGATGGTCCAGTAGAACTCGGCGATGTCCGAATAATACCGAGCGTACTGGTCTGCCTTGAGTTGTTCGTAAATCCTCGCCAGCAGCGGAACATGCTGAGATGAATCCGTTGCCGCGATCGCTCGCACCGCAAGCCGACGCGCTGCCTTGTTGTCCGGTGTTCGCATAAACGCGTCGATTGTTGCCTGAACGTGATCCGGCTGTCCCAGCAACGTCAGCAGGTAGGCCGCTGCTGCCGTTGTGGCGGGATGATCTGCAGTCAGGAACGGTTTCACATGTTCGGCGGCGATGCTGTCCGGAACATGTGCGACAAGTGGTTTCGGAAGCGGCTGGTCAGTACCGCCGTAGCTGTACGAAACTGTGTGCGAATCCGACGATTTCTCCAGCCTCAGCGCTCCACCGATTGTTGCGACTCCTTCCGTGCCGTAGGCCAGATACAGCAATGCCGTTTCGCGGAGCAGATCGTTTTCGTCCGTCCCGGAATTGTTCGATGACAGCACGTCGGCGGCCCGAGCACTGGCGGTAGCGTCGTCCGAATAGACAAGCAGTGCGCTTAGCGCGTCGGCCTGCATGTCGGCCGAAAGCGTGTCGTCGTCCAACTGCGATTCCGCGGACTGTGCAGCCAGTGCTGAATCCACTTTACCCAGCAGGGCCAGTGCGGTCACACGCTGCCAGCGAGTACCTTCCGTCGCCATGTGCGTGTAGGCCGCCTTGATTGACTGAACTTTCGATTCGGGAAGCTGCGACAGTGAATACCATTGCTTCGACGTGTACGTTTGAAGCAGGGGAAACATCAGTTCGGCGGCAAGCTGAGCCGTGGCATCCTGACTCGCCAGCAGATCCCAGATTTTCGAAGCGGCACGGCTGTCGTGGGAATCCGCCAGAGATTCCGCGACCAGCACCAGATCGCTGCGGGCATCCGCCGTCGTCACCAGGCGATCGAATAACCGCAGCTTGTCCGCCAGCAGCAGTCCGGGAAACGCCCGCGCGGCTCCTGCAAGGTGACTTCGTGAATCCGCGAGTTGCAGCAACACGTCAAACGCGGCGGGATGACCAACGACGGACAGGTAGCGTGCCGCGGCGAGCCGTTCTTCGGGATTATCGGCGTTCAGCAGCTCAGCAATCATTGATTCGCGAGCATACAGCCATTCGCCATTGCGGTAGTCCGTTCGTTCCTTTTCCAACAGGGCATCCGTATCGCCCGCGGCGTCACTGATTGTTCGCACCACCGTAGAGCCTTCCAGTTCCTGCTCCAGGGACTGCTCCAGTTCTGCGAGACCTGTCGCCTCCGTTGAGGAAAACAGATCGCCGATCCGGGAACGCACGCGGCTGAGAATTGACACCGGTTCGTCCGTTCCTTCATGGCTGTGGAATTCGAGTCCACCGGGCTCAGGATCGGCGGCGTTGTCCAGTTGCGACGTGATCCGATCCATGGCCAGTTCGAAGATCGCATCAATGGCAGCCATGCGGACATCGGACTCCGGGTCGTTCAGGGCTGCTGTCAATTCGTCGGCTGCTTTCTTCCTTTCAATCCGGATCAGTTGCACGATGGCAGCCGCTCGCACCGACGGCAGTTCGTGATGACAGAACTGGCGCAGCGTCGGTGATGTCATTTCGTGGGAAGAGAAAGTCGCTCCCAGCGCTTCGATCACGGTTGGTGCCAGTTGCGGACGCTGTTCGGCGACGGAGATCATACGGTCCACCGACGCGTGGCTGTTCAGACTGGCCAGCCCTTCGACTGCCTGACCGACGACGTAGCCGTCTTCGTCGTCCAGCAGCGACTGAAACCCCTTTGCCAGCGCCGGTCGCAGCGTGTTGAACTCAGAACTGTTGCGTTCGAGCATCTGGTTGACGCCATCGGCGGCTTCCGCGCGGACTCGCCAGCTTGCGTGTCGAAACAGACCGACCAGAGCCTCCGCGGCGTTTGCACTGGGGACTTCGCGCAGGAATCGGACGGCATGGACCACGATGTCGGGATCCGTTTCGCGCGACGCGTGTTCCGCGATTCTTGAAACCAGTAGCGGAGTGGGTGATTCGGCCAACTGCTTCAGCACGGCCGCTCGAACATTGGGATCGGGGTCGTCCAGTAGTCGAACCAGTGCGCCGCTGGCTGACGTTCCGCTGACTCGCTTCAGGGCTTTCAGGCTCATTTCGCGGATCAGCGGTACCGGATCGCCGAACAGTTCCAGCAGCAGCGATTCGTCCCGGCGAGTCGCTCGTTCGCTCAGTTCTGCGGCCGCGGCGATGCGAGTGTCGTAGTCCATCGCCGCCAGGCGTTCGATTCCGCCGGGCCAGCCCGCGTGAAAATCGGCTGTCGCGACGATTCGATACTTCGCCGCCAGCAGCCGCGAACGTTCGACGTCGGACGTCGCTTCAGCCAGAGCGGCGCGCACCAGCGGCAGCGTGACTGTGCCCATGCGAGCCAGTTGTTCTCGCATCGCCGCGGCACTGGTGGCATCGGCCGTCAGCATGTTGGTCAGCAGCCGCCGGATTTCGATCAACTGTGCGGCGGAAAGCTCTTCGGAGCGATTCGATGCTTCGAAGTTGTGTTCGCCGAGCCAGCCGTCCAGGCGCTGCAGCTTGTCCGCCGACAGCGATGCGGGGATCCACGGGTCGAGGTCGTCGACGGGAGCATTCCACAGCGACAATAGTTCGATACAGGCCAACTGTTCCGACAGATTTCCGTCAGCGAAGGCAGCCACAACGGCGGCGGCGGCTTTCTCCGGGACAGCGGCCAGCCGGCTGATCGAAGCTTCCCGCACGGACGATTCGCGGCTGCGGAAGTCCTTCATCAGGTTGATCACGGCCAGAGCATTCATCGGCCCGCCGGCGGTATCGGCGCCGGTGGCATCGGTGGCTTCGGCGAACTGTGACTGCAGCCAGGCCGCGAGTTCTCCCGCTTCCAGAAATCCCTCACGCGACGCGACCAGTCGGCCATCGGGACTGAGAATTCGCAGTGCCGGAATCGACGACACGGCAAGCTGCGTTGCCGCAGCGGGATCGTCGTCGACATCCAGATGAACGGGGACCCAGTTCTGCAGTTCGTCCTGGACGGCGGACTGTTTCAGTTCTTCTTCGAGCAGTCGGCATGGCCCGCACCAGACGGCGCCGGCGATAACCAGCACGGGAGCCCGCCGTGTGCGGCCCAGTTCCTGAGCGCGGTCGAGAGCATGCAGCCAGGCGATTTCGTGAGTCGCCTCGGAGACTGACGGCATGTCAGAAAGTTGTTCGTCGGCGAATACGCGGGCAGCAATCCCGGTGATGATCAGCGCGATCGTGATGTGACAAATCGCAAACCCGCGCGAGCATTTCCGCGGTGCCGCCGTGACCGAAGTGGACGCAGACGGCAAACCCGCCATCGCAATCGCGCGCTGGTGCGGTGATGAAAGACATTGCGCGAATTGCCTGCGACGTTTCGCCTTCACACAGGAAAGCTCATTCATGCCGGATCCTTTTCCAGTATTCACCGAACTCAAACTCCGGGCTGTTTTCTTCGTCGTGGCATTGCACACACGAACCGACGGCATCAAGCGGTGTGCGGCGATTGCTGTCGGCGACGTGGTCCTTCGACGGGCCGTGGCAGCTTTCGCAGCCGACGTTGACTCGATCGACGCTGTGCTTCATCGAATGGAATCCGCCCGGCAGACCGTAGCCCGTGGTGTGGCACTTCTGACAAAACGGGTCGACGTGTGCTCCATCCTCGTCCTGCAGGCGCTGCCATGCGTGAGCGTGTCCGGTGGCGTCCCAGACGTCGCAGCTTTCGGCGTGACAGTCGCGACAGGATTCCGTTCCGGAGATCCGCTGTGATCGGCCGCTGGCGATTCCTTCCGGGAACGGCGGGGCTTCTGCGGACCTGCCGACGAGGGAGCGAGAGGCTTCCCCCGAGCCGCTACGGCGGGGAAAGTCACGCGGCCCAGGCGGCTTAGCAGGAGCCTCGCCCTCCCGGTTCATTGGCTCGGCAGGAGCCTCGCCCTCCCGATTCAGGTCGCCGTTCAAACTTGCGTGGCCGTTTGAATTCCGGCCGCCATGAGAATTCGCGTCGCTATGCCGATCTCCATCCGTCCCGAACCGCGCCGCGACGAGCCCGCTTTCGTCGGCGGAGAAATCCCGTTCGGCAAGGATCTGTCGGAACGCAGTCAGATTTTGTCTTTGAACCGGGTGATCGGACCACTGCGGCGACATTTCGACAACCTTCGCGGCCGGAGGATCGGAGGCTTTCGCCGGAAAAGTGACTTCCGCCAGAAACTTGCCTTTGTTTGTGGCTGATGTCAGCAGCACGGGACCGATCTGTTCAGGAGCCAGACTCTGCCCCGTCGGGCCGCCGATGATGACGTGGGCTTCGGGCAGCGTTTCGGCAAGCTGTCTCAGTTCGTCGACCGGAAGATAGGCCAGCACGACCAGCCTGTTCTGGTCCGCACCGACGTCATTGACGACAGCCAGAATCGCGTCGGCAGGATCGCTGACCTGCGTGTTGCGATCCGCGAACGAAGGTGAGAGTACTCCGGTGATGAGTATCTTCTGCCCGCCCTGCTCCGCCAGAACGAACGGCGTGGTCAGCAGTTGACCGGCGTGGTCACGGGCATTGGCGGAAATAAACGTGATGCCGGTTTCCTGAGAAAGCTGTTGCAGCACTTCCGCGCCGAACGCGATCTCGGCGGCGCCCAGATTGTGAGCCGCGAGTTCCATTGAGTGTTCGCCCTTCAGGATAGCGCGAAAGCGTTCGAGCTGATACGGCGCGGTGCCGTCGGCCGCTCCACCGACGTCGACCAGTATGACTTCACCGGACTCTCGACGTTCATCCACGTAGCTTCCGCGCCGCAGCAGACCGCCGGACTGATTCGACGTGCAGCCGCACGGCATGATCCACCCGTGAGTATCACCGCTGGCGATGACGGTGACGGGGCGCACCGGTTTGGTCGATGAATCGCCGGACTGTTGTTCGGTCGCCGGGGGATCGCAGCCGAAGATCGTGAGCATCAACACTACGGCGCCGACGATGCGTTGCGCGGCGCCAGCGAAAACGGATTGATGCGGAACTGCATGTTGCGGTAAGCGCAGAGACGTCGTGGCACCGGGATGGATGCAGGCGGTCGACGCGCTCAAGCCCGCATTGCCGTTTGCTGCGTCAGAAACCGCCATCGTTCACGCTCCCCGCGGGTCGCGGCCGAACCTTAAAACAGCAGCGCGTAGGCCAGGATGTTCACGTTCACATCGATGCAGTTGGTGATTTCGTTGCCGCCACAGCAGCAGCAGCCCTGCGCGTGGGCGGTGTCGTTCAGACCATCTTCCGAATAGATCACGGCCAGCCTTCCGTCCAGCGTGACTCCCTCCAGCGGTTTCGGTTCACCGTGTTTCGCTTTCAGAGAATCGATCCGGTGGACCGTATTGAACACAGGATGATCGTAGCTGATCGGAGTCGTCGGCTGATCGGGAAAGATGGCCGTCATCTCGCGCCGGAACGACCGGTTCCATTCCTTCGACGAACATCCCGCCGACGCCAGCAGAAAGCCGCCGCGAGTCAGATACTGTCGCAGGTTTTCCCGTTCGGCATCGGTCAGCGTGAATTCGCCTTCGCCCGTCATGATGACCATCGGATGATTAAAGACTTCGTCGGAACTGAGTTTCACCGCATGAAACCGGCGACTGGTGGAGATTGCCGAATCCTGTTCGGCGGCTGCCAGAAAGTGGTCGGAAAAACACTGGCTGCTTTTCACTCCGGCATAGATCAGGTTGGCCACCTGAACCACGCTGTCGGCTTCACCGCCGACCTGCTGCGGATCGGGGACCGTCGGCGCGTTGTCGCCGGGAATCGCAGCGACGGCGGGCGCCGTGTCTTTCGCACGAAGAGTTGCGGGCAGGATCTGGCACAGCATGACCGCCGGAATAACGAACACTGCCGATCGTTGTGGTAACTTGATGATCATTGTTCCAGTTCCTCCGCGAGTTGTTGCAGGTACCTGCCCGCCTGGCGGCGGTATTGAATGGGAACACCCCAGTCCGCTCCGCCGAACGCCGGGTTTGTCTGACTGGCCGTGAAGCCGGTGCCGGATTCGTTCTGTCCCGAGGCAAACGGGCTGCTGAAGATTCCTGCGGCCATGTCGCTTTCCGAGCCGCCCGATGACGAACTGCTCGGATCCAGCACCGGCAGGCCGCCGTACATGCCGACATTGTTCATCGTCGCCATATTCGTACTGTAACCTCCGCTGCCGGCCTGACCCATACCCGAGCCGCTCATTCCATTGCCCATGCCGGGAACAAGCTGATTCAGTGTCTGCGCCATGCTGCTGCCCAGACTCGGGTTGAACTGCGGAAGCGATTCACCGGCCGCTCCGCCCATCGCCTGGCACTGACCGAGAAACTGCTCAAGCAACTGCGCCGCGTTTTCGGAATGGAAGTGTCCGTTGCCGCCGTTGAATTCCGTCAGGGAACTTTCGGCGTCGGCCATTTCGGTGGTGGCCTGGCTGTCTCGCACGGCCTGAGCAAATTCCAGCGCGGACTGTCGCAGCTTGTCCAGCTTCGGATCGTCGGGAAGGCTGTTGGCGTTTTCCTCGATGCGGTCCAGCAAATCGCTGAGCTGTTCGCGGACGCGATGCTGTTCTTCTTCCAGTTCCCGCATCCGTGCGCGTTCGGCCGGGTCGCTGGCTTCGTCGGAGTTTTTCAAAGAATTCAGCCGGTCGGCAAGCTCCCGCTGTTTCAGGACCAGTTGCGTGAATTCCGCTTCGTTCTGCTTCAGCGGCAGCACCTGCGCAAGCTGCTGCAGCGGCTGCATAGCTTCGTCCTGATGTCGCTGCTGTTCCCGCTGCAGCGCGTCCATCATCTGCTGAAGCTGTTCGGCGGCCTGCTGAGGATTGAAGTTCGGGTTGGCCGACATGCCGGCCGCCTGTTCGGCGAGTTCGCGAAGGCGCTCGGCCATTTCCTGAAGCTGCGGAGCAAGCTGCTTGTCGAGTTCCAGCGGCAGTGGTTTGTCGCCAAGTTGCTGGATGGCTTCGGCTTCCTGCTGCATTTGTTCGGCAAGCTGCTGCAGTTCTTGTCGGAGTTCTTCGGTCGGCGGAGAATCGGGATCCGCAGCCTGAGCGGCTTCAAGCTGTTCCCTCACCTGCCGCATTTCGTCGGCCAGACGTTCCAGCCGGCGCTGAGCCTGCTGGTAGCGCGACATCATCATTTCCATGCCGGCCTTCTGCTGCTGGACGCGCTCCAGGTCTTCCTGTGAAATGATGCGCACCGTGACGATACCGGATTCAGAACCCTTTCCAATCGGAGCATCCGGGCCGTTCGGATCGTTGTCTTCGACTCGCGCGAAGAGTTTGATTTCGTCACCGGGCTGCAGTCCGTATTCGGCCAGAGGCAGCATGGTCGACGTCTGGAATCGACGCGGCGTGCCTTCCGGTGTCGGCAGATCCATCGGCAGGTGACGCGAATCGTTCAGGCTGCGGAAAAGCTGACATCGCCGCAATCCGTAGTCATCTTCGGCCGCGACCTGGACCGGCAGCATTGCGGTGGGAGTCGCAAACGAGACGGCACGAGGCTGCAGCAAGCGAACGATCGGCGACTGGTCCTGCAGCAGACGCACGGGAACAGAAAACGCTTCTGCAGACTGCTGTCCGGCTTCGTCAATCACAGTCAGGTCGACTCGACCATTGTCGGTGATCACAAAGCTGCCGGTGACGCTGTGCGTTTCGGCATAACCGGACTGTGATCCCGTTGAAAGTATTTCAGCGGGATCGGAGTTCGGAAGCAGCGCACCTTCTGGCAGCATCCTGACCAAAGTTGATGTGCCGGCGTCGCTGATAATGTCCAGCAAGCCGCCGGTCAGCGGACGATTGCTGGTCGCGGTGAATGTCACTTCTGTTCCCGGCAGCCCTTCAATTCCCTGAGTCGGCACGGAGCCTCGAAACGGTGCCATCCCGGTGTACAGCGGCGAGATCACTTCGACTCGCACGTCGCTGATCTCCGGAACCGTAATCACGTCAACGCGAAACGCCGCACTGCGCGCCCGGCGGACTCGAACGAAGTATTCGAACGGTTCCGTGATGTTGGCGATCGAAGCGTGCCAGGCACCGGACGATTCCGGAAACATCGGCAGAACATCCAGCGGTTCGATATCGTCGAGACTTCCGGAACGCAGACCGGACGGAGGTACCAGCACCAGGTCAAGCTGCTCAACCGATGGACCTGCCACAGTCGCTTCGATTTCGAGACTTTCGCCGTAGCGGACACTGGCGAATTCCGGCGTCACGTCGAAGCCGTATTGTGACCAGGCGGGATGATCGCCGTACGGATTGAAGAACCGCTTGATTTCCGTCCACGCCATTCGCGGTCCGATAATGACCGCAAGAAACAACACAAACGCGGCGCCACACGCGGCCGCGACAGCCTTCAGCAGCGGCGACACAGGGACAACCGCGTCGTGCAAAACGCCGTCCGCCAGCAGCGCTGCTCTGCGAACGGCGATGTCAGCAAGCTGAGACGTCAGCGCTGCTGTTCCCGCGAGACGCAGCTCTGCATCCGCTGTCGTTTTTTGGGGCCGTGGCTGATTCGGACGCCTGCCGGATGGCAAAGGTCGCGAGGCCAAATCCAGCCCCGATTGAATTTGACCTCCCGACCGGACAATGGAATCCAACTGCCGAGCCAGCACACTGTCTGCGCTGGACGCTTTCGCTTTTCGGTAATTTCCGACGATCACGACAATCAGCGTCGCGCAGGCTGCCAGCCAGGCGGTGACTCGCAGCGACGGAGGCAGATTCAGCACCAGGTCGATCCACACCCACGCAAGCAGCATTCCCAGAAACGCCACCATGCCCCAGCACAGTCCGGACGTACCGCCGATCATCAATCGTTTGCGTCGCAGATCTTCGATTCGTCCGCGCAGGTGAGCTGCCGCCGTCGCACCGCTCATGCGAAGCCACGATCGGGAAAGCACGGCAGCGGAGACTGGTGCCATGCGCCGTGACTCTGGACTTTCGATACTCATTTGATGACCTTCGCTAGACCAGTCCGGTGCGCCGGCGCAGTCCCCACGTCACAGTCCATAGTACCAACACGCCCGTCAGAACCCACCACCGATCCCAGGCGGTCGTTCGCTGATATTGTATCGACCGGCTTTTTGAGATGTGTTCTTCGAATGCATCGCCGATCGATGACGGATCGCCGGTGTCGATGATGTCTCCGCCGCTGATTTCGGCGATGCGCTGCATCAGGTCCGGGCGAGCCGACACTTCCAGTTGTTCCCGCAGGTCGGGCCGCACGTCGAAGTGAACGGACTTTGTCACGGACTCACCGCGTTCGTCCACAACCAGCCGGCTTTCATAGTGGCCGGTCGGAAGCACTCCCAGAAACACCTGGTAGACTCCCAGTTCTTCGCCGACAGGCAGCGGCGTGACGGTCTGCAGCAGGTTGCCGTTCGCGTCGAACAGTTCGACGGGCGGCAGGTTGTCGCGGTCAAGTTCCGGTCGACGCAGCACGACGGCCGAAACGGATTCTCCTTCCGTAAAGCTGACGCGGTCCATCTGCAGAGCCACATCTTCGCCGGGCAGCAGGCCGCCGCTGGAAATCAGCCATCGCAGCAGACTTTGCCACAGCGTGCCGTAGGCGGAATCCATCTCGCGGTATTCCGGCGGTAGAAACGCCCAGCGCCACATACCGGAACCTTCGACCACGACAACTCTGCCCGTGCCGTACGGCTGATAGGTCAGCACGGGAGCCGTGGCTTCGTCCGAACCTCCTCCGCGACCGAGCACGACTGCCAGCGGCTTCAAAGAATCAGTAGCGGCCGAAGCGGCCAGTGACGGAAGCTTGCTGAGCCCTTCCGAGCCGCCGATTCGCAGCCAGCTCAAGTCGTCACCGCGTTCGGTGACCTGGATGCGGAAGCGGGATTCACTGGATGACGAGTCGCGTCCGGCGGCCCACCGCACCGGCAGCAGTCTGCCGAGTTTCTGATCCGGCTCGGCGACCGGTGAGCCGCGGTAACACACCAGCGAACCTCCGTGGCGAGCGATCCAGTCGCGAATGTTCTCAACGGCTGCTTCGTTCAGATACGACTCCGCTTCTCGGCCCAGCAGCAGGATCTGGTATTCACGAAGTTTGTCGGCGTCGCGCAGAAAGGATTTTGCGTCATCCAAAAACTCAACGTCTTCCGTGCGTTGAAACTTCAGCGGCTGATCTCCGACTTCGGAATCGCCGTCTGCGACTTGAGCTTCGTCGTTTTGACCGTCCGCTGTGTTCGTTCGTTCGCCGACCGAGTCCACCAACTGCAGCTTTCGCCACAGAAATCGTTCGCTTGAGATTCGTACCAGGCAGTCGACTTCCAGCGACGGATCGTCGGTCAGCATTCGCAGCAGGAATTTGGCGTCCCAGTACGGTTTCCCTTCCAGTACCAGCGCCCTGACCGGTTCGTCGACGACTCGCACCTGAAGCGTCGTTGCGTTGTTGGCCGGCGTCGCTTCGCCGGGCAGGGTTTCGGCTCGGACCTGATACTGAAACAGGCCGGTTTCCGGCGGCGTCACGAGGAACGAAGCCTGAGCCGAGCCGTTCGGTTTCAGCGGTGCCTCAGTCGTGGACGTTTCACCGTTCGGATCGGTCAGTGTCACGCTGACTCGATCGCCGATCCGTCCGTGCTGTTTCAGTTCCACCGAAATCGGTACCGACTGGCCGACGAAGGCCAGCTCCTGCGAACGGGGAACACGAACCTCCAGATCGTCGACCTGCACGTTTCCGCCGAGCGTTTTTGTGTAGACAGGAGCGTCCCACGCCTTTGCGGTTTCGGCAGCTTCGAGTGTCCGGCTGACGCTGCCGCCGGCGTTGTGGATTCCGTCGCTGATCAGCAGCACCGCCTGTCCCTGCGGCCGGTCACCGACCAGCGAATCCAGCAGCGCAGTCGCCAGGTCGGTTGCGGTTCCGGCGGGCTCTGCTTCCGAGACCTGTTCGACACTGACCGGACGGATTTCTTCAGCGAACGTGTGAATGCGCACGTCGAACTTTTCCGCCAGGGTCTCCGCGACATCTTCAACGTCAGCAACCGCTGCCTGAAATCGAGTCGCCTGCCTGTCTGCGTCGACGGTTGCCATGCTGCCGGATTCGTCAACCAGAATCGTCAGCAGTGGCTTGCCGGCCGGTGGCGGCAGCGGACGCAGCCAGATGGGATTCAGCAAGACCAGCAACACGCAACCGATGCCGGCTGCTGTCAGAATGAGAATGCCGCTCCACGTCCGGCGGCTGCACGATTGCGGTCGGCTTGTCGCATACCACCCCCACAAAGCCACAGCCAGCACAGCCAGCGTGACCCAGGCGATGGGGGGAAGTAGTGGTTCAAAAGTCAGCGACATCCGGGCAGTCCAGGACATTCGCGTCCCCGCGCGACGTGTGCCGGTGAGGTGGCAGGATCAGTAGCGTCGACTCGTTCGATGCCGGAGCTCTGGAACGAGTCGTCATGTTTGAAAAACCTTCAGCGTCAGGATCTCCATCAGCACGCAGCCCACGCACAGTGCTGCCAGCCAGACCCAGGTGTCATCCTGAGAATCAGTGTCGGCGATTGAACCGTCGGCGTACGTCAGCGTGCGCCCTCCGGACAGGCGGCCTTCGAATACGTCGGCGGACAACGAGCGCAGGTCCGCTTCTTCGACGGGAACGGAAGTCACTGCGGCCGCCACAGTGCGGCCATGCAACCGGACTTCGTAGACGCCGACCGGCCCGGCGCTGGTGATTTCCCAGACGATCCCGGCGGGCACCGGTGAAAACGTGCCCTTCGCGGATTCCGGCAAGTCAGCGGTTGGCCCGACGACGGTCAGTGCGTCGATGTTTTCTTCGCCGATCGGAAGCTGCAGCGCGAGCGGTTCGCCGCAGGGGAATGCGGCCGGAGTCGCGGCGGACATTCCCAGATCCTGCGAAATCAATTCCCCCAGCAGCGGCACCAGCACGGGCGTGCGAGCAAGATTCGACCGATCCAGGTCCGCATTCATCACGGCCAGCCGGCCGCGTCCCACGGATGTCACGGTCAGGAACGCCGACTGATCATTCAGCGTTGCTCGAACGTCATCCTGCAATCCTTCGGACGTCGATCGCGTGACGAGACCACCGCTGAATTCCAGCGACCCGATCGCTGACGCGAGTTCATCGCCGAAAATCGCAAACGGCGAACGTCGCCGATCGACGTCCGTCAGAAACCGCCGGACTCCGCTTCGCGAACCGGGCTGCGGCAGATACTCGACCGGCATCCGCACGGACGACCCCAGCGCGCCGGTGAGATCTCTCAGGTTCGCGGCGTCGAGCTGATCGGCGGCGATGTACAGCACGCTGTGACCTCGCTGAAGCATGGCCGTCAGCACTGTGATTGAATCGCCGGTCAGGCGTCCGGGCCGGGCCGCCACGACAACCTCCGCCTGCCGCAGCAGTTCAACGTCCGGGTCGGCTGCGTCGACCGTAAACACGGCATCCGTCGTTCCGCCCGTGGTTGTGCTGCCGGTAACGGTTGAAGACAACGCTCGTTTGACGAAGTAGGCCGTCGTTCCGGCGCGGTCGGTGTCGTCTCGAGTCAGCACTGCAATCTTTGGCTGAGGAAAGGCCTGAATCGCGACGGGAATGGCGTCGTCGGCCGGCAGGGCGTCATCCGCCGACATGAGTCTTGCGGAACCGATGTGCCAGCCGTCCGACGCGATCGGAACCCGTCCGCCGATTGAGGTCTGAGTTTTCGCCGGACAGTGGCCTTCGAACGGAATCACGACGTTGCCCAACGTGACTTCCACTCGTGCGTGCCGCGGCGTGTCGGAGTAGTTGCCGATTCGAACGGACACGTCAGCGTCGTGGCCGGCTTCGGCACGACCGGCGACCGTCAGATCCAGAACGGCCAGATTCGGCGCGTCGTCACTGGATGCGACGGACTGCAGTTCGACCTGGCACGATTCGGGCAGAACGGAAAAGTCGGCGGTTGCCCAGTTGGAACGCTGGAAGTCACTGACGATGACCAGCTCGATCCGCGAATCCGCATCGGTCTGGTCGAACATTTCGGCGATGTGATTCAGAGCCTGCTGAACTCGCAGCCGTTCGGGCCGGACCGCAGCGTCGGACAGCGCGTCGCGGAGTGCTCCCAGATTCGTGGTCGGTCCGTCGAACACCGGCTGAGGACTCGCTGCGGACAGAAGCAGATTGGCTTTCATCGATGGCTGATACTTCAGCAGATTGGAAACGATTGGCCGAGCCCGCTCGAAGCGCACGATGCCGCCGTCGCGAGCCGCCATGCTCTGGCTGCAGTCCAGCAGCACAATCCGAGTCACGTTCGCAGTAGCAGTATCGGTTGCCGATGCCGTCGCCTGCCGATGCAGCAGCGGACGGGCAATCGCAAATGCCAGCAGCAGAATTGCGGCCGTGCGAAACATCAGAACCAGCAGATCACGAAGGCGGTATCGAGCTCGCCGCTGCTGGACGGCTCCCCGAATGAATCGCAGCGTCGAAACCGGCAGGCGCACCGGCTTCGGCTTTGTCAGCCAGTGGACGATCACCGGCGCGGCGGCCGCGGTCAGTCCGATCAGGATGGCCCACGAGTTGGCGAACATCAGACGCGAATCACCCCGACCTTTCCACCAGAAAACTACTTAGCACCTGAATCCACGGCTGTGACAGCGACACTCGCCGATAGTCACAGCCTGTCGCCAGCGCGAACGTGCGGATCACGGACAGATGGTCGGCGAACGCTCGTTCGTACTCGGTGCGAATATCCGCCGGAGAACAATCGACGCGGCCTTCACCTTCCAGTCCCTCGAAACGAAACGCGGCTCCTTCCGGCAGACGCTCTTCGTCCGGATGAACCAGATGCAGCAGGATGACTTCGAACTGGCGATGGCGAAACAGCCTCAGCACGGCAAACGTGTCTTCCGCGTCGTCGATCAGAAAGTCGCTGACGACCAACAGCACGCCACGCGATTTCGTGCGTTCGAACAGTGATCGCAGGCCGGGAGCCAGCCGGGTCGATTCGCGGGTTGCGATGGATGCGATCGCGTCCTGCACGCGAGCCACATGAGTCGGCGCGCCGCCGGGCGGGATGGCTTCGAGCAGATCATCGGCCAGCACCGCGATTCCGACATGATCCTGAGCGCCGGCGATGACGTGAGAAAAACCGGTGGCCAGGAATTGAGCGTACTCCAGCTTGGAATTCTGCGTGGTGGAGTCGCCGTCAGCCCCGAATAGCATCGACCGGCTGGCATCGATCGCCAGAGTGCAGGACAGGTTCGTTTCGTCCTGATACAGCCGGACGTACGACTTGCCGGTGCGGGCGTAAACTTTCCAGTCCATCCGCCGCAGATCTTCGCCGGGAGAGTATTCGCGGTAATCGACGAACTCCCCGGCACCGCCCTTTTGCCGCGACGCATGCCGACCGCTGTACGTGCCTTCGATGCGGTGCTTCGTCGTGAACCGCATGCGTTCCAGCGACGACAGTGCCTGCAGATCGAGAAAACGGCTGGTGGTGGAGGTGATGGCCATGTTACTCAACAATCGCGTACCACATCCTGCGTGCAGCAAGTTGTGCGGCGCAGCCGTTGGAAAGCTGGCTTGTGCGAAGTGAAATCAGGAATCGTTCGTTGTCAGTTTCAGTATGGTTCAGAAGCGTTTTCCGACCGCTTCGCGGCACAGCTTTCCTCAACGGCAAGCTGTGCTACCCGGCAGATGCACGGGAAGGCATTTTTTTCCGATTAGCTCACCATCGTGTGCTTTCCTGCAGCAGGCGTTCGATGATAGTGTCGCTGGTGACGCCGTCGCCGATGGCGCGGTGGTTCAGCACCATGCGATGGCGCAGAACGGGAGACGCCAGTGAACGGATATCGTCGACCGTCGGAGCCGTGCGGCCGTGCAGCAGCGCTTTGGCTTTGGCCGCCAGTACCAGATTCTGCGATCCCCGCGGACCGGCTCCCCAGGCAAGGTAGTCCCTGGCAAGCTGTGACGACGTAACTTCGTTGGACCGCGTGGCGCCGCAAAGCCGCACCGCGAACTCCGCCACACTGACGGGAATTGGCACGGCTGAAACCAGTTCGCGAAGCTTCAGAAATGTTTCCCGGTCGAATGCAGCCTCGGGAAGTCGGGTGTCGTGACCGGCGGTTTTCATCACGATCTCAACTTCCTGCTTCGGGTCCGGATAACCGATCTGAATTTCCATCATGAATCGGTCGAGCTGCGCTTCGGGCAGCGGATATGTGCCTTCCTGTTCAATTGGATTCTGCGTGGCGATGACGATGAAGGGTTCTTCCAGCAGATGCGTTTCTCCGCCGACGGTAACGTGCCGTTCGGCCATGGCTTCCAGCATCGCTGACTGTGTCTTCGGCGCCGCCCGGTTGATTTCGTCGGCCAGCACCAGGTTCGCGAACACGGGGCCTTTGCGAAACGTCAGGCTGGGCGACCCGTCGTCGGCGGGCCTTCCGAGCAGTTCGTAGCCGGTGATGTCGGACGGCATCAGGTCCGGCGTGAACTGAACTCGCGCGAACTTCCAGTGAAACGCGGCGGCCAGAGCCTTCACCATCAAAGTCTTCGCCAGCCCGGGAACGCCGACCAGCAATGCGTGCGAACCGGTCAGGGCACACGTCAGCAGCAGGTCGAGCGTTTCGTCCTGTCCGACGACGGTGCGGTGCAGTTGCTCGCGAATTTCGCTGACGCGATTCGCAAAATGCTGAATCTGTTCTTCCGCCAGATCTGTGTTGCCCGAAGGCGCCGCAGCGTTACTCATCGGCCCGATTCTCCCGTGGGGAACTGCGACAGGACAGAACGTCAACGCAGCCATCCTACGGACGGATCAATCGAAATGGCAAGTGACGGGCGGATTTGACGGCTTGCATCCGGCGCGGCGCGTTCCAAGAATACCGGGTCGCGCGGACGACTCGTCCGGCGGTTTCCCGCGTTTCATGGAAGGCGTTGCTCGTGATAAATCGAACTCCCCCAATGCAGGCCGCCCGGCTGCTGCTAATTGCCGTATCGATTGCGGCCGCGATCGTGTCGATTGAGAACTCCGGAAGCTGCGCGGCGCATGCCGAGGAGCTTTCTGAGAAGTCCAATGACCTGGCTCAGTTCTACGGGTTTTCCGGCGTCGAGCTGTTCAAGCTGGATGAGCGGGCGTTTAACCTGGCCGCCGGAGATTTCGACAGCGACGGGCTGACGGACATCCTGCTGGTTGATAATCGGTCCAGCAGCATTCGATTGCTGCGGCAGCAGACCGATGCCGAACAGGCCAGCCGGAAATCGGGCAGCGACGTCAATGATCTGGTCTCCGACTGGCGGTTCGATATTCGCCAGATCTCCGTCGACAAGCCCATCGCCGGAATGGCAACCGCCGACTTCAACAGCGACGGCCGCGAAGATGTGGCGTACATCGGCGTGCCGGATCAGCTTGTCGTGAAATACCAGCCGGAACCCGGCAAGGAAGAATGGACCGAACGCTGGTCCATCCGGCTTCCCGAACTGACGCCGACGTCCTGGATGATTTCCGCAGGTGACCTGAACGGCGACAAGCGCGCCGATATCGTCGTCCTTGGTGAGTCGGTCACGTACGTGGTCTACCAGGACGACGAAGGCAAGATGAAGGCTCCCGAACATCTGATCAACACGTCGCCACAACTTAGCATGATTCAGGTGGCTGACATCGACGGTGATGGCCGCAGCGACATGTGCTACATGGCGAATGAAGGTTCCGAGCGAGGTCTGTGTGCTCGCCTGCAGACGGCCGACGGCCGGCTGGGGCCGGAAGTCTGCTTCGATCTGCAGCAGCCCCGTTCTGTCACTCTGCATGACGTCGATCAACTGCCCGGTAAGGAAGTGCTGACGATCGATGCCCGCACCGGCCGGGTTCTGGTTTCGAAGCTGAAACGGTCGACAACGGACAACAACGAACTGCCCGCCCGGCTTGTGCAATACGGGATCGGCAAGGCAACCAGCAGCCGCGGTCGAGCCGTCGCGGTGGGTGACATCAACGGCGACGGTCTGACGGACGCCGTCGTTACCGATCCGGAGAACGCTCAGGTGCTGGTCTATCGGCAGAACGGAATCGACGGACTCGACACTGCGGAGATCTTCCCCGGCCTGCTGGGCGCGACCGATGTCGCTATCATGGACGCCGACGGCGACGGTTCGAATGAAGTGATCCTGATGAGCGAAAAGGAAGCCGCCATCGCTGTCAGCCGCTTCGAAAACGGACGGCTGACCTTTCCACAGGCGGTGGCCCGGCCCGAAGCAGGATTCGAACTGGCCGCCATCGAAGCCCTGGGAAACCGCCTGGCAGTCGTGACGAAGAAAGGTTCCGGTAACCGGGCCGAAGTCAGGCTGCAGCAGTTCCAGGTGAATTCAGACTCCGTGTGGGAGCCCGTCGGGTTGCGTGAGCCGCAGAGTCTGCCTTCCGGAACGCTGGGCAGCCGCGGCATCGATCTGCTGTCGATGGACGTCAACGGTGATCAGCAGGACGACCTGCTGCTGATTCCCAACGGCTCGAACGGCGACGGTCTGCGAGTTCTGTTCAGCGGTGACGAGCATACGTTGACGGAAGCTGAAGGCGTCCGTCCGCTGGATCTGGGGACCTCTTCCGGAGGCTCGCTGTTTGTCGACGGAAGCTCGCTGCTGGTGTCGCGGGATTCCTTCGCACGGGCGATGACATTCGGTGACGAAGGCTGGAAGGTCGCCGATCAGTTTAATGCCGGCGAATCGAAAGCTCGCATCGAAGGAGTCGCCGCGCTGAATCTGGATAACGAAGACGGCAACGAAATCGTGCTGGTGGATTCGGGAATCCGGAAGCTGCGAGTTCTCAAATCAACGTCAGGTTTGTACCGACCGTGGAAGGAAGTGGAGCTCGGGTCGCTGCGGCTGATTTCCGTTCACGTCGCCGATCTGAACGGCGATCACAAGGATGATCTGCTGCTGTTCGGGAATGAACAGTTCAGCGTGCTGTATTCCGGACGAGTCGATTCGACACTGGAAGAAATCGCTTCCTGGGAATCCGATCGCGATGACGCGTACCCGGCCGATATCATTGCCGGCGACCTCAACGGCGACAACGCGATTGACCTGACGACGATCGATACAAGTTTCGACGGCGTTGAAATTCTGCGGTTCGACGAATCCAGAGGTCTTGAGCCGGCCACGCACTTCCGCGTCTTCGAAGAAAAGCGGCTGGTGTCCGAATCCGACTCCCGCGGTACGGAACCGCGCGAAGGACTGGTGGCGGATGTGACCGGCGACGGTCGCGGTGACCTGATTCTGCTGTGCCACGACCGCCTGGTGCTGTACCCGCAGGATGACGGCGCAACGCCATAGAACCCGGCGTGCGAGTAGTGCCCAACCTGAGCCGCTCCCCTCGTCATTCCCGCGCAGGCAGGAACCCGGCACGCCCCGTCATTCCCGCGCAGGCGGGAACCCAGTGCAGCCACCACACGATGTTCAACCACTTTGATGCGGGGAAGTCTTCCGCGCAACTCGCATGCTGCGGGCGGCCAGCCCACCCGTTTTTTCTGCCGGATGCAGACAAATCTTCCTTTCCCGCTCCGCGGGCGAGGGGGAACGAGGCGTGACGCTCGCGCAGAAACTGAACGCAATTACGTTTAATCGCCGAACGCTGCGTCGAAGGCTCGACCGGATGGTTCGAAGTCGACGTTTTTGCAGTACTGAGCGGCTTCGGCGGCGCCGTGTTCGCGGTCCATGCCGCTGTCTTCCCATTCGACAGAAAGCGGGCCGTTGTATCCGACGGCGTTCAGGGCTCGGATGATTTCTTCAAACCGAACCGCTCCGCGTCCCACGCTGCGGAAGTCCCAGCCGCGGCGAGCGTCACCGAACGACAGGTGGCTGGAAAGAATCCCGCTGCGGCCGTTCAGAGTCGTCGAAGCATCCTTCATATGCACGTGATAGATGCGATCCGGGAAATAGCGAATGAATTCCACCGGGTCGACTCCCTGCCAGATCAGGTGGCTGGGATCAAAATTGAAGCCGAACTCTTCGCGATGATTCAGAGCCTGCAGAGTTCGTTCGGCGGAAAAGATGTCGAATGCGATCTCACCGGGATGGACTTCCAGGCCGAACTTCACGCCGCATTCCTGAAACACATCCAGAATCGGATTCCATCGTTCCGCCAGCAGCTCGTAACCGGCGTCGATCATGCTGCGCGGGATCGGCGGGAAATCGTAGACCATGTGCCAGATGCTGGATCCGGTGAAGCCATTCACCACGCTGACTCCCAGTTTCTGAGCAGCACGGGCCGTCTGCTTCATTTCCTCGATGGCCCGTTCATTCACGCCGGCCGGGTTGCCGTCGCCCCAGACATAGCCCGGCAGAATCGCCTTGTGCCGGGCGTCGATGTTGTCCAGAACGGCCTGCCCGACAAGGTGGTTGGAAATCGAAAACAGCTTCAGTTCAAACTTATCGAGCAGATCCCGCTTCTTCTGGCAATAACTGTCGTCGGACATGGCCTTGTCGACTTCAAAGTGATCTCCCCAGCAGGCCAGTTCCAGGCCGTCGTAGCCGAATTCCTTCGCTTTTCGGCAAAGTTGTTCGAGTGGCAGGTCTGCCCACTGGCCGGTAAACAGAGTCACAGGTCGAGCCATGAATTCACCTCTTATCTCTTAACTTCTCAAAAGCTGTCCGTTGAAGAATACCGGAACAAGTGCGGACAGAACCCTGCCCGATCGGCGACAGACGGTAAGAATCCGTTTCTGCAATGTCAAACGCAGCGTGAGGTTGCGACGGATGCGGGAAGTCGTGTTTCGAGCAATCGACGCGGCTGGTATCCTTGGGTGGAAAGAAGTGTCCGAATTGAGGGTTTCGGGAGTCCATTGGTGAAGTCCACGCTGAAAAACAGCGCTGCGGTCAGAGCGGTGGTGGTCCCGGGATTCTGCCTGCCGCGCATGCAGCGTCGCTCGGCAATCGGTGTGGTCGCGATGTTCATCGCCGTTACAGCGTGCGTCGTGGCAGCCGCGGACGATGATCGGAACTCCACGGTCGATCGGCGGCGCAGCCAGCTTCAGGAACAGCATCAGGAGATCCTCCGGAATCTCCGGTTCGACCTGACGAATCTCAGCCAGCAGTGCTTCGATCGGGGGCAGACTCAGGCCGCGGCGGACGTCACGGCAATATCGCTTCAGTTGACGACCGACAGTCCGCAGGAATCCGAATCTCTGCCCAGGATGATGCGGCTTCCCGTGAATCCCGCGCTGCCGCCGGAAGAAAAACTCTGGCGGGAACGATTGCATGCCATCCGCGAGGATTACGCGGCCGATTTCTACCGGCTGGCCCGGGCTGCTCTGCGCGCGGAGCTGCCGTCGCTGGCATACGCATGGGTCCAGGATGTGATCCGAATTGACCCGGACCACCGGCACGCACGAATGATCCTCGGACAGCAGGCCTTTCGTGACCGTTCCCGGCAGGACGATCCGACATACGCGGGAGAATGGGTGTCGCCGTTCGAAGCTCGCATGCGCAGCGGAAGCCGGCCGCATGTGTTCGATTCACGCTTCGGCTGGATTCCGCAGGCACATCTTCAGCGCTATGAGGACGGCGAACGGCCGTGGGGCCGAAACTGGGTTTCCGTCGAAAAGGAAGCCGAGCTGCGCCGCAACTTTCGAGATGCGTGGGAAATCGAATCCGAACACTTCCTGGTAAAGACCAATACCAGCCGGGAAGAAGGCGTACAGCTTTCGCTGAAACTGGAGACGTTCGATTCGTGGGTTCAGACCCACTTTGCCGCCTTCTTTGACACTCCTCAGGCGCTGGAAGAACGCTTTGAACAGGCTTCACCGCGCCGCCGCGCGTCTGATGACGATCAGCGAATGACCGTTCACTACTACGCTCTGCAATCCGAATACAACGAAGCCGTGCGCGACAAGATTCCAGCGAACCTGGTGACCAACGGCTTGTATTGGGAACCGAACCAGACGTCCTATTTCTATCGCAGCGGAGATCTGACCACGTTGTTTCACGAAGGGACGCATCAGGTCCTGGACATCCATACGCTGGATGATCGACGAACCGCGGCTCGCCTGAAGGCAAGAATGCTCGGTTCCCGAAACCCGACGGCGTGGACTCTGTGCGAGAACTCGAACTTCTGGGTGATCGAAGGACCGGCCTGCTATTTCGAATCCTTTCAGATTCATGAGAACGGCGCGACTGTCGGTGACCCGGCGAACCCCCGGTTTGTTGCCGCCATCCATCGTTTGCTGGCTCCGACTCCCGAAGCAAAGTTCTATCTGCCGCTGCAGGAATTCTGCTCGCTGGGAAAGGACAGTTTCCAAAACCATCCCAACGTTGCCCAGTTGTATTCGCAGGCATCCGGTGTCACACATTTCCTGATGCACTACGACGACGGACGCTACCGCGACGATCTTGTCAGACTGCTGTCCGCCGTCTACCGTCCGAATCTGAAGGATCTGTCGCACGAACCGTCTCTGGAAGAAATCACGGGTGTCCGCTTCGAAGTCCTCGATCAGCAGTACCGCGACCACATGGAGACACTCGCGATTCAGTTGCGGGAACGCGCCGAAAAAAACGCGAAATAGCACTCCCGCGGACTCAGCAAAGGCCTCCGTCGATCGGACGGACCACGTTCCCCGCGCTTATTGGCTTCGGCGAATTCGTCTGACAGCGCCGGCGATGACACCTGGGGCGTCGAAAAGCGGTGATTCCGGCAAACAAATTCTGATTCGCGCCGAATCACTCGCGGAGGTCAGCCGGACAGCGCTCCTGATTTGGTGCGGTACGTCGGCTGAATTGCAGTTCGGGCATACGGTTTCGTCGCACAGCGGACAGGTTGGACATTGATGGCCGTCTGGAATTTCGTGTCGCGAATTGAACTGCCGCTGCTGAAGCGTGAGCTGATCGAAGCGGCTCAGCGGCGCCGCACGTACATTCTGCGCGTCGCCGTTCTGGCGGTGTTCGCTTTGTTCTTTCTGGTGACGTTCGCCAGCCTTGCACATCGCATCCGAAGTCCGCTGCGGATGATGGGATCCGGTCGTGAACTGACGGAAGTTCTGTTTGCCGTTATGGCCAGTGCGCTGTACGCCCTGCTTCCGGCGATGGCCTGTTCGTCGATTACATCGGAGAAGGAAAAGCAAACGCTCGGGCTGTTGCTGACTTCCCGGCTGACGCCGGCAATCATCGTGCTGGAAAAGATTGCCTCGCGAGTCATGCCGATGCTGTCGCTGATCGTCGTCGCGGCGCCGCTTTTGGGTGTTGCCTACCTGATGGGAGGCGTGTCGTTTTCAATGACCGCAATCGGCCTGCTGATCCTGGTGTTTATTGCAATTCACATCACGGCGATCGCCGTTTGCTGCTCGGCTCTCCTGGAAAGCAGCCTCGCCGCGTTTTGGGCCACGTACGGTGTGTTGCTGACGCTGAGCTTTGGATGGCCGGTGTTGATCGGTCGCGGGCCCTTTTCCGGTCTGCCGGACAACGAATTGTTCCTGGCAGCGTTCTATCCCCTGGCTCTGTTGCTGGATGCTGGCAGAGATGCGGGTACGGTGATGCTGTTTACGATTCCGGCCAATATCGTGACTCTGATCGCGATCGTTGTGGCACGTGTGGGATTAGTGCGTTACAGCTTCGGTCAGCCGCTGCCCGTGAAGAAGTGGCTGCTGAATACCATTCGTGTGCTAAAGCGGGCACTGAAAAAAGTGCTGGCGTCCCTGCCGCTGGCGCATCCGCTGCATCGGTTCATTCCCGACGATGCGCAGCGTGAGTCGAAATCCGATCTCCCTGATCTCGATCCCGTTGCGTGGCGCGAACGGCGGCGGTCCATAATCCATCGAAGGAGCACCGTTGCGGGATTTGTCGGGCTGCAAATACTCGTCCAGTGGTGTTGGTTTGCAGCCAGTAGTTGGATTCCGTATCGGACAGAGGAAATCAGCGCCATTGTCAGCATCGGGCTGCTGATTATCGCATTGCTGATTGTCATGGGGTACGGCTGTCGGTCATTCGCCGGCGAACGTGAAAAGCAGACGCTGGATTCACTGCTGACGATGCCTCTTCGGAATCGCGATCTTCTCCGTCAGAAGCTGGCCGGAGTCAATCGCCTGTCATGGCTGCTTCTGTTCCCGATCGCCGTGGCGGGAGTCATGAATCTGGCATTCACGAACGGGCTGATGAAGTACTGGGTCGAAATTGGAATTATGCCACGCGCCGTGTTCAGCAATATTCCCCGGGCTCCGGTGACGGCAGTACCCGGTGTGTCCTGGTTGACGCACACGATGTCGGCCACCCGGTTTCTGTTCGCAGCGGCCGCGACGGCGTTTGTCTATATGCACTTCGTGAAGTGGATTTCCGTCTGGTTCGGCCTGAGATTTCAGTCGCAGATGAAGGCAATGCTGGGCAGTCTGCTGACGGTCATTGCTCTGTGCATTGTGCCGGCACTGATCGCCGCGCTGATCATGATTTCCATGGATAAGAATCCGGACGACTTTCCGATCTTCTGCTTCATGAGTCCCGCGATTATCCCCTGCTTTAATGAGATCCACGAACTGCACATGGTCTTTCGGCGAAGCTGGTTTCCGGATTCGGAGTGGCTTGTGGTGCTCACGAATCTCGCGGCCTACGGGTCTTTGGTTCTGGCGCTACGGTGGTACGTGCTGCGGAACCTTCACAACCTGATGAACCGCTCGGACGCGGTCGTGTGCGACCGGGGCCGCCCGCGTGAGATCATTCCGGAAGTTGTACCGGAAGCCGTGTAGTCCGATCGATTGCAGGTAATACGCCAAAAAAATGCCCGGTAACTCAGGCGAGGTACCGGGCATCAGATTTTGATTTGTAACTCGGCTTGATCAGTTTTTCACGGACGCGTTCTTGAAGCCGGCTTTCGAAAGAGCGGCGACTGCCTCGTCGAGACTGAAGCCTTCGCTGACGTTCACGATGACGCGGCGGTCGTCAATGACGCCTTCTTCCTTCTGCGGCACCAACTCCACAGACGTGACCCCTGGCTGTTCTTCCAGAGTCTCCTTGACGGTCGGGTAACATGCGAACGGACATTCCATCGTCGGGACTTCCAGCGTGACCGGTGTGTATTCGCCATCGCTGTTTGCTGCCGCGATCGGTTGAATTTCAGCGCCGGCCCCGGATTCGACGCCGACAGGCTGCTCTTGCGAAGTCTGCGAGACTGTCACTCCGGATTCTGTCCCGCAACCAATGAAAAACAGGCTTAGAAGGCAAATAGTGCTGGTGATTCTCATGACATTCTCCTGTACAAAGCGTCTCTGCAAAACGGTTGAGCATTTTCAGATTTGTATCCGGCAAAGCTTATACATCTCCCCACGGACGGTCCAGAGGCAGCAGGACAGCTTCGGCAATGAATCACGTGATCGGGATCGGAATTCTCGGGTTGGCCGTCGTCGGCAACGCGACCTGGTGGATCATAATGGTCAACCGCCAGCATTCCCGCGCGCTGCCGGAATGGCGATTAACGGCGTATCGAGCCCTGCACGATGCCGGCGTGGTGCTGTTCCCGATTCTGATACTGTGGAAAAGCGGGTTCGGGAAGACTGGCCTGCTGACTGGAGGAACGTTTGACCAGCAGCCTGACTGGATCCGCGCCTTATTGGTGCTGACGATGGCGGGAACAATACCGTTCGTTCTTGGCATTCTGCGGTGGCAGCTTCGCCGGTCGCCCAGCGCGCTGGTTCGGCAGGAATCTCGATTTATCGACGTTTGCCGTGATGCGGCGACGGATGCTTCGCGTTCTGAGATCTGCGGTAACCGGTCTCGATTCCTGGTCGCCGTTCCGGGAAACGAAATTTGCCGCCTTGAAGTCAACGAGAAGCACATCGATCTCGCCGTGGCGACGCCGCGGCCACTCGTCAGGAATCGTGAATCAGGCAGGTCCGGCACGTCCGCCGCGGAATCGATGTCGTCGCTGAACATTGCTCATTTTTCCGACATGCATCTCATCGGTTGTCCCGGTCGCGGCTACTTCGATTTCGTGGCTGAACGACTTTGTGAAATGCGGCCGGACGTATTCTTATTCAGCGGCGACCTGCTGGACGACATGGCAACGATGTCATGGGCCACCGATTTCTTTGCGAAGCTGTCGGCGGTGGCTCCCGGTTTTTTTGTGCTGGGAAATCACGACTGGCGGCAGGATCACGAAGCCATCCGCGCGGCCATTTCGCAGACCGGCTGGGTGAGTCTTGCGGGGCGGTTGGAACACTGTCTGCTGGGAGGAACGTCGGTCCTGCTGGCCGGTACGGAAAGACCGTGGATGGGTTCGTCACCGGTTGTCCCGTCTCGCAGCAATGAGTCGCTGAGAATTCTGGTGAGCCATTCGCCGGACGAGCGCGATTTTGCGATTCAGAACGACTTTGATCTGATGCTGGCGGGTCACAATCACGGCGGTCAGATCAAGCTTCCGGTCGTCGGTCCGGTGTATTCGCCCAGCCGTCATGGTGTTCGCTATTCCTGCGGGATTTTTGAACATCGGGGCATGATATTTCACGTGTCTCGGGGAGTGGGTTCGAAGGACCCCGTGCGGTGGAATTGTCACCCGGAAATTACACTGCTGCGGGTGACCGGATTTGGACCGTCGCATCGTGCCCGGACCACCGACCGGAATTCGCGAATGCAGACGACAAAGGTCAAGTAATGCCCTGGAAGCCCACAGCTCCCGTCGTTGTACCGGTTGACTTTTCTCCGATGTCGTCCAAGGCGCTGGCTGTCGCGGCCGACGCGGTGGAGGATCTGTCGCAGCTCTATGTCGTCCACGTGGCGAAGCACCTGGACCACATCTCCATCGAACTGACCGGCGACGCCCACGGGGCCGAGTCAATCAGGTCGATCCGCCAGCACCTGAGTGATCTTGTGCAGCAGCATGGTCTGTCCGAAGCACACCAGATCGTTCTTGAAGGCCGCGCCGGACACGAAATTGCTTCGTACGCGGACCGGATCAGTGCCGGGCTGATCGTGATTCCGTCGCACGGTTATCACGGTGCCAAACGGATGCTGCTGGGTTCCGTGGCGGAACAGGTCATTCGCCACGCTCATTGTCCGGTGCTGGTTGTGCGGCGGACCGATGCTGAATAGATGCCTTACCGGACCGCATTCGGCGGCTCGCCGGCTTACTCAGGGCAATTTTCGTTCAGGATTGATCGACCGGACCACGTCGATACAATGCCGCGTCTTTCCTTTCGCGGGCTCAGCGGTTGAGCCTCAGTTTTTGCAACAGGCCGGATCGGCGTTTCAGGGCTTTGGATGCTGCTGCGGCAGCGACCGTTGACCCCGCCGGTTGGCAGATACTCCCGTGTCGGGAGCAATGAAGGCGTTGATATGTCAATTACCCCGGAAGTGAAGAGGGGGCTGATCAAGGAATTTGGTCAAACCGCGAATGATACCGGGTCGCCGCGTGTACAAATCGCCGTGCTGACTCATCAGATTCAGACGCTGACCGAACATCTTCGGATGCATAAGAAGGATCACGCCGGGCGGCGCGGTCTGTTGTCAATGGTCGGGCGTCGGCGACGGCTGCTGGACTACCTGAAGCATAAGTCTCCGGAACAGTATGTGGAGATGATTACTCGCCTTGGAATTCGCAAGTAACGGCAGAGGCGTCGCACGCGGGATTTCCGGCGTCGACGCCTTGTTTGTTGGTGCCTTCGTCGGCGGGACTGCGGTCGATAAGCCGGAAAAGATCGGGTCTGAGGCCCGTGACGCCTGAATCGTGATCGCGTGTACGGTGATCGCAAGAATTGTGATCGCGAGTACTGTGATCGTCTGAATGTTGTTGCCGAATGTTGCTTTGATCGTGTGATCTGACTTTTTGTTGTGTGTCGTTTTTTGTCCTGACTGCTGCCGCAGGTTCGTCGCGGATTGCCGCCACCTGGGGCGACTTTGAGTTGTCGGAAGTTGCAGGCGTATTGTCTGAGTGAGTTTGATTTGCCAGTGCTGTCGCAGCGTGTTGCCTGGTCGATTCCAGGCGCAGCGGACCGCCAACCAGACGTGTCTCACACGAACCGCGGAAGTTCGTGGCTTGCTTTCCTGATGTCGTAAAGTTGCTGCTCGTGCGGAATATCTGAACTTTCGAATCTGCGATTTGGGAACTGGAAATCAGGCGCAAGTGACAATCTGCAGGACATCCGAAGGCTGCTGTCCGGCAGGAAGTCCCCGTCTCGTTTTCCACCGTTTCCTCAGCGGTCTTTGCTCCGGCCATGCCGGGTGAGGATCTGATCGTGAAGAAAGTTGAAGTAAGTTGTGAATTCGGAGGCCGTACGCTTTCTCTGGCTTCCGGTGAGCTGGCAAAGCAAGCCAGCGGCGCTGTCATGATTCAGTTTGGCGAAACCAGTGTGTTTGTCGCCGCTCAGACCGGACCCTCACGTCCGGGTGTCGACTTCTTCCCGTTGACCGTCGACTACCGGGAGCGCCTGGCCGCGGCCGGAAAATTCGCCGGCGGGTATCTCAAACGGGAAGGCCGCCCGACGACGCGCGAAATCCTGACGTGCCGCCTGACGGACCGCCCCATCCGTCCCCTGTTCCCGAAGGGTTTCCGGGACGAGGTGCAGATTCAGTCCAACGTCATGTCCAGCGATGGGGAGAACGATCCCGACGTACTGAGCATCAACGGAGCCAGTGCGGCGCTGATGGTCTCCGGAATGCCGTTTCGCGGACCAATCGCCGCGGTGCGACTCGGGCTGGTCGACGGCGAACTGGTATTGATGCCCACGGTGCAGCAGATGGCCGACAGCAAGCTGGACCTGATCGTCGCAGGATCAAAGAAGGCGATTCTGATGATCGAAGGCTTTGCCGCTCAGATGCCCGAAAAGGAAATGGGCGACGCGATTATGTACGCCCATCAGTACATTCAGCAGTTGTGTGACCTGCAGACGGACCTGGCAAAGCAGATGGGTGTCGAACCGGCTGCTCAGCCGGAACCCGAAGCGAACCCGTTTGATGAGATCCTCAAGACAGAAGCCTACGCCCGACTGAAAGACGCGAAGGCGACACTGATGAAGCACGAACGCGCCGATCGGGTCCGCGACCTGAAAACGGAGCTTCTGGAAAAGTTCTTCCCTGCCGAAGCGGAAGTAACATCGGACGGGCTGACTCGAAGTCAATTTGCCGGTGCGTTCTATAAGCTGGAATCGCGAGTCGTCCGGGATTTGATTCTGGCCGGCACACGTCTGGATGGACGTAAGTCTCACGAAATGCGACAGGTGACCTGCGAAGTCGGAAAGCTGCCTCGTGTTCACGGGTCTGCTGTGTTCACGCGCGGCGAGACTCAGTCACTGGCTACGGTGGCTCTGGGAACGACTCGCGACCAGCAGCGCGGCGACGGACTGTTCGGAGAAACGTCCGACCGGTTCATGCTGCACTATTATTTTCCATCCTTCTCTGTGGGTGAATGCCGTCCGATCCGCGGACCGGGCCGACGCGAAATCGGGCACGGGTGTCTGGCGGAACGCTCGGTCGCTCCCGTCATTCCCGCGCCCGACAAGTTTCCCTACACCATTCGGGTGATTTCAGACATTCTGGAATCGAACGGCAGCAGTTCCATGGCCTCGGTCTGCAGTGCGACGCTGAGCCTGATGGACGCCGGTGTGCCGATTCAGCAGCCGGTTGCCGGAATTTCCATCGGGCTGGTTGACGAAGGCGACCGGTACACTCTGCTGACGGACATCATGGGTGACGAAGATCACTTCGGCGACATGGACTTCAAGGTCGCGGGGACGGGCCGGGGTGTGACCGGCATTCAGCTCGACCTGAAAACCGACGGGATCAGCGAGGCGATCATTCGCGACACGCTGGAACAGGCACTGCGAGCTCGCAAGGAACTGCTGCGTCAGATGCTGACGGCGATTCGCAGGCCGCGGCAGTCCGTATCGGAGTTCGCTCCCAAGCTGGTACAGACGTCGATCAATCCCGAGAAGATCGGCCTGCTGATCGGTCCGGGAGGCAAGACGATTCGTGCCATTCAGGAGGAATCCGGTGCTCAGATCGACATTGCGGAAGACGGCACCGTGACGATTTCCGCAGCGAACGGAGCGGCTGCGGACGCTGCTCTGGCCCGCATCGAAGCCCTGACGGAAGACATTCAGGTCGGCAGGATCTACAAGGGCCGTGTGACATCCATCAAGGATTTCGGTGCCTTCATCGAAATTGCACCCGGCAAGGATGGCTTGTGTCACATCAGTGAACTGTCGGATGGCTTCGTGAAAAATGTCACCGACGTTTGCAGGATGGGTGACGTCCTGGAAGTCAAAGTCATAGCCGTGGACGATCAGAACCGCGTCAAGCTGTCTCGCAAGGCCGTTTTGGCGGAAACCGGTGGCGGTGGTGACGATGATGACGACGACGATTTTGAAGACGACGAATAGTTGCCCGCTGCCGTCGACCAGCCGTCTTCGCGGGATCCCCGCGGGGACGGTTGTTTCTGGTCCGTTCGAATCGGAGACCATGATCGTGGAAACCGAGCTTGCTCACGATGAACGGCAGCGGCTGCAGGCGCAGAATACGGAGCTGGCCACCCTGGCCGGGGGGCTGGCCCACGAGATTCGCAATCCGCTGTCGACAATCGGAATGCACCTGGAACTGCTGTCGGAAGACCTCCGCGACGAGGATTCCGCGAAGTCTCGGCGCATGCTGGCGCGGATCGAAAAGCTGCGGGGTGAATGCCACGACCTGGAAGATGTGCTGAATGCCTTCCTGCAGTTCGCGCGGGCCGGAGAACTGGACCTGGAAACCACCAGCCTGAACGCTATCGTCCGCGACTACATTGCCTTTCTGCAGCCACAGGCCCGCGATCAGCATGTGGAACTTCGCTCACATCTGGATGCGAATCTGCCGGATGTTCAGGTCGATGTGTCACTGATCCGCCAGGTGCTGTCTAACCTGGCTCGCAACGCGCTGCAGGCGATGCCGAACGGCGGCACACTGGAGTTTCTGACGATGAGCCGCAACGGCGATGCCGTCCTGGAAGTCATCGACACCGGCAGCGGCATGGACGATCGCACGCGACAGAAGATGTTTCAGGCCTTTTTCTCCACGCGGTCCGGCGGCAGCGGGCTGGGCCTTCCGACTGTGCGACGAATTATTGAAGCTCACGGGGGAAGCATCGGCTGCGAAAGTGAACCGGGGCGAGGCACCCGGTTCACCATTGCGCTGCCGGAATCGGAACCCCGGATTTCCGCCCGGGGCGGCTGATGACCGACGCGAAAAACGACGCACCTGATCTGACCACGATCCCCATTCGAGTACTCGTCGTCGACGACGACGAAAGTCATGCGCAGGCGGTGGCGGACAGCCTGGCTCGCATCAACTGTGAATGCAAAGTCGCGTCATCCGGCGAACGCGGTTCGCAAATGATTTCCGGCGAATCCTGGGACGTCATCGTGACAGACCTGCAGATGGGAGATGTCGGAGGCCTGGATATCCTGCGGCAGGCCAAGGACGACCTGCCCGACGCGGAAGTCATCGTTCTGACGGGCCACGGTTCGATTGCTTCGGCGGTCACCGCCATGCAGCACGGCGCGTATACGTACCTGACGAAACCGCTGGACATCAACGAACTGCGGTCAGCCGTGGAAAAAGCCTCGGCGCGGCTGCGTCTGATCCGGCGCAATGCGGAGCTTCGGCGATCGCTGGAAGAGCGATTTGGATTCGAAGGCGTCATCGGCAACAGCCCGCAGATGCATCGCATTATCGAAATCCTGAAAAACGTGGCTCCGACGGACAGCACCGTCCTGATCAGCGGAGAAAACGGCACGGGCAAGGAACTCGTCGCCAAGGCCATTCACCAGAACAGTCCGCGAAAGAACAAGCCGTTCGTTCCGCTGAATATCTCCGCGCTGCCGGACAGTATTCTGGAAAGCGAGTTGTTCGGCCATGAACAGGGAGCTTTTACTGGCGCGATGGGCCGCCGCGTCGGCAAATTTGAATACGCCAACGGAGGAACTCTGTTTCTGGATGAAGTCGGCGAAATGCCGATGGACACGAAAATCAAGCTGCTAAGAGTTCTGGAAGACCGCAAGGTCACGCGACTGGGCGCCAACGACGAGATGGACATCAATGTTCGACTGGTCGCCGCCACCAACGCAAGTCTGAAGAAGATGATTGAGGAAGGGACGTTTCGCGAGGATCTGTACTACCGCCTGAATGTCGTAAATATCGAACTGCCGCCGCTGCGGGATCGTCCGGGTGACATTCCACTGCTGATGGAGCATTTCCTGCGCGACCTGTCGAAGAGAACCGGTCGCGAAGTGCAGGGTTTCTCACGAACTGCGCGGCTGGCGCTGCTCAGTTATCACTGGCCGGGAAACATCCGGCAGTTGCGCAATACCATCGAAAGCATGCTGGTGATGGACACGGACGGGCTGCTGGATGTTGACGGTCTGCCGCCCGAAATCGCGCCGCTGGTGTCTGATGATTTGACAGCCGGCGAAGCTCACGGGCCCTCCGGTGCCGATTCATTGATTGGCCGGCCGCTGGAAGAAGTTGACAAGTACTACATTCAGCGTGCGCTGGAACTGACCGACGGCAACCGCGAAGAAACCGCCCGCCTGCTGGGAATCGGCGAACGCACTCTGTACCGCAAGATCAAGGAATACGAACTGCGGAAATAGCGGTCCTGTCGACGGTTGCCGTCGCACGGACAGAATTCAGGACACGTCTTCGTCGTCGTCCGGTGCTGCCAGGCCGCTTTCGCCTCCCTGCAGTTTTTCCAGCCGCTGCAGAACGTCCTTGTATTCGTAGTCGACCGACAGAATCTCCGTATAGTGAGTCTCGGCCTGTTCGGTCTTGCCGGACTTCTCGTAAACGCGTCCCAGCCAGTAGTGCGCGCGTTTGAAGGCGTCCGGCTTGTCCTGAGCGCTGAGTCCCTCCAGGGCGCGTTCAAACTGCCGGCGGCCGAGATCCAGCTTTCCGTCCATCATGAAGCATTCACCCAGCCAGACCAGCGCGTCGTCCTTCAGTCGTGAATCGGCGCTGGCCTGCTGGTACAGCGGAATTGCCTTCGAATACTGCTTGGACTTGCGATATCGCTCCGCCATCTCAAAACGCATTTTCATGTCGTTCGGGTGACGTTCGATGCGCGGCGCGAAGACTTCGAGTTCCCTGGTCCGGAGTTCCGTCTGCAGTTCGATCACCTTTTGTTTCAGGCGATCGTTGTCCGGCTTCTTGCGAAACCGGTCGGTCGCGTCGGCAAGCCGATCACGGACGATGTCAAGTTCGACGTCTTCCTTCAGTTCCAGGATATCCGTGCTGTTGCCGGAAATCTCCAAAGCCTTTTCGTACTGTTCCAGTGCCTGCGGAAGCTGCCGTGCCTTGTGGTAGTGTTGAGCCAGTTTCACATAGTTGTTGATGTTTTCCGGCTCCTTGCGGATTGCGTGGCGCAGGTCGAGTTCCACGGACTGGCCGGGAGCGTCGGCTTCCGGCTTGCCGCCCTTTCGAGCGCGCCGGTCCGCTTCGTACGCGTTGACGGGTTCTTCCTTGTCAACTTTGACATCCTGAGTGTTCTTCGCCTTTTCGTAATTCCCGCGATCCATGACGGATTCCGCGTCGATCTGCCCCATCATGGACCGAGCGTCGCCGTCAGTCGGATCGAGTTTATAGATCCGCTCGAAACACGCCCGGGCGCGTTTGTATTCGCCTCGTTCCCGCAAAACGAAGCCCAGCGCCTTGTTGTACGGAATGTTGTTGATATCCAGCTTGACTGCCTGTTCCCATGCGTAGGCACCCACTTCGCCGCGTTCCTGTTCGACGGCCGCTTCTCCGATGTCCGCGAACAGTTGAGCGTCCCAGGGATTGACCAGCAGACCTTCTTCCGCTGCCTGATCGACGGCCGTCCAGTCCTTCTTCATGCGTGCCTTCTTGACTCGACCGCGAATCCCCATCAGTTTCACGCTGGCCATTCGGGCACCGGTGCCGTTGTCATCGTACTTCTTTCGAAGGCAGCCATGCCGAGTCTGGCGGTAGAGCAGTACGTCGGGTTTCATCTTCACAGAGTTGCCGTAGCATTCGACGGCAAAATCCCAGTTCTGACGACCCATGGCTTCGTTCCCTTTTCGGAACCAATCCTGAGCCGCTTTGGAAAGCTGGTCTGTGCCAAATCCACCTTCACTCATTCCGGTCACTTTCTGAGACTGCGATGTGATGCGCACCGGCGAATTTCGGTCGCCCGCAGCTCATAGCATACCCCTGGACGGACCCGTCGCCCAGCGTTTGTCGCGCAGAACCCGGCGTGCGCCGCGTAAGCCGCCCCGTTGTCTTTCTTGTGCGGACATTATGCAATTTCCGCCATCACTCGCCGCCGCAGACGCCCGTCGAGGCTGACGGCATCAGCCGGCTGACGGGTCTCCGGGCGGGTAATCTGAATATGTCGCGGCGCGTCGATTCCCAGCTGCACACGATTGCCGCCGACCTGCAACACGGTGATGGCGATATCCAGTCCGGGGATCAGAATCTGTTCCTGAGTTTTGCGTGAAAGCACCAGCATGTTGCCGTCCTTTGAAAAGTTGATGTTGATAGTGAATGTCAATAGGGAGTCGAAAAAAGGGGAGGCGGATTCGAAGACTTGCTGTAACCGGCCGGATCGGGATTCCGGCGTCTCATCGCAGTCCGAAACTGCCGGAAACCTTCCCGTCGTCAGGGAAACAGGTGTCGCTGGCCAAGGAATGCATCCCGGCCCGGATAAACGTCCCTGGTTCCTTCCGGTATGTAGATCAGCCGAAGCCGATGCAGGCGAACCACCAGATTGGAGATCGTCACCGTGCAGCGGTCCGCCAGTTCATAAAGTTGGTTCCAGTCGGTGACGTCGATGTCGGCAGCCGCTTCACGGATCAGCCATGCGGGCATCAGCAGCGACGACTGATAGCGATCCACCGCGCTTTTGACTTCGGGTGAATCTTCGCCGGCTGTCAGTTGGCGATAGAGATCGAAGTAGCGTTCGTCGTAAACGGCGCGGTTCAGCACTTCCACCAGGACTCGCCGATCGGCTGCCTGACGGCGTACGACGCTGTCCTGGATTTCGAATCCCGGCAGCAATGGGTGATGCAGGCTTGTGCGGTCGATGTCGATATCCCAGTGCCCGGCTTCATGACCGATTGTGCTGCGTTCCAGTCCGGGCTTGGCTCGAAACAGTTCCAGGTGACGACTGTTGAGCACGATGCGTCGCTGTTCGGGAACCAGTCCCGCAAGAATCTGTTCACCGGGACGTTCGTCGATGTCGACCCAGTCGAAGTCAAGCTTCAGAACCTGTTCGACGATGTTTTCCACGGGCACAGGCAGTGACACCGTGGTCCCGGACAGTGCTTCATACTGCCGAATGCGCAGTGCCGTGACTTCGTCGATTTCCCGCGTTCGCAGATTGGTCAGATCAAAGCGTCGCATGTCAGTGTGGCTCCCTGCCTCCGGTCGGCACTAACTGGTGTCGGCGGCCGAAACGTGCGATGTGTGAATTCAGGCCGGAAAACCGGTGTGAATCAGCGCCCGCGCCGGCGAGCGTCGCTGCTTTCCACGTTGTCCAGCAGATCAGCCAGCGCGTCGTCCGACAGGCTCAGGATTCGGCGGAACACAGCCGGCTTTGCCAGAATACGATCCCGAAACGAATCCGGGATCCGGCGAGCCAGCAACAGCAGTTCGTCAGCGTCGGTGTTCAGTGCTTTCGCAAGCTTCTGCAGCGTGTCCTCGCGCGGTGTTTGATCGGCATCCAGCCGGTCGTTTTCCACGCGGCTCAAGTAGGTGAAATTGATCCCGATGCGGTCCGCCAGTTCCCGCTGCGTGAGATTTCGCTGTTTTCGCAATTCGCGGATTCGCTGTCCGATTGTCGTCATCTTGCACACTCCCTTGCCGCGTGGACGCAGTGATGCGACGCTTCCCCGGATCGATCGGGCCGAACAGCGTCAGTGGTGCGAAGCATATTGAGTTGACATTTACTGTCAACAGCAATTTTCGGCGCGCAGAATGATTCATGCGGCATGAGGATTCGTGGAGTGCCGAGCGCAACCGTGTTTTCTTTCCCGGAGCCGCGCAACCAGGCTTTGGTCCCCGGAACAGCAGCGAGAAGGCTTGATCGATGTTTGAAGTGATGATGATTTTTGCAGGCCTTGGCGTGGCTTTCTGGGCGCTGATTGCGGTTGCCGGTGCCATGCCCGTGATGTCGTTTGCGAAGGTTGAGCTGCAGGAGCTTTCGCCCGAGTCGATGAAGAAGGCGCTGAAGCTGGCGCTGGGTTCACGGCTGGAAATTGACGGTCAATGGCTGCGTGATCAGGGAATCAGGCCGCTCGGCGCGTTTCGGGCCAGGCATCTGGCGATGGAACCGACAATTGTCGCATGGGCTCGGCCCGGTGAGGCCACCTACTTTTGCGTCTATCTTGTCCAGGGCGCAGCTCAGTCGATGGACTGGGTCACGATTCTGTCACAGCGAACGCTGACCACTGGCGGAAGCCGCGACGGACAGTTGTTTCCTTCGATGCCGGGAAACTGGGTGCAGACATTCGAATCCCGTGACGCAGCGGTGCTGTGGGAACATCACCGTGCGGCGATTGAGTGGATCTATTCGACGGAAGGACTCACGCCGGATTCCGGTGATGTGCCGTTTGAAGATCTGCTTGAGTCGGAACTGAAGGCTCAGTCCCGGCACCTTCAATCGTTTGCGCTGTGGTTTGCGAGGATTCCGTTCTGGTATTTCACACGCCGCTTTACTCGCCACAACAAACCGATTCAGGATCTGACGTTTACGCCACCGGAACCGGAGTTCTGACACTTCCTGGTCGGCACCGCTCAGTCACTCTCGCCGCCAAAGCGGGACGCGACCTGCCGGCCGATGAAGCGAACGAATGCCTCACCCAGCTTGATCCGCGTACGACCGCCGTTTTCGATCAGGCGAAAGTCAACTTCGATACGGTCCCCGCCTTCGGCCATCGTTTCGCGAAACCGCTTTCCAGCCTGTTCGCGGCGCTGTCGAAACCGCTCGCGCGGGTTGTTCAGGCGATTCGGCCGGCCCTGATCCTGTCCGGCAGTGTCGCTCGCCTGCCCTTCGGCACCGGTTTCGGCTGCTTCATCGGCGGCAGTCGTTTCAACAGCGGTGCGGACGCCCTGTTGAAGTTCAAGCAACTGGTTGACGTTGACGACCAGGCGAAATGACGGCGGAGCCTGGCGTTCCTGCGGCGATTCATAGGCGGCGGCAAGCTGATCCATGACTCCGGTGAGCGTCCTGAAGGCATCATCGCCGCCAACGCAGCCCCAGGCAGATCGTGTTCCCACGCCGAAGATGAAGGCGGAGTTTCTGCCGAACAGTTCGTCGCGGGCCGGATCGGTGCCCTTGAACACAATCCTGTGGAATGTAATGCCGGCGTGTTCGTTGTAGCCGGTCTGAATGTCGCCGATGTCCTTCTGGTCTTTGACCCGCTGCAGCAGATCGAACAGTCCGGCCGCGATGGCGTCACCGTCTTCGACTCGCCAGGCTCCCACAATCGCCAGCTTGTCACTGGAATCAGCATAGCACTGACCGAAAAGGTCCAGGTGTCCCTCCATAAACGTTTTCTGCAGCGCGGACAGTCCGGAATTCAGCGGGCCGTTTTCTTCCGGTGCGTCGCCCAGGCCGTTGATGTCAATCTGCCGCGCCAGCTCGTGTTTCAGACCTTCGAAGACTCCTGAATAGCGTTCGCGGTCCCGTTTGCTGAGGATGGACGACATCGACAGCGAGACCGGCGATTCGTCGCTCAGCAGCGGAGTGAAGTAGCTGGGTTTCGCCGTCGATTCGAAGATTTCCTGCAGCAGTTTGGTGCCTTCGGGCGCTTCGAAGACCATGTCCAGATTCAGCGACCGTTCCTCCGCCGAGACCCTGACGCCGATTGTCAGCCGGTTGAGTTCATCCATCAGCAGCTTCAGGCCGTCGATGTCACCCTGCATCCACGACCGCCGGATTTCGTACAGACTTTCCGGTTCGTCGTCACGCTGCTGCATCTGAGTCGACATCGTCGCGGTCAGCAGATTCAGAATCAGATCGCGGGTGGCTTTGGGAACCGCTTCGACGTCCAGCGTGATCGCCACGTCGAACTGTGTCGCCAGCGCGGCGGCCAGAGTTTCCGGCGCGGGAAGGTCGCGATCGAACGCCGGATCCGGTTCGAAGAACGGCAACTGAATGAAGGCATACCCCTGTTCGATGCGCATCTGAGACGTTTGCTGAGGGCCAATCAGTTCATAGCGACCGTCCTGGTTCGGGACATTGACCATCACTACCGTCCCGAGTTCCAGCGTGCGCTGAAAACTGGCGATGTCGTCAACGGGCATGAAAACGACAAATTCGAACGCCGGAGGAAAGACACTGCCCAGATAGGCCATGATCCCGATCGGACGATCCCAGTCGATGCCTTCCAGCCCGCCGGCATTGTCTTCGATGCGGCTCAGAATCGCGTCCAGCGTGTCCGGAGCACCCGCCGCGTCGAAAACATAGGCCAGCTTCTCTTTGGCGCGGTTCAGGCTCGCCAGTGAAGCGACGACAAGCGGTTTGGTGCCGGTTTTGACCGATCGAATTCCCAGCGGGTTGTTCTCATCGTCCGATTGAGCCCGCACCTGACCTGCCGTGCCGGAAAGTGTGGCGGTGATCACGGCGACGCACGCCAGCAACAGAAACGATCGTCGACGGAAAAAGGAGAACATGGCGGACATTCCGGGGATCCAGGAGAAACACCGCATCGTGCGGCAGGAGAAATCAAGTCCCAGCGGCGATTCGCAGCGGAGTAGCGAATCTCGCCGCCGAATTGTAGAAACTCAGCCCGGCAGGCAAAGATTCGCCGCACTTGGCCGAAACGCCACTGATTTGCACGATTGAGACCACAGCCGCCGGGGCCGACACTGATGAAGACGCTTCAAAAACTCTGGACCGGTGTGGCCCTGGTGTGGCTCACGATCTGCGTGGTTGTTTCTGTGATGACGCTCGCCAGTTCGACGTTCGCTCCCGGAATCGTCGCGACCGTCTACGTGTGGACGACGTCAATTCTCAGCGCTGCGGCGTTCGGACTGTATGGCTACGACAAACTTCGTGCGGAACGCGACAAGTCCCGGATTTCCGAGAAGTCTCTCCACCTGGTGGCTCTTTGCGGCGGCTGGCCGGGTGCCGTGATGGGACAGCAATACTTTCGCCATAAGACGCTGAAACTGACCTTTCGAGCGATGCTGGCGGCTATCGTCTTGCTGCACTGGACGGCCGCCGGAATCTGGTTCTGGCTGAGCCGCACGCCACCAGCCGCTTCGTAGAATGGGTTCAGAACCGGCGAAGACGAGGCGGAACGGGCCGTGGTCCCGCTCGCTGCCGCCCCCGCGGGTCGCACGTCGGCCCCGTGCTTCGTCATCCCAATTTTGCTGGATCGCTTTGGCGAGGCATCCGGACGGGGGAGTCAATCGCGCCTGCGCGATCATTGGAAAGGCGCAAAACCGGGAAGGAGAGGCGCCTGCAGAGCCGCTGCCGCATCGGACGTCCTCCCGCACACACGGCTCGGCGGAAGCGTCGCCCCGCCGTCGGTCGCGTATCGGGGTTTATCGAACCACGCGTGACGCACCGCCGCCGTGGCGTTCAAAATGAACATGTGTTCACTTCCTGTTGAGATCTGAAAGTGGCTGCCAGTGAACATCATTCAGGCGAATTTTGCCGAGCAGATTTCGGCAACCTGTTTTTTCGGCTGAAGTTCCGACGACCGCTGCCAACTGCTCAGATTTTCCGGTGGTCACCCCCGCCAAGCCATGTTGCTGCGTGGCTCAGGCACCGCTAAAACCGCCGCCTCTCTCTCTTGATTACGGAATTGGCGGGAGGATTCTCCGCACAGCGCGGCGGAATACCCTTTCGGCAGTCTGTTTCGAAAGCAGTCTCACCAACATCTGATGCAGGAACAGCATGATGCCGTTCGCAGCAGATCAGCGTGCCAGCCGGTACGCGAATCTCATCTTCGATTCGAGGAACGTCATGACGAACGTTCGAACCGCCTGGCGAGTCACGTCACGTGCCTGTCTGCTGCTGCTGTGTGGCAGCATATCCCTGTTGAGTCAGCCGTGCGCGCAGGCGCAATTTGACGGGATGACGTATTCCAGGACGCCGTTTTCGGGTTCCTCTTCCGGTTCGGCCAGTTCAACGATGGACGAGAACCGTCGGGGATTCGGGATGAGATTCCGCGGCGGTCACGACGCCGGTAACACGGTCGGCCGACTGCAATCGGTGTCTCACGTGGAATTGTCACCGTACTTTAGCGCCGGAGACAGCTATCTGTTCGGCGACTCCCGAATTGTCATGGACAACGGCGGAGACCTGGCGTGGAGCTTCGGTACCGGATACCGGCATTACTTACTGGGACCGGACATCGTCGTCGGCGGCTACGGTTACTTCGATCGCGATCAGACAACGGGCGCTCATTTCCGGTCCTGGACATTCGGCGGAGAACTTCTGGCAAACCGCTGGGAAGCTCGCGGCAACTATTACCGGCCGTTCGGAAACACATCGGAGATGGTCGGTTCTCGAATCGACCAGTCCAGTGCCGCGTTTGTCGCGAACAACATCACGTTCAACCAGATCAATTCGTTCGCTGAGGCTCTGGAAGGATTCGATTCGGAAATCGGCGTGCTGTTGCCGGGCAAGCTCGCCGAACAGTTCGACGTTCGGGCGTTCGGCGGCGGATACTACTACCAGGGTGAAAACATCCCCGGGTTTTCCGGCTTCTCCACCCGCCTGCAGGCCGACATCGCCGATTGGCTGGAACTGTCTCTGAAGGTGACGGACGATTCTCAATTCAGCACGAACGTTGCCTTCAACGCGGTTGTCCACTTCGGCGGTTTCAAGAGTCAGGAACACACGCGTCGATCGGCCATCCAGCGGTTTGCCGAACCGGTTCGCCGCAACCTGACGATCGCTACTTCCACTTCGGACGTGGCTACGGCACCGTTGATCGCGATCAATCCGGCGACCGGATTGCCGTTTAACGTCGTGCATGTCAACAGCAACGATCTGGGCGGCCCGTTCATCGGAACAGTCGAAGATCCGCTGAATTCGCTGGCGTCGGGTCTGGCTGTTCCGGGAGCCGACCTGGTGTTCGTCCATGCGGGAAGCACGTTTGCCGCGGCTCCGGATAACACCGTCGTGCTTGCGACGAATCAGAATCTGTTCGGTGAAGGCCTGATTGCCGGTGCGACGGGCAATCGTAAGGTCATGAACGAGATCACGGTCGACGGAATCAGTGATCCGCTGATCCTGCCGGATTCGCCGACGTTCGCGTCTAACCTGGCAACGCTGGGGCCGGCTCCGTTCGGTCCGTTGCTGTCGACGGCTGCGATTGATCCCATTCTGTTGCGGCCGATGCTGTCCGGTTCCGCGGGCAACGCGGTGACTCTGGGTGACGGCAGCAGCTTCGGCGGTTTCATTATCGATGGTCCGGGGGGCAACGGCATCTTCAGCGACGGAGTCGGCGGGACCAGGGTCAGCGATGTTCTGGTTCAGAACGCGGGAGGCGCCGGCATCCTGCTGCAAAACACGATGGATTCGACAACGATCCTGGACACCATCATCACGAATGCGACCGGGCCCGCCTTTCATGTCAATGGAGGGACGGGCGTGATCGGTTTTACTTCCACCAGTGTCGGGCTTGATCCTGCGTTCGGCCACATCGAGAACACTTCTCAGGAAGCGGTGCTGATCGAAAACATGACGGCCGGGTCTGTGAACATGTTCCGTTCCACGATCAATGATACGGGCGGAGCGGGCATTGTGATCCGTGATACGGCATCCAATGCGACGATTGACAACGCCAACATTCAGGACAGCACGGGGACGGGAATCTCCGTTACAAACAGTTCCGGAGATTACGCGTTCCGGAATTCACTGCGGAACGCAACTGTCGTGAACAACGCCGCCGGACCGTCCGTGCTGATTTCCGGTACCACAGGCCGTACGCTGTTTGACAATCTGTCCATCACAAACCCGAACGGCGCTGGCATCGACATCAATAACCTTGAAGGCAACGTGACATTCTCGCAGGACGTGACGATAGGAAACGCGGCTTCGGGAACCGCTGCAGCCGTCAGCGTCGACAGTACACTTGCCGGCGGATCCGTGCAGTTCGCGCGGGCTCTGACAATCAACGGCAGTCTGGGCCGCGGAATCGAACTGCTCAGCAATGCGGATGGCAGCAGTTTCAGCGTCAACGGACTGACAACGATTGTCTCCGCCGCAACGCAGGGAATCGCGATTCTGAACGACAGTGGTTCGACCGTCTTCGCGGGCGGCACGGGCATCAGTCAGCGGGGAGCCGAAGGGATTCAGATTCTCAATTCCGACGGCGTTGTCTCGTTTCAGCAGGGCACCGGTGTGGACAACCTGTCGGGATCCACCGCGGCCGCCGTCGATATTCAGGATTCCGAAGCGCTGGTGCTGTTTGAATCGCTGGGGATCCTGAACGCCACGGGGAACCCCGGCGGCGGAGCAGGCGTCAACCTGGTCAATAACGTTGCCGGCACGAACGGTCCGGCACAAATGATCTTCAACAATGTGGACATTCAGTCCAACGGCGGAGTCGGCTTCTTTGGATTCAACAACGAGAGCATCCGCGTGGGTACCGGTAACGTCAACAGCAACCTTGCTGCCGCGGTCGACATCGAGCAGTCCGGCATCAACATCCACCTCGACACGCTGACCAGCACCGGGTCACCGGACTTCGGCCTGCGACTGGTGGAGACGAATCGTCCCGGGATGAAGACGTTCGACGTTGGCCCTCAGGTTCCCAACGCGTTTGGTCTGGGCGGTGCCATTACCGGCGCAGGCATCTCCGGCGCGCAGCTTGAGAACGGTGGTCAGATCAGCCTGAAATCCGTGTCATTTGATGATAACCAGACCGGCATCACCGTCCTGAACAGCGGAATTACGACAACCGACGATCAGTTCCTGGAACTGCTGTTTGTCTCCATGACGCGTTCCAACTTCCGCGGGATCGATGGACAGAATCTGACTCTGCTGGACATTCAGGATTCGCTGTTTGATGACAACGGTGACAACAACCCGGCCGTTGCAGGGGCAGATCTGGACCGCGAAACGATTCGGATGACCTACACCGAAGTGCCCAATGATCCGGACACTACACTGTTCATTGACTACGACAATCCGTACGTCATCAATGTCGAGCGGACAACGTTTGTCGACAACTCCGACGACATCCTGAACATTCTGAACACGGCCTCTGCCGTCGGCGCGCACATTGACGTGAACGTTCAGGACAGTTCACTGACAGTCACCGATGTGCTGGACGTCAATCCTCTGGACCTGTCAGAAACGGGCTTCAAGTTCGCCTGGAACGGTCCCGCCAGGGTTCGGCTGGCCAACAACAACTTTGAACTGAATGGTTTCGACATCAACGAAACGGAGACGGCGATGGACATCCAGACGTTCTCCATCACCGATGAACTGCTGACCGACATCATCAGCAACGGCGTGGTCAGCGTGCAGCCCAACGCGACAGCCCTGCAGATGCAGACTTTGGGAATGTCATCCTCCAACATCACCGGCAACGCGTTTCAAATGGACGGATTCGACAGCACCGGCATGACATTCCGGCTGGCCGCCAACACGCTGATGGACATTTCGAACAACCTGATGGCGTTCAACGGTGATGGCGGTGCCGGCATGATCTTCAATTCCGTCAGTCAGCCGTCGGCGTTCAATATCAGCGGCAACCAGATCGGTCTGTTTGACCTGGGTGTCGGAACGCTGGCGGAGGAAGGGATTCGCTTCCGGGCCGTTGCCGGAACAATCAATCTTTCCGGCCTGAACAACAACCTGGTCTTTCTGCTGAACCCGGGTGGCGGCTCGTTTATCGAAACACCATTCTCGTTCGTCGGAAGTGCCAACGGCCGAATTCTCGTCAACGGTGCACTCGTGCCGTAGCGCCTGATTCCAGCGGAGTCGTCAGATCGCCTGCAGATTCTGCAACGCAGCGCGATGTCTGGTATACCGCAGGAGACAGCACAACAACGGCCGACTTTGCATTCGGTCGGCAGCTCAGCGGGAATTGCAGACGGCATCGGCCGAAGCGGCCGCCTAACGGAGGTGTTTGCAGGACTGCAGGCTTTCGATCAGCCGCGTCACGTCATCCGACGAGTTATACAGGTGAGCGGAGATTCTCAGGAATCGTCGTCCGTTCCAGGACGCCACGGGGATCTCGATGCGGTGAACGTCGCGAAGTTCGATCTGCAGCGGATCGGGATGGCCGTGGAAGCCGGGTTTCCAGTCGGCCGGTTGCGGCAGTTCCACGCTGCACATGCTGACGACGTTCTCGGGGTTCGGAGTACACAGCGGCCCCGCGCCATCGAGTTCCAGCAGTTGCCGGCGCGCTTCAAGCACCAGCGATTTCGCGTGTCGGCGAAACGCATCGAGCCCGATTCGCTGCAGGAATTCAATCGCAGCGGATATCGAAAGCAGCGGTGCCGGGTCGCGGGTTCCCAGCCAGTTGATTCGGTCCTGCCAGGATGCCGGTCGTCCGGCGATGGAGCCTCCCCAGCTTTCAATCGGGCATCGAACGGACGAATGATGTTTCGGATGCACCCACAAAAACCCGCTGCCGAACGACGCGCACAGCCACTTGTGTCCGCTGCCGCAATAGAAGTCGCAGCCGATGTCTTCCGGGCAGACGTCCAGCATGGCGATGGCATGTGGTCCGTCGATGGCGACGGCAATTCCCGAGTGCCGTGCTCGCTGACAGATTTCGGTCACCGGCAGAATTGCGGCGGTGGGTGACGTGATGTGACTGACGACAATCAGCTTTGTTCGATCGGTCAGGCAGCCTTCGATGGCGGTCAGAATACCGTCGTTGTCGAGCGGAAACGGCAGTTTTGCCGTCACCACACTTGCTCCGACCTGCCGGCAGCGACGCTGCCAGATGTTGCGAACGGCTCCGTATTCGTGGTCCGTCAGCAGTACCTGATCTCCTTCGGAAAGCGAAAAACTTTCGGCGACGATGTTCATGGCGAACGTCGCGTTGTCGATGAGTACCAGCCGGCCGGCATCGGTCTTCAGGAATCCGGCCAGCGCTTCGGCTGTCTGCGTGAGCTGTTCTTCCATCCGCTGACAGAAGAATTTCATCGGCTGCCGTTCCGCCTGAAGGGAGAACGCTTCGCGGGCGGCTCGCACTTCGATCGGTGACGGACCAAACGAGCCGTGATTGAGATACGTGACTTCCGGGTCAAGATCCCACAGTTCGCGATAGGGCGACATCATTAGGGCAGTTCCTGGGCTGTGTCGATCAGTTGGATATGCTTCCAGCGGCCGGATAGAAATCTCAGCAGCATGGCCGAACCCATCGTGGTGATATGAGCCGTGCAGCACAGCCACAGTTTGGTGATGCTGGCGGATTCGGACTGTACAACCAGCAATGCCGGAATCGTCATCACCAGCCAACTGCTGAACATTGTCAGCAGCATGGGAAACAGCGTGTCACCGGCTCCGCGCAGGGCTGACGAAAAGACGACCGCCAGAGCGTCGAATACCGAGTACACGGCGACAAACTGCAGCAGCAGGACGGCGGTCGGCAGGATCTGTTTCAGCGATTCCGTCTCCGGCGACGAGTCCCGCGCGAACAACTGAAACGGCTTCAGACTCATTTCCGGACACAGAATCAGCAGCACGCCGGCGCCGCCCGTCCAGACCAGCGCCATTCGAACGGCGTTCCACGTTGTCCGGATTGCGGCGGGCTGCAGCCCGGCTCCGATGTGGTGGCCGACCAGAGTCTGCACTGCCGTGCCGAATCCCAGCAGCGGAACAAAGATCAGCCCGTTGACGCTGAACGCCAGATTCGTCGCTGCCAAAGCATCAGCGTTCAGCGTGCCGACGATCAGCAGGAAGGCGGTGAATCCGCTGTTGTCGACGAAATAGTGCAACCCGCTGGGAAGACCGAACCGCAGGAATTTCCTTAACAGCCCCGAATCCGGTTTCCAGGTTTCCGGGAACGGAAACTTCGCGCGTTGATTCTCTCGGCGGATGAGGATCAGGTACGCCACGATTCCGGAGACGCGTGCCAGCACCGTTGCCAGCGCGGCTCCCCGGATTCCCAACTGAGGAAACGGACCGACGCCGTAGATGAAGACGTAATCGAGTGCGAAGTTGATGACGACTCCCAGCACATTTACCGCCATCACAACGTTCGTTCGTCGTCGGCCGCTGTAAAAGGTTCCCAGTGCTTCCGACGTCAGCAGGCCCAGACTTCCCAGGCACAGAACATTGAAGTAGCTCGATTCTTCACGGACGACCGACGCGGCATGACCGGTCAGCGACAGCACATCGTGCGTGAACGGGGTCAGCAGCGTCAGCAACAGACCGGAAATGATCGCCAGCCAGACGGCCTGCCAGACGGAAGCGGCGACGCGGCCGGGCCGCCCTGCTCCGTCGAACTGCGCGATGAACGTGTTGGCATACAGGATCATGCCCATCGGCACGCAGATCACGGTCCAGTGCAGCATCGACGCCGGTGTCACGGCCGCCAGAGCGTCGACGGAATATCCCGCCAGCATGATGCGATCGACGGCGCTCATCACCGACAATGACCCGGCGCTGATGATCAGCGGAAGTGACACGGCCAGAAGTTCGCGAAAGCTGCCGGCAGCGTGGTGCGGGTCGGAAGAAGATTCGGTCACAGGCAATGGGAAGTTGACTTGCGAGATTGTGCCAATGGGCGTCCGCCGCCGCTCGATTCCTCACAGGCTGCCGTGTCCGGAGGTTGGCAGGCCATTGTTCCGGACCGCAGAACGTTTTTCCGCGACTTCAGCCGTCGGCCGCAAAGAGATGCTGACCGATCCTCATTCCCAGCCAGACCAGAGTCAGACCGGCGACGACACTGACTCCGGCGTACAAAACTGCCGCGCCGGCGCGGTCGGTGCGCACCAGGTTGACGGATTCCAGTGAAAACGTGGAAAACGTCGTCAGCGATCCCAGCACGCCCGTCAGCAGACAGCGTTCCATCAGAGGCGTCATCCACCTGGCTTTGGCAGCGGCGGCGGCTACCAGAACACCTATGATGAAGCAGCCAAGCAGGTTCACGCACAGCGTGCCGACAAACGCCAGGCCCTGCGAAACGGATCGGCTGACCCATTCGGAGATGTAGAATCGGCTGACGGCTCCGACACATCCGCCGAGTCCGACCGCGAAAGGAATGGCAAGGTGATTCATCAGCTCCACTGGTTCGGCCGGTTGTTTGTGAAAGATGATTCGGGGTCCCGGGATCCCCGTGGATTCGGCTGGCATGAAATGGGGAATCTGAACTACCGAGTTTCGTCCTATGGTTTTGCGAATTTCCAGAGATGTCCGTCGCTGCGGATGTACAGAGCGTTGTTCGCAGCGGCCGGAGTGCTGAGGATCGTTTCTTCCAGATCAAGCTGTGAAACGATTTCTCCCTCTTCCCGGGTCGGCTTCACGACAATGGCCTGACCCGATTCGTTAAAGAAGTACAGGTGACCGTTGGATGCCAGGGGAGTGCCGCTGAACGGTCCCCGGAGTCTCATCTGCCAGAGCCGTTCACCGGACCCTGCGTCTCCGGCGGAAAGCGCTCCGGCACTGTTGACGGTAAACGTCATTCCGTCGGCGACGACCGGACTGTGCGTCGACGGGCTGAGGTCCGCGGCGTTCCAGAGTTCGCTGAAGCCGGCACCGTCCGGCTGCAGTGTTGTCAGACCGTTCGACGGGATGATGACCAGTCCGTCAGCAACCGTTGCCGACGACATGGTGGAGGCACCCTTGTTGAAGTTCCATACGACCGTGCCGGATTCCGGATCGACCGCGGCCAGTCCGGCCGACGACTGCAGCAGCGCCAGCGACGGTTGGTCACCGCTGCCCGGCAGGATCGCGGGTGACGACCAGTTTGCCTTTCGGGGACGGTCAATCTTCCATTTCGTTTCGCCGGACTGAGTATCGACTCCGATCGCGAATGCTTCGGCATCGCTTTCCACCTGAGCGATCACCGTGCCGTCGATCACGATCACAGACGACGCCATTCCAAGGCTGTTGCTGGCGTTGGGATATTCACTGCCCAGGCCGCGATACCACTGCAGGTTGCCGTTCAGGTCGACACAGATCAGGTCATTGCTGCTGTAGAATGCAAAGACCCGCGTCCCGTCACTGGCCGGAGTGGGCGCGGCGACGGATGTCTTTTCGTGACAGACCGTCCGTCCGGTGGCCTGGAACTGACGATCCCACTGCTGGTGTCCGGTTTCGGCATCGAAACTCAGCACATGCAGACGGTCCTGGTCGTATCCGGAACTTGCCGTCAGGATCACCTGATCGCCGATGATGATCGGCGCGGAAAGACCCCGACCGGGAAGATCAGCCTTCCACGCGATGGTTTCGCCGCTCAGTTCCGTCGGCAGTTCCTGGCCGACGGCAACGGAGTTCGCATCGTTACCGCGAAACTGCCGCCAGTCCGCAGCGCAGGCCGACTGCACCAGCGCCGGGCAGAGCACAATTGTCACGGCAAGCATTCTGATCCTGAACTTCATCGGTCAGCTTTCAATGTCACAAAGTTGCAGCCAGCCGGAAACGTGCGACCGCTGCCGACAGTGTATGAACAACCCGGCGGCTCACGTCCCGCGCGTGGCGGCAACCCCCATCGGGTTACTGGTATTGATTCCCTGTTGTCATCCCGTCACTGTTTCGGCAACACCGCCGAACCGGCGCTGTCACAGACTCGCAGTTGAAACTGGTACACCTGAGCCCAGTCGTCCGTCTGTTCGTTCTGGCAGACCTTGACCAGGATCGTGTTTGTTCCGGCATTCAGTTCGACGGGGACTTTGTACTGATCCATGCGAGTGCTGCGGTGATACTCCTCACGCTCAAACGCAAGCTTTCCGTTGACCCACAATTTCCAGGCATTGGGTGTTCCCAGTCGCAGCTCCACGGATTGCTTCCGGTCACTTTCAAAGCCGGTGGCCGCGTACATCACGGAACCCTTGTAGTTGCTGAGCTGTTTGGCGATGTCAATCAGACCGTAGTCGTCGTCGGTTGAGAGCGGTTCCCACGCAACGTCACTCAGTTGTCCCTTGTAGCGGGCGTCGAGCTTGACTTGTTCTTCCGGAGGATAGGCAACGGCGAAGCCCTTCATGTCTTTGTTGTCGAAGGGGCCGATCAGCATCCAGTCCGTCAGGAATCCAAAATGCTTCTGCAGATTGACCTGCTCTCCGGCGGCACGCAGTGCTTCGGTGATCTTTTTCACCTGATCGTCGTGGACGGCACCCTGCAGCGCTTTGCGAAAAAGAGCAACCGCCTTGGCCGGCTGATCCGAGGATTCGGCCTGCTGAATCAGCAGCGCGACGGCGTCACGGCGAAACTCCGCGGCGGGGTCCAGCAGCATCTGCGGAATCAATTCCGTGTCCAGGTCAGGATTCTGTTTCAGCAGCCATTCGTACGCCAGCCGCCGCGCCGACGGTGACTGCGACTCTGTCCGGATGAATGCCAGAATTTCCTGTTCGGGAAGTCTGCGGCCTGCTTTCAACTCTGCGTCGGCAATCGTTTCGAAGGCATTGCGAAGGTAGTTGCCCGCAAGCACCGACGAGCCTTCGAATGCGTTCAGGATCGGCAGAAGGCTGGAACTTCCGCTTTTTGTCAGTGATGCCAGCGCAGCGCGCGTGTCACTGGAACTGACACCCGCGCTGCCGGCGGTCCGAATGGTGTCGATGGCGGTCGCGGGGTTTTCCGCGGCTGTTGCGGCAGCCGGAAGCAGCAGCAGCATTGACAGTGGCAGGAGATACTTCATCTTCATAATTTCCAATCGATATGGTGGCCGGGGTTTCGGGATACTGCGACGAGACTGACACCGCGTTGCTGCCAGTCACATCTCTCTCCGAAGCGTTGAATTCCTGACAGACACGATGGAGTCCGGCGTTCACCGGCGACGCATTCCTTCGAATCAGCACCGTGTGGGTCGCCGTTTAGACGCGAATACCGGAGCCTGCCTATGGCTGCGTGCGTTTCACGATGTAGTGCCGAGTCTTAGGCTGATTCAGCTCGTAGATTTCGTTTTCGATCTTCCGGGCTTCGGCTTCCGTTTCCTTGATGGTGGCTTCCAGCGATTCCAGGCGTTTGCCGGCGGCTTCGATCTTCGGTGTCAGGTCCCTGACGACGTCGGCGTTGTCGGGATTCGCTGCCAGTTGCCGCTGCATTCTGGCCCAGCCCTGGAACGTGCCCCAGGTGTCACGCAGTCGTTTCAGCGGGCCGGTGTTTCGATCCCTGTTCCGCATCACGACCTGCATGGCCTGCTGATACTGCGGAGTCCGGTCGTTTTGCTGCAATTCGATGTGGTGTTCGAGAGCAATGTTGCGCCATGCGCCGACGACAGTGCCATCGATGGACAGTTCGTACTTCCCGCGATCAAGACCGTGTATTTCCAAAGCCTCACGGCTGGCCCTGGTACCCAGCTTCAGCATGTCCGCGCCGGATTGAGCTTCCGGCGGCACGACCCACGGCAGGCTGTCGGCAGTCCAGTCGAATTCCAGTCCGTCGTTCGTGCGTTTCAGGTTGCTGATGCTGCCGCCCTTCGCGGTGGCGTTCAGGCCGTCGCCTCCGGTCTTGGGCACGATGCGGATATTTGACAACTGCGATCTCAGCCCGAGATCCTCAATCATTGCGAACGCCATGACGAGCTGCCCCGGCGGATCGGGATGGACGCCGTCGCGAATCATCGTGAACGCCGCGTCGGTTTCACGCTGTTCCAGAGTCAGGTCGTTCAGCATGCTGAACATATCGACGTAGGACATGCCGCCTTCAATCGCCTGATCCTGCAGCCACCGACCATAGTACGCCAGCACGCTGTTGTACTGTTCCAGCATCGCCGCGCCACGAGGCCGGTTGCCCTTCGAGGACGCTCGCGCATCAAACATCGTCGGCGACATCAGAATCGGGATCGCTCCGCCGTCGCGAATCTCCATGATGAGTTGCGTCATGTCATCATGGTACGTCTGAAAGATTTCGGGATTGAACGGCTGATAGCGACCGTCGTTCATCCCCAGCAGAATTGTCACGTAGCGCGGCTTGTAATCCAGCACGTCGCGATGAATGCGCTGCAGCGCGTCCCAGGCCTGAGCACCGCCGATGCCGGCGTTATGAAAGTTGATGCGGCGATCGGGAAAACGCGTGTAGAGAAAGTCTTCGACGTACTGCGTGTAAAGCAACTGGTGAGTAATGCTGTCTCCCAGAAACACCAGCGTGTCACCGTCCTGAAGGTCGATTTTTGCGGGGATCGCCGGAGGCGCGGCGGCGTCTTCGGCACGGGCAGGCGTCGGCAGCAACCCGGTGCTGACGATCAGCACCACCGCGGCGCAAAGGAGCGAACCGATTTTGTCGAAGATCTGCATTTGTGACTCCGTGTTCGGCAGGAATTGCGGAAGGAAGGTGACCGGGGCGACACCGGCCCGCGTCGGATGGAATCAGCGGCCGGGTTTCGCGTTCAGGCGGCGGCAGCCGGCAGCTAGGCTACGCGAAGACAGTGAACTCGCGTGCCGGAAGATCGTCCCGAATTCGAAGCCGTTTTGCCAGCGACAGGGAGCGATCCGGTGACATTCGGCGCATCCGGATTCGCGACTTCGGCGATGCCACGGAGGATTCCCATGAAACGCCTGCTATGCCTTGGCCTGATTCTGTTCTGTTCGACGGGTTGCCAGTCGATCCTGCATGAACTGCAGCCGCACCGACTGTGGCGATGGAACTACCAGGAACCGCCGGGACGGACGGACGGCGTCTACTATTCCATCGACGATCCGCTGGATCAGCCGGTGCCGAATTGTGCGGACGCCTCGGCCATCGATGCGGGTGATGCGCCGGCCGGGGAAGAATCCTGAACTCGCGAGTCGGCTGTCTGCCGGCACCGAATGCCCGAGTTTCCATGCGTGCGCCCGTCGTCGTCATTCCAGCCGATCATCCACCGATGGTGGGTCGTTCGAAGTACCTGGACCGGCTTCGCGAATTCGCCGACGTCCGGCTGTTTTCGGACAGGCCGGATGACGATTCCGAGATGCTGCGGCGGCTGCGGGATGCGGACGTGCTGTTGAATTCCCGCAGCGCCGTCAGGGTGTCCGGCCGTCTGCTTGGTGAACTTCCGAAGCTGAAGATGATTGCCGTCTGCGGCATCGGGTACGATTCGATCGACATCGACGCGGCGACGCGGCACGGGATTGTCGTCAGCAACATTCCCGGACGCACGGCGACCGTTGTGGCGGAACATGCGTTCGGGCTGATGCTGGCGGTATCGCGACGAATGGCGGCCATGACTGAACGGCTCCGGCGCGGTGAATGGTCGGGCGACCTGGGGATTTCGCTGATCGGAAAGCAGCTCGGTGTCGTCGGCACCGGCAACATCGGCTGCGAAATGATTCGTCTGGGCCGGGCCTTCGGAATGACGGCGGCTGCCTGGTCGTTTCATCCGGATGCCGCCAAATCGCAGCGGCTCGGCTTTCGCTTCCTGGAATTCGATGAGCTGCTGTCGACGTCGGATGTTGTCAGTCTGCATGTGCGGCTGAGCGACCAGACTCGCGGCCTGATCGGTGCCGCTGAACTTCGAAAGATGAAAGCGACCGGAATTCTGATCAATACCGCTCGCGGACCGATTGTGGACACCGCAGCGCTGGCATCCGCACTGCGGCGCGGTGAGCTGTTCGGGGCGGGCGTCGATGTTTACGACGCCGAACCGATCGCCGCGGACCACCCGCTGCTGTCATGCGACAATGTCGTCCTGACTCCTCACAGCGCCGACCAGACTCCGGAAGGTCTGGATCTGCTGACGCTGGGCTGCGTCGAAAACATCCGAGCCTGGCGCAGCGGGTCGCCGACAAACGTCGTCAATCGATTTTAGCGGCGCCGATCAGGCGTGCGCTGACGCGGTCCGGGGCGACAGTTCGCCGCCGCGTTCCCGGTCTATTCCGCCAGTTCCAGAATCGCTTCGATCTCAACGGGAATGTTTCCCGGCAGCGAACCCATCCCGACAGCGCTGCGCGCCGCACGACCGTTTTCGCCCCAGATTTCGACCATCAGATCACTGAACCCGTTGATGACCTTCGGGTGATTCCGGAAATCGGCTGTGCTGTTGACCATTCCCAGCACTTTGATGATGCGTTTGACGCGGTCAAGACTGCCAAGTTGCGCTTTGATCGTGGCGAGCATCGTCAGCCCGACCGTTCGAGCGGCTGCGATTCCTTCAGCTTCGCTCAGGTCCGCGCCGACTCGACCTGTCAGAAGTTTTCCATCCGTCCCGACGGGCCCCTGACCGGAGACGTATGCCAGTCCGCCGACGATTACCACCGGACTATAAGTGCCGGCCGCCGCCGGAGCCGCGGGCAGTGTCAAACCGAGTTCCTGAATGCGTGCTTCGATACTCATCAGACTGCGTTTTCCGGGTTGGGACGAAATTGAAAGTTGCGGTGATCCGGCTTGCCGGAGCCACCGTTGATCGGTAAAGCAGATTGTCCGGCATGATCGCTGCCGAACCGTTTTTCGGTCAGGGGTGATGGTAGCCGGTCGGTCGACTGGTGCAATCCATTGCGTGCGTTGCGAATCGGGAACGGCAGCCTTTACAATTGCGGCACGGCATCCGCATCGCGGGTGCTTCATTTGGAGAACTCTTCCAGAGGCAAATCATGATGACGGCATTTGAAACTGTGACTTTGCTGGCGCAGATTGAGGCGGAAGCACCAGCCGCCGGAGATCCGGGTTTCGGCATGATGCTGTTGCTGGGGTTTCTGGTCGTGTTCGGCTTCTTCATGCTGATTTTTCTCGGCATGTTCGCTTCCGTGGCGTCGCTCTGGTTTCGTGCGTTCATGTCGGGTGCCGTGATCGGGCCGCTGCAGATGGTGGTGATGAAGCTGAAAAAGGTGAATCCGAATGTGATCGTGGACGCCCGAATCATGGCCGTCCAGGCGGGTCTGAAGGGAGTCACCACCAACAATCTGGAATCTCACTATCTGGCTGGCGGAAACGTGCCGATCGTGGTGCGAGCACTGGTCGCCGCGGAAAAAGCCAACATCGAACTGGACTGGAACACGGCGTCTGCCATCGACCTGGCCGGTCGCAACGTGCTGGAAGCGGTCCAGACCAGTGTGAAGACCAAGGTCATCGACTGTCCCGATGCGACGCGTCACGGTCGTTCAACGCTGGACGGAGTCGCTCGCGACGGCATCCAGCTAAAGGCGCGAGCCCGCGTGACCGTTCGCACAAACCTGGGCCAGTTGATCGGCGGAGCGACGGAAGAAACCGTGATTGCTCGCGTGGGCGAAGGAATCGTGTCGGCGATCGGATCGTGCGAAACTCATAAGGAAGTGCTGGCGAATCCGATGCTGATCGCCCGGACCGTGCTGAACAAAGGCCTGGATTCGCATACAGCCTACGAGATCGTTTCAATCGATATCGCCGATATCGACGTCGGCGACAACGTGGGCGCGAGACTGCAGGCGGATCAGGCGGAAGCCGACGTTCGGATCGCACGCGCGAAGGCGGAGGAACGACGTGCTCAGGCGGTCGCTCAGGAACAGGAAATGCGAGCCCTGACGCAGGAAAACCAGGCTCACGTTGTGCTGGCGGAAGCGGAGATTCCCAAAGCCATGGCCGACGCCTATCGCGGGAAGTCTGCGGGCCGCGTCCACGTGATTAAACCCGCTGCAGTAACTTCAATGCAAGTCGTGCCGAAGTGTCATTTCGACGAATGCACGCGCGGGCCGGTCGGAATTCTTCGCGTGACAAAGCTGACCGCTTCATGCCGACGGCAAGTTTGTGTTGTCGGTCCGCTGTGCAAAGTCACCGCTTGAGAACCGCCGATTCGCGGTTACACTTGTTCCACGTCAAACGCGCGTTTCGGTATGCAGGAGGTTCCCGAAATGCCCGCCACCTTTGCCAGTACGAGGCACTGACGTCTCAGAATTTCCCTCGGATCTGAAACGCCATGAATGAACTCCTGAACATTGAACTGACCAGTCACGAACGAGACGTCCTGCTGCGTGGACTGCGATTTGTCCGCCGTTCCGTCATGTTGCAGACGCGTGAACCATCCGCGACCGACGATGAAGTCCGCAGCGGCATACTGGATGAAATTCAGATGCTTTCCCAGAGGCTGGAAGCCAGCGACACGCTGACCGCGGCCGGTGCCTGAACGGCTCACGCGCTCCCGGATTCTGATAGACTCCCCGGCACCTCATTCTTCGCGAGGTGCTTTTTTGTTGGTGACCGATCAGACCGATTTCATGCGTTACGAACATGTGTGCCTTGAAGCGGCCGTGCAGACTGCGGCTCCGCATGTCGTGACATCGGCCGAAATTGAGCAGCGGCTGGCTCCCGTCTATGAACGCCTTGGCCTGCCATTTGGTCGTCTGGAACTGATGACGGGAATCCAGGAACGGCGCTTTTTTGATCCCGGCACACTTCCCGGCCGGATCAGTGTCCAGACCGCTATTCGCGCCGTACAGCAGTCGGGAATTGATCGGCGGCACTTCGGGGCTCTGATTCACGGTTCCGTCTGTCGCGATCAGATGGAGCCCGCTACCGCCGCCGGAGTCCACGCGGGTGCGGGGCTGCCCGACGGCGCGCTGGTGATGGACGTCAGCAACGCGTGCCTGGGGATTCTGAACGGCATGCTGATCATTGCCGATCAGATTGAACTCGGCCGCATCCGGGCGGGAGTCGTCGTTGGTACGGAAACCGGTCGCGGGCTGGTCGAAGGAACCATCGACAGCCTTCTGAAGGACAACCGGCTGACTCGTCAAAGCATCAAGCCGGCATTCGCTTCGCTGACGATTGGATCCGGCTCCGCGGCGATCGTGCTGTGCCATCGCAGCCTCAGCCGATCCGGACACCGGCTGCTTGGCGGTGCTCTTCTTTCAGATACCACCGGTCACAACCTGTGCGCCGGTGGCGTCGAAGCGGGGACTCACGGGGACGACCGTCCGCGGATGGAGACGGATTCCGAAGCTCTGCTGCACGCGGGGATCGCTCTGGCTGAACGGACCTGGGAACAGGCAAAGCAGGCGCTGAACTGGACGAATGCCGACGTCGACCGCGTCTTCACTCATCAGGTCGGCAAACAGCATCGAAATCTGCTGATGCAGAGGCTGCAGCTTGATCCGGACCTGGACTTTCCCACGGTCGAACGATTCGGCAACACGGGCGCAGCGGCGTTACCGATGGCGCTGGCCATGGGACTGGAACAGCAACCGCCGACCGCCGGGACAAGACTGGCTTTGCTGGGAATTGGCAGCGGTCTGAATTCGGTGATGCTGGGCATTGAATGCGGCTGAACAGCAGTTCAGGCGTCTTGGGAATTGCGAATAGTCAGCTCGCTGGTTACGCTGAAGTCCCTCGCGATTTTCACTGTCCTCCGCAACGGGGGAAACCTGCGTCCTCCACGCGAGCAGGGCCGACCATGACCGCCGTGTTGATGATAATCTGGATCGGAATTGCGACAGTGATTCTGGTGGGCAGCATTCCGCGGGAGTGCTGGCGGGCGTCACGTGGAAACTGCCGCCGGCACGATGGCACGCTGTCTCGTCGAAGAATGCAGCGTGAGCTTTCCGCCACGTACGACTACGCCGGCACGCTGCTGGTGCCGCTGCTACTGATGACGTTACTGCTGTTTGTGGTTCTGCAGGGCATTTTCACGTACCTGATGCCGGCGGACCTGATGGTCGACGCGGTGGATGCTCTGGCCACAGGGTCGCGCAGCGAACTGGAATCGGTGCGGCGGGAGCACGAGCAGGAGTTCCTTCGCCGCGGCATGTCAGCGTCGCAGATTCGGGATTTGCAACGGTTCCTGTGGCGCAACTGGCTGATTCTGGGAGTCGTTTCGCTGTGCAGCTTCGTGGCTGCATCGTGGTTTGTGCTGCAGGCTGCGACGCGTGAATCCGTGCGATTTGTCAAGGGCGTTCGGCTGAGAAAGCAGTGCTACGCGACGGAAGACGAATCCCGGCGACTGCTGGCGGTCGCAACGGAAACTCCGGTCAGCAACCGCAAATCGCTGCCGTCCGGGTAGAGCCCGTCCGGCTTCATCGGCCAACGGTGCAGCACCCGGTATCGGCATTGGCTTTATGCTGCCACACCTGACGGCCCCTGACGCAGCAGCAAGGAGATCGACTTCCTTGAGGGCCGTCGGCGCTGTTCCGGTCTCCGTCCGTCTCGCAACCGTGCATCATCCGGAGTACGATTCTGTGGATTCTGAACGGACCGCTGTCACGGATTCGCAGACGATTCCGTGTCCTCCGAATCGACAAAGCTCTTGTTTCCTGTGAGGCGAACATGCCCTTTCCCGGTGTCTTCTTCGCTCCGATTCCGAAACTGTTCTGGTCCGCTTACAGCGATCTGCCGTTCGTGAAGTGCATTGATTGCGAACAGCCGCTGCTGGAATCCAGCGTCTTTGTCGTCAACAAGCGGTTTGTTGCCGGCGAAACGGTTTTCGAAATGGCGATGTGTAATCGTTGCCGTGAACGCTTCACGCAGGGGTACTCCGAAGAGACGAAGGCGAATATCGCGGAATTCTTCGCCACGCACTTTCGGAAAAACGCGGAGGTTCAGGAACAGAGCGACGACGAGGATCTGGCGGGGGAGCAACTGCTGGATCGCTGCATGAACCACTGCGGCATCTGCGGGACAGCACGACGGAATTGCCACCGGTACAGCATTGCCGGTCTGTGTCGTGAGCACGACATCATCGCTCAGTTGAACGCCATGGGCCAGACGCCGCTGATGGTCTGCGAAAAATGCGAACTGGAGATGTCGAAGCTGGTGTCGAAGCAGACTCGCGAATCGTGGGATCGCTTTGTCGACGAGCACTTCGACGGGCCGCCGGGCGTCGAGATAGATGCTCCGTCATCCTATCCGATGGCGTTCTGAGCCGGTTGCGGGTTTTCATTCCGGCAGGATTCCGCGGACTGCCGCGTGAACCGCAGATTCTGCCGGAATCCCGCACGCGGCGTCATGGGGCGACGCATTTACTTTGGGGGACGCCGAAGTTTGGCTTCAGAAACTTCAACCGGCCTTGACCCGTTTTTTGGGTTGGGTTACATCACCGCTCCACGCAGCGCGTAACCCGGCACTTTCAGCCACAGCACTGCAGATCCCGTCACAATTCTCCTGTTTTGAGGATTCGCGGCCGCCGGCCATTGAGTCTCTCGAAACAAACTGCGAACGATCCTCAAGTTCGCGTTTCCGCTTTCCATCCTGTCTCGCAGTCAGCCGGTGTGTTCACGGACGAACGCTTCCCGGATGCTCTGGTCGCCTGCGACGTTTCCAGTCGTTTCACCCTCTCAACGCAGCCATCCTGCTTTGCATTGGTGTCTGCGCCCATGGCAGGTCTGTTCATCGTGAACAGCCGGTTCCGTTCGGGCCGCCAGCGATCAGACGCTGATCGTCAACAGACGTGGGGCAGTCGCCCCGATCCAACCGCCCCAGCGGCTTTCAGGGAAGAATCTCATGTTAATCAGACGTTTCTATGTTGTTGTCCTGATGGTTGTCGCGGCGAACTCGCCGCAGGTTTTCGCTCAGTACTATGGTGACGGCTGTTCCAGTTGCGGACCGGTTGCCGCCGCCCCGATGGCATCCTGTGTCCCGATTCAGCCTGTCGCTCAGACGTGCTACCAGACGGTGCCTGTCACGACGTATCAGCGTGAACAGCAGACTGTCAAGGTGCCGTACTACAAGACGGCGTACCGCGAACAGGAAGTCACCGTCATGCGACCGGTGACGCAACAGCGCGTTGTTGAAGTGCCGACCGTGTCGTATCAGAACGTCACGGAATACCGCACCGTCAACCGGGACATGGGTCGCTGGGTGACTCAGTATCAGCCGGTTCAGAAGTGTGCTCCCTGCCAGGTCGATCCGCGGCCCGGTCTGATCGGCTGGATGAGCCGTACGGGATATTCGTTCCGCTCGGCGTTCCAGCCGAACTACACGACGTCGCGGCAATACGTGCCGCAGATGATGGCCTGCACCGTTCCATACACGCGGCAGGTCGCCATTCAGGGGACGCGGCAGGTCACGGTTTCAGAAACGAAGATGGTGGCCGAAAAGAAGCTGGAACGCATCCCCGTTCAGGAGCTTGCCTACCGTGAGGAAACGGTCACCGTGATGCGGCCCCAGACCGCTTACCGCACCGTTCCGATCGGCACGTCCATGGCCTATGGCTACGGCAGCTATGGTTACGGGACAACCTCGACCGCGTTCGCTCCAATCATCATTGACAGCACACGGACGGCCCTGAATCCGGAACCCGATCCGATTTCTGACCGTCCCCGAAGCGCTCAGGCTCCGTTCCGCGCCGACGACGCCGTTGACAGCTTTGATCGCGCCAAAAGCGGTACCGACGACGTGCATCGTTCCAGCTACGAGACTCCGCTGCAGCCGGCACCGTCAATTCAGCAGCGGCAGTCAGACCCGGAACCCTTCAACTTCGACTCGTCCACCAAACGCGAATCCGATCCTTTGACGATTCCCGCTGCCTACCGGCCCACACCGTCGACACGGGCGGCAGCGTCTAATCCGGCTTCAAACAATGTCTCGGCCAGCGGCTGGAAAGCTCGCCGACGTGCCGGCTATCGCGATGCGACCGGTACATCGCTGTTGTCAGAACGAGTTTCCCTGACGCAGAAGTCTGACAACTGAGTCCACGGCTGCATCCGTCCCGCAGCGACGGTTCAGCCAAGTTGATCCCTTCCCCTCCCACTCGTCTCCTCACTCCCCTTCTCCATCCCTTCCCTTCCCACGCCTGACGATCCTCCTGAATCGTCTCCTTCCGGGCACCGGTATCACGCCGGTGCCCATTTTCATGCGCTGAGGCATGCGGATGTGGCGAACGCGGCAGAGGCGCTTTCTTCGTCTGGCGGTGCTTTACCGGGAAGACAGCGACATTGCGCGTCGAGTGTCGTCGATCGATGGTCCGCTGCCGGCTGCCTTAGTCCTGCCATTCTGTGGTTACCCCTCGCCTTTACGATCGACACCGGGCTGCTACGATGGCCGCTGCTCACCAGACACCCGACGCACCTCCATCCCTGACCGGACACGTGCCATGAAACTTCTGCCCACGCTGTGCCTGCTGTTTTCCGGCACTCTGTTCCATTCTTTTGCCACCGCGGATGAATCCATGCCCGAAGTTGTGCGATCCGTTGAAGGGATCACGGAATACAGACTCGACAACGGACTGCGAATCCTGCTGTTCCCCGATGAGTCGCTGCCGAAGGTCACGGTGAACCTGACGGTATTTGTCGGTTCTCGGCACGAAGGTTATGGCGAAGCCGGAATGGCGCATCTGCTGGAACACATGGTCTTCAAGGGAACTCCCGATCATCCGGAGGTTCCGAAAGTCCTGAATGAACGCGGTGCTGACTTCAACGGAACGACATGGCTCGACCGGACCAACTACTACGAAACTCTGCCCGCCAGCGATGACAATCTGGAGTTCGCTATCCGCCTGGAAGCGGATCGCATGGTCAACAGCTTTATTCGGGGCGAAGACCTGGCATCCGAAATGACCGTTGTGCGCAATGAGTTCGAACGCGGTGAGAACAACCCACTGCGGATCATGATGCAGCGGATGATGGGGGCCGCCTATGAATGGCACAACTACGGCAAGTCCACGATCGGTAATCGAGCCGACATCGAGCGTGTTCCCGTGGCGAACCTGAAACGCTTTTACCAGCGGTTCTATCAGCCGGACAACGCCATGCTGATCGTCGCGGGAAAGTTTGATTCGCAGCAGGCTCTGGAACTGGCGCAGAAGTACTTTGGCGTGATTCCCCGGCCGGATCGCGAACTGGACCGCACGTATACCGAAGAGCCGGCGCAGGACGGAGACCGGCTGGTCATTCTGCGGCGAGTCGGCGATGTTCCGATGGCGGGACTGACCTATCACATTCCCGCGGGAGCACACCCGGAGTTTGCGGCCGTCGATGTGCTGGCGACGGTGCTGTCCAGTGAACCGGCCGGTCGGCTTTACGAAGAACTGGTCAAGAAGCGGCAGGCGGCCAGCGTGTTTGGTTTCACGTTCGCGCTGCATGATCCGGGAGTCGTATTGTTTATGGCACAGGCGGCTCAGGGGATCGGCGCTTCCGATCTGCTGCAGGCGATGATCGACGTCGTCGAACGTATTCCGGACAAGCCAATCACGGACGAAGAAGTTGATCGCGCGAAACAGGAACTGCTGAAACAGTGGGAACTGAACCTGGCCAATTCCCGCGACGTCGCGATCGCACTCAGCGACTGGGCGGCTCAGGGTGACTGGCGCCTGTTCTTCATTTATCGCGACCGGCTGGAAGCGGTTACCGCCGAGGACGTCAACCGTGCGGCGGCAAAATACCTGTCATCCACAAACCGCACGGCCGGATTGTTCGAACCGACGGAAGCTCCCGCGCGAAGTGAGATTCCGCAAACGCCCAACCTGACAGAAATGATTGGCGAATACGAAGGCCGCGAACAAATTGCCGCCGGCGAAGCGTTCGATGCGTCGCCCATGGGAATCGAAGAAAGACTGGTCCGCGACGTGATCGACGGCGACATCAAAGTCACGCTGCTTCCGAAAAAGACGCGCGGCGAAGTGGTCAACGTACGGCTGTCGCTGCGTTACGGCAATCTGCGAGCCCTGACCGGCAAGGCTACCGCGGCGCGCATGCTGCCGTCGCTGCTGGATCGCGGTACGGAAAACATGACTCACCAGCAGATCCGCCAGGAACTGGACCGCTATCGCGCCGAGCTGGGTATCTCCGGCGAACCGGGCCGCATTACCGTCGAGCTGACAACAAAACGCGGCAACCTGCGCCCGGTCCTGAACCTTGTCGGCGAAATCCTGCGCAAGCCTTCGCTGCCGAATGAGGAACTGGAACTGCTGCGTGAATCCCGGCTGGCGTCCGCCGAACAGCGGCTGACCAGTCCCAACGCCATCGCTTCGAACACCGTTCAGCAGAAACTGTCCCGCTACGAACGAGACGACCCGCGATACGTCACCAGTCTGGAAGAAGACGTGGAACTGCTGAAGCAGGTCACGATCGACGACGTGCGCGACGTCTACCAGACATTGCTGGAGGCGAACAACGGGGAATTGACAATCGTGGGGGACTTCGACCCGGAAGACACGGTTCCGGTGATCGACGATTTCCTTGCCGACTGGAGATCCGCGACTCCGTATGAACGGATTTCGCGTCAGTCGTTCGAGGTCGACGGGTCACTGCAGAAGATCAACACACCTGACAAAGCGCAGGCGATGTACTTCGCGGCGATGACGATGCCGATGAGCGACAGTCATCCCGACTACCCCGCTCTGCTGCTGGGCAACCACATTCTGGGCGGCGGGTCGCTGTCTTCGCGCCTGGGAGATCGCGTTCGGCAGGACGAAGGTCTGTCGTACGGCGTCGGGTCATCACTGCAGGCGTCTCCCATCGACGAACGCACGATCTTCTATGTTTATGCCATCGTGAATCCCGAAAACGCCGATCGGCTGCACGAAGTGATCTCTAAGGAACTTGAAAAGCTGCTGAAAGACGGCGTCACCGAAGACGAACTAAAGACCAAGAAGGCGTCCCTGCTGCAGGACCGTCAACTGGACCGCACCAAAGACGATCTGCTGACCCAGACGCTGGCCACTTACGCTCTGACCGATCGAACGATGCGATATGCCGCAGCCTTCGAGCAGACACTGAGCGAACTGACTGTCGACGATGTCAATGCCGCACTCAGGAAGCACATCGATCCGAAGCGACTCGTCATCGTCATGGCCGGCGACTTCGAAAAGTCTTCGCAGGGGCAGTAGCAGTTGGCGAACTGTCATGCGGCTTTTTTCCGCAGTGTGCCCGCTGCAATGGGCCTGACACTGTTCCGCAAGTGCAAACTCCATTGTGCCCATACATCAGACTGGCAAGATCATGAACCGACCAATGTTTTCGTTCACTGCGGCCGTGTTGTTTTCCTGTTTTGCCGCTGGTCAGGAACCGAATCTTGTGTACCCCAAAACGAAAACTGTTGATCACGTTGACGACTACCACGGTCAACAGGTCACTGATCCATACCGCTGGCTGGAGGATGACGTCCGGGAATCGAAGGAAGTCGCGGAGTGGGTGGAGGTTCAGAACAAGCTGACGTTTGCTTACCTGAAGAACCTGCCCGGCCGGGACGCGATCGAAAAACGCCTGACGGAACTCTGGGACTACGAAAAGTTCAGCGCGCCGTCAAAGGAAGGCGGCCGCTACTACTTCTTCCGCAATGACGGACTGCAGAATCAGGACGTGCTGTGGATGCAGTCGGATCTCGACGCCGAAGCCGAAATTCTGATCGATCCCAACACCTGGTCGGACGACGGCACAATTGCGCTGGCCGGTTCCGAATTCAGCGACGACGGCAAGTATGTGGCCTACGGAATCCAGGACGGCGGCTCCGACTGGCGCACATGGCGAGTCATGGAAATCGCATCCCGGACGCTGCTGGACGATGAGCTGAAATGGATCAAGTTCAGCGGTATCGCATGGACTCCCGACAGCCAAGGCTTCTTCTACTCCCGCTACGATGAACCGAAGGAAGGCGCGGAATTCCAGTCGCTGAACCTGAATCAGAAGGTCTTCTATCACCTTGTCGGCACGCCTCAGTCAGAAGACAGGCTGGTCTACGAACGCCCCGACAACCCGGACTGGGGATTCGGCGCCGAAGTGACGGAAGACGGCAGCTATCTGGTGCTGACCGTCTGGAAGGGCACCGACGATCGTTACCGAATCGTCGTGCAGAATCTGAAGCAGGCTGACAGCGAACCGTACGAACTGATCGACAACTTCGACTTCGAATACACACTCGTCGGCAGCGACGGCAGCACGCTGCTGTTTCAAACCAACCGCGATGCTCCGCTTCGTCGGATTATCGGCATCGATCTGAATCATCCGGAACCCGGGCACTGGAAGGAAATCGTTCCGGAATCGGAAAACACACTGACCAGCGCTAATATCGTCGGCGACATGATCATCGGCCGTTACCTGAAGGACGCCAGAACCCAGGTTCGGCTGTATTCGATGGACGGCACTGTTGTCCGCGATGTCGAGTTCCCCGGAATTGGTACAGCCAGCGGCTTCGGCGGTAAGCGCGACCATACGGAGACGTTCTATTCGTTCAGCAGTTTCGCCACTCCGCCGAGCACCTACCGCTACGATCTGAAGACCGGTGAAAGCAAACTGCTGCGACGTGCCGCAGTCGACTTTAATCCCGATGACTATGTGACAAAACAGGTTTTCTACACCAGCAAAGACGGCACGCGCGTGCCGATGTTCATCTGCCATCGCCGCGAAATCGAGCTGAATGGAAGTAACCCGACTTTGCTGTACGGCTACGGCGGATTCAATATCTCCCTTACACCGGGATTCAGTGTCAGCCGCCTGGCATGGATGGAACTCGGCGGAGTCTTTGCCATGCCAAACCTGCGCGGCGGCGGCGAATACGGAGAACCCTGGCATAAAGCCGGCACGAAGCAGAACAAGCAAAACGTATTTGATGACTTCATTGCCGCTGCGGAATGGCTGATTGAAAACAAGTACACGTCGAAGGAAAAACTGGCGATTCAGGGAGGAAGCAACGGAGGCCTGCTGGTCGGCGCCTGCATGACTCAGCGACCCGACCTGTACGCCGCGTGCCTGCCCGCCGTGGGCGTGATGGACATGCTGCGGTTCCATCAGTTCACCGCCGGTCGATTCTGGGTCGACGACTACGGAAGCGCCGACAATCCGGAAGAATTCGCAGCCCTGAAGGCCTATTCGCCGTACCACAATCTGGAAGGCGGCAAACAGTACCCGGCGACTCTGGTGACGACCGCCGATACGGACGACCGAGTCGTCCCCGGCCACAGCTTCAAGTTCGCGGCGATGCTTCAGGCCTGCCAGTCCGGAACAAATCCGACATTGATCCGGATCGAAACGCGAGCCGGCCACGGTGCCGGAAAACCAACGGCCAAGATCATCGAAGAAGTGGCCGACCAGTGGGCTTTCCTGGCAAAGAATCTGGGAATGGATATACCGCAGCCGTGACCCTGTTGCCGGTTACCACTGGTGATTCTCCAGGTGGCTCCGGACGAATGCCGCCAGCTTGTCCGGGTCGCCTTCGACGATTCGGCTTCTGCGAATGACGTGAGCCTGGATGGCGGAGACATAGATGATCAGAAACTCGTCGGTATCCTCAATCCGCCGGACTCCCGGCCACGCAACGAATGAGTCGCGCCACTTTGAACGAACTCTGATTCCGGCGTCGTCAACTTCCAGTTCCTGTGGCCCATAGACTCCGTCCATGCTTCCTTCACGCAGCAGATTCTGAACCTGTCTGACGTGATTTCTGCGCATCGCAAACTGCAGGTAGAGGACGGCAAACGCCGCGATGATCAGGCTGATTGCCAACCTTGTCGCAACGCCGAGCTCACCGTTGGCCGTCAGCAGCATGAAGGCCACGAACACCGACAGTGTGATCACAATCGTCGCAGTGAACCGCTGTTTTCTGACGCTGGGTGAGTGCGCGAAGTGGTAGCGATTGAAATCCACGTAGTCGTCTTCCAGGAACGAATAGCGAAGTTTCATCGGACGCGCTCCGGGCGGGGCTTTGTCTGCTTGACTCGCGCGTCATGTCATTTGGTGTGCGACAAGGCGCTTCTGCCGAATCCGGCACTTGCAGGATTGTAGCATCGACTGTGACGAACAGCGTCCCGAAGCGAGTCGGCGGCGATCGTGCAGTTTCTGCGAGCAGTTCGTTTACCCGCGGTCGCCGTGCCCGGCGGTCTGCAGCTATGGCGCTCGCTTCTCCTGAGCGGGGTCAACGCCGCTGTACTGGCCGTAGTGACCGTTGATGCTGCCGGCGTTTACTTTCAGGACTGGTGCCTGAGCGGTGCCGAATTCGAACGGGCGGCCGTGGATGCCGTAGATCTTCTTTGACGGGTCCACCCATTCAAAGAACATAAAGTGCTTTGCTGCGTTCTGGCCGTCTCGAGCAATCCAGATCAGTGTGTTTCGGTTCAGAGGAAAACCGATGTGCGGCATCTGGTGCGACTTACCGTCTCCGGCCTTCTTGGTCACCCAGCCCGTGACACCGACGCTGCTGCTCCAGACGTTGATGGCAATGTCAGCCTGTGACACAAGTGCTCCGCGTCCGGAATCTGATGCTGCGCGCTTCCATGCGAATTCTGCTCCTCTGATCTGCGTGACCGGCTGAATGTGCTGGCTTTCGACAGGCACTGTCGCGTCCCAGATGTGTGAGTACTCCGTTTTTCCAGCCCACTTCCCCCGCCACCAGCCTTCCCACGGATCGAACACGGACGATCCGCCGCCACGTCCCATTTGTCCCAGCGCTGTGATGAATGCCTGCCGCGTGAAATGCCCGCTCCCTGGATATGCCGGAAACGAGGCTTCCGTAGTGATTCGTGTGGATGTCTTTGAAGCGCCGACGAGAAAGAAGTCGGCCAGAGCTTCCGCGTGACTGGCCGCGTTTTGCCTCATCGTCTGCAGGATGCCGCTTTGCTGATTGTGCAGAGCGATAATCTGATGAAAGTCGTCCAGGTGGAGATGCTTCAGCGCCATGAGTTTCTCCGGGATTCGTGGCGTACGGGGATTTCGCGCCGGCACAACAGAGGCCGCGGCTTCACACCGATAATGGCGATGCGTACCCCATCTTCGCCGCTGACCACGAATGGTTGCGTGCGAATTCCCGTTATCCTGGCAGTCAGCGGCGTTCCCGCACTTCTCGCACCCTGCGGCCTGCAGGAAAATCGAATTCTGCCGATCGCCTTACGACACGCTTAGACAAACACGCCGGTCGGACACTCCTGTTGCGGACCGGCGTGTTCAAGTGCTGCTCTGGCGCACGTGTATCAAACGAATACAGATCACTCGTCGTCACGATCACCGGCGTGGCGATTGGCATCGTCACCGACGTCATCGCCATCTTCCTCTTCGTCGTCGCGATCGGGTGATGGCCGGCGCGGACTTTCAGGACGACGAGAGCCGGATCCGAGCCCCGGCAGGTTCTTCAGCCTGTCCCTGAAAATTTCAGGAGTCAGTTCTTTCGGTTCATCATCGCCATCGGCTTCCAGCGCTGTGCGGAATGGCGGCGGTGTGGCTGCCAATTCGGAGGAGTCAATGACGCCGTCGTGGTTTCCATCAAATCGCTCGAAAAGGCGATCGGCAACTTCATCGGGAACCGGCCTGCCACCGCCGAATCCGCCGCGACCGCCGAAGGCATCGCGAGGCGGTCCGCCGAATCCACCGCGTCCGCCGCGACCTGCCCCGAATCCGCCTCGTCCGCCGAACCCTCCGCGGCCGGGGCGAGAATCTGCCGCACCGCCGCGTCCGATTCCGGACGCGTCCCGAACGATGTATTGCCTGGAGCGGCCACGATTTTCACCGGCCGTGGCCGACACCGTGATCAGGACTTCGCGCGGTGTGTCGGACCCACCGGAGACGACTGCTTTGGCCGTCTGTTCTTCCCCCTTGCGCAGGTGCAGCGTTGTGTTCAATGTGGTTGTGAAAGTCGGCGGAGTCACGTCACTGTCACTGTCTGCCGAAGCTCCAATCCAGGATTTTTCCACTTCGAGCGACAGAAAGACGTCATCGCCGGCCATTCGTGGAGTCACATTGATCAGTGTGCCGATCTGCTGCCGCTGGTAGTTTCGACTCGGCTCACGACCGGGCACGGTGCCGCCACCGAAGCCGCGCTGCACTGTTCCGGCAACCACGGACACCTGTTGACCAAACTGCAGCGTTGTTCGCTGCTGATCCAGCGTCGCGAATCGCAACTCATCCAGCAGCGTCGCGTGCGAGTCATCGTTGTCGTCCGAATTGTCAGGTTCACTGACGGCAATTTTCACATTGATCGTGACTGTTGCGGGAGTCGCGTCGAGAACTCGCATCAGTTCACCGGCTCGGCGGATGGCGCTGCTGCTGCCGCGAACCAGCAGCATGTTCGCCTCGATATCGGGGACAATCATCAGCTCAGAGCCCTCGAACAGCCTGCCGAGAGTCTTCGAGACTGCCTGAACCGACTGGTTTCTGACCGGGATGACCGTCACGGAATCGGGGTCGGAATTTTCGTCGGAAGAGTTGCTGTCGCCATCACCTGTGTTGTTACGTGATATCGCCTGTTCAGGATTCGCCCGAAGCGGTTGCGCAGCAACCACGATCGTGGCTGCAAGACAGCACAGGCTGATACGACTCGCGGAAAATGCAGACTTCAACATGCGTGCGGCTCCTGAAAGATCGGGAATTCATGCGGCGCGGACATCGCGTCGGTGAACGCAGGCGGCGAGGACCAAACACCGTTCGTTGGGGCGAGCGTCGCTGTTTCCCGCGAAATCGCTGCCATCCGGCGAACACCCTGCCAACTCTGAAAACCGAAAAGTCGGCTCTTGGAACCGCATCGCCAGTTAGTTACTGTTCGGTAACTAATTGTCGGTTGGTGATTGGTGCTATGAGGATGCAGCGTGGGACGGCCGCAGACAATCTCTGATGAGGAAATTCTGGAGAGTGCGCGCGAGTGCTTCTTCGACCACGGGCCGTCGGTTGCCACGGAAGTGATCGCGGAGCGGCTGGGTGTTTCGCCTCAGGCGTTGTACAAGCGGTTTGGAAGCAAGCGGAATCTGATGACGGCGGCGATGCTGCCCTGCACGGCACCCGGCTGGATACGGCTTGTCGAATCGGGTCCGGATGACCGGCCGATGCAGGAGCAGCTGGTCGAATTCCTGAACGAACTGGCCGTGTTTTTTGTGGACATTGTGCGACGAATGTCTGTACTCCGCTTTGCCGGGTGCGATTTGCGCGAATTGTCCAAACGGTTCACCGAACCTCCTCCGGTGCGCGACATTCGCGTGATCAGCGAATGGTTCGAACGTGCTCATCAGCGCGGGCTGATTCGACAGGCGGATTACAAAGCCACGGCGATGATGCTGCTGAGTGCTCTGCACGGACCGGCGATGATTCAGGAAATGCTCGGGCGGCATCCAACCGGGCAGAGTCAGGAAGACTATGTGGCTCACGTGGCCGATGTGCTGCTGCGAGGGCTGAAGTGAAATCATTCGGTCGCGAGTTTCAGCGAACGGTGTTCGCATTCGTGAGTCCGGCCGGGACAGCCGCCGTCTGCGGGAGCGACATGGTTGAGCACCGTGTTTCGATTCCAGCGGAACCGTTTGTCCGGGTTTGCCGCGCAACCGGCTGAAAATAGACGTTACCTCTCTTCGGAGTCCTGCATCGTGCGAATTCTGGTCAACGCCATCGGGGCGATTCTGATCCTGACTGTCGGAGTCGGCGGTTTTGTGATGTTCGGGCAGAAGCCTGACGTTCCGAAGAACACCGGTGAGAAGTCCGGCGAGGGAATTCCTGTTCGGACGGCCGGCGTGACGGCGTGGAACGAACCGCTGATTCTGGATGTCGACGGCGAAGCGGTGACGTTTCGAGTCATCACCGTCGGAGCCGAAGTCGGTGGTCGCGTGGTTGAAAAAAGTGAGGCATCCCGCACTGGAACGATTGTTTCCGAGGGCGACTTGCTGTTTCGCATCGACGATCTCAACTATCGCCTGGACGTTCAGCGCCTGTCGGCCGAGCGTCAAAAGGCCGAAGAAGATGTCAACATGATTGCCGTCGATCTCGAAAACAATGCGTCGATGATCGAACTTGCGAAGGAGGAATGGCAGCTTCAGAAAAACCAGTTGGAACGCATCAGGACGGCGTTCGAAAGAAAAGCCACCACCGAAAGCGAACTCGATACGGCTCAGCGGCAGGAACTGGCGGCCCGCAATGCGCTGCAGACGCTGCAGAACCAGACACGAACACTGACTCAGGAGCGAAAGTCGAAACACGCGTCCCTGGAACTCGCCGCCGCGCAACTCAAGCGCGCCGAAGCCGATCTGGCACGCTGTATTGTGTCGGCACCGATCACCGGACGAATCGTCGACGACCTGGTTGAAGAAGGCGACTATGTCACGTCCGGCAGCGATCTGGTTCATATCAGTGATTCCAGTCGCATGGAGGTCCAGTGCAGCCTTCAGGCAAATGAAGTGAAGTGGATTCTGCAGCAGGCCGGCGACGAAGTATCTCCGGAATCCCTGCTGCAGATTCCGAATGTCAGGTGCGAAGTCACATACGATCTGGACGGAGTCGAAGCGGTCTGGGACGGCGTGTTGTCGCGTTGGGGCGGATCGGGCCTGGACCGCGATACTCGCACCTTTCCCTGTCGCGTACTGGTCGAAAATCCGCGGGACGTGCGGCTCAGCGATACCGCCGGTGGTCGGCCTGTTGTCACGCCGCCGGCGCTGGTCAGCGGCATGTTCGTCACCGTTCGGATTCCTGTGACCTCTCCGGTGCCGCTGCTGCAGATCCCGGTGGAAGCTGTGCGTCCCGGGGGACACGTGTGGGCCGTTCGAGACGGTCTGCTGGAAATCCTCTCCGTGTCAGTCGCGGAAACGATTGGCGATGTCGCTGTCGTCAGATCAGCGGACACCGGACTTCAGCCGGGTGATCGTGTCATCGTTTCTCCGCTGGCGTCGGTCGCGAATGGCATGGCAGTTTCCGAGAACGACGCGGACGCTGCAACGCCTGCCGCGGAGACGTCCGAACACGTGACTGCCGAATCGCACAAGCCGATTGAAGATTCCGCGCCGCAGTCTTCAGATCAGGATAACGACCGGCCTGATGCCTCCGGCCAATAGTGTGCTGTTCCATTCGCAACCAGCGCTCTCCAGCCTTGTCCCGCGAACCAGCCATCCGAAAAGCAAGCACTCATGAAACGCGTTGTTGCCTGGGCCATCAGTCAGACTCCTGCCATGAACACCGTCATGGTGGCGATTCTTGTTGTGGGGCTGTTTTCCGGTTTCACGCTGCGCCGCGAGGAGTTTCCTCAGTTTGACCTGGAGATGATTCTGGTCACGGTGCCCTACCCCGGAGCCAGTCCGGAAGAAGTGGAAAACGGCATCTGCCAGAAAATCGAAGAAGCCGTCCGTTCTGTTGACGGCATCAAGAAAGTGACATCGGTCGCGGCGGAGGGTGCCGGCAACATCGTCATCGAAGTCAAAACCGATGTGCCCAGCGTTCAAAAAGTCCTGAACGAAGTGCAGTCGGAAATCGATCGCATCCCCAGCTTTCCGGATCTTTCCGAACAACCGGAAGTTCAGCAGGTCACGTTTCGCAACACGGCGATTCGAGTCGGCGTGATCCAGGAAAACTCCCAGGCACCGGATTCGGAACTGAAGCTGCGCGAAGTGACCGAACGCGTACGAGACGACCTGCTGCAGATTCCTCAGGTGTCCGTGGCCGAGATCGCCGGCGAACGCAAGTACCAGATCGATGTCGAGATTCCGGAAAAGACGCTGCGCGAATACGGTCTGACTCTTACCGATGTCGCTCGCCGAATTCGCATGAGAAACCTGGAACTTCCCGGCGGCAACATTCGTGATCGCGGCGAAACTTATCTGCTGCGCGGCAAGAACAAGCGTGTTCTGGGCGACGATATCGCGCAGATTCCACTGATCACCCGGCGCGACGGTGTTGTGCTGACGGTTGAAGATCTGGGTACCGTGCAGGACGAATTCGTCGACACAACTTCGATCAGTCGCATCAATTCCATGCCGGGCATGGCGATCGAAGTCAAAGCCGCGTCTCGCGAAGATCTGATCGCAATGGCTGACGCCGTGAAGAAGTATGTTGCGACGGAGAAGCTTCCACCGGGATACAGCTTTACCACGTGGGGCGACAGTTCTGTCAATGTCCGCGACCGCCTGGATCTGCTGGTGCGAAATGGTGCTCAGGGACTGGTGCTGGTGTTCCTGGTGCTGGCGCTGTTTCTGGAGTTTCGACTTGCGTTCTGGGTGGCTCTGGGAATTCCAATTTCGGTGCTGGGAGCCTGCGCGGTGCTGTGGCAGTTCGACCAGACGCTGAACATGCTGTCGCTGTTTGCATTTCTGATCGCTCTGGGAATCGTGGTCGATGACGCCATCGTGATCGGCGAAAACATTTACGCGCACCGCCAGCACGGGAAGTCCTGCGTTCAGGCGGCCATCGACGGAACGGCTCAGGTTGTACCGTCCGTGGTGTCGTCAGTGGCGACAACCGTGTTTGCATTCACGCCGATGTTCTTCGTGACCGGTGTGATGGGCAAGTTCTTCGCGGTGCTTCCCGTGGCCATGATTGCCATGTTGCTGATTTCGCTGTTTGAGAGCATCTTTATTCTGCCGTGCCACCTGGCTCACGGTTCGAAGAAGCCCTTCTTTCTGACGGCCGGCCTGAACCGGCTGACGGATCGCTGCCTGAGCCTGTTCATTAGCCGCATCTATGTGCCGGTATCGCGGTTTTGTGTTCGCAATCCCGCCATTACGCTTAGTGCGGCCGTGGCGTTGCTGATGCTGTCGCTGACTCTGGTGACAAGCGGCAAAGTGCCGCGCGTGCTGTTTCCCAAACTGGACGCTCCCGAGATTTCATCGACCGTGATCTTCCCGGACGGAACTCCCAGCCGCGTCACCGACGAAGCGACGAAGAAGGTCGAAGACGCCATCATGGAAATCAACAGGCGCCAGATTGCCGAAACCGGCAGGCCGCTGTTGACCGTCGTCCACCGGCTTGTCGGCCGTGTCAGCGGCGGCGGAGGTCCGGGAGCAGCCGGAGGAGCCGTCACGGAAGGCAGTCACGCCGGCAGCGTTCAGGTGCAACTGGTCGACAACACCGAACGATCCGTCACCAGTCACGCCATCGTGGACGCGTGGCGGGAAGCCGTGGGCACGATTCCCGGTGTGGAAACGCTGACCTTCGGAACTCGTTCCGGTGGTCCAGGAGGCAAGCCGATTGAATTCAAACTGCTGGCCGCCGCCGAACATATGGACGAGCTGGAAGCGGCAATCGAAGATGCGAAGCGCGAACTCCAGAAGTTTCGCGGCGTGTTCGACGTGGCCGACGATTCGCGTCCGGGAAAGTGGGAACTGCAGCTTCGCGAAGCTCCAAACGCGATATCGATGGGAGTGCCGCTGGACAGCATCGCTCGTACCGTTCGAGCATCCTACTACGGCGAAGAAGTCATGCGGCTTCAGCGGGGCCGGCACGAAGTCAAGCTGATGGTGCGGTATCCGGAAGAAGACCGCCGGTCGCTGGCCAATTTCGACGATGTCCGTGTTGACGCCGGGGACGGGATTCAGCGCCCGATCACCGAACTCGCTGACGTCAGCGTCAGCCGCGGCTATTCGGAAATCAACCGAATCGATCAGCGACGGTCCATCACGATTTCTGCCGATGTCGACGAACAACAGGCCGTGGCCAGTGAGATCGTCGACGAACTGCAGGCTTCGTTCATGCCGACTCTGCTGAAGAACTATCCGCATCTGAGAGTGCGCTGGGAAGGTCAGCGGGAACAGGACATCGAATCGGTGGGAAGCCTGGCAACCGGTCTGGCCGTGGCGCTGCTGGCGACGTTCGTACTGCTGACCGTGGAATTCAATTCCTATGGCCAGCCGCTTGTGGTCATGGCCGTCATCCCGTTTGGAATGGTGGGTGCCATCTGGGGACACTTTTTCATGGGACTGCCGCTGACGCTGTTCAGCATGCTCGGGCTGGTCGCTCTGACGGGTGTCGTTGTGAATGACTCGATCGTGCTGGTCGACTTCATCAACCAGCGCACTCGCGGAGGCACGCCGCTGGAACAGGCGGTCCTGGAAGCCGGCCAGCGCCGTTTTCGGCCCGTGCTGCTGACCTCGCTGACAACGATCGCCGGACTGCTGCCGATTCTAACCGAAAAATCCTTTCAGGCTCAGCTTGTGATTCCTATGGCCACCAGTCTGTGCTTTGGACTGATGCTGGCCACCGTGCTGGTGCTGGTCCTGGTGCCAACGCTGTACCAGATTTACGGTCACACGTTCGGGATCACAACGCACGAAGACAAACTCACGATGCCCGACCTCTCGCAGCCCGTCACGCCCTTGTCGCCCGCCATTTCCACCGAGGTCTCGTGAGTGCGGCACCGCATAGCGCGCTCGGCAGATGTCGATTTTCCGCAGGCATTCGGTCTCCGTAACAACTCCTGGCGAATCACGGTTTCCGCAGTTACATTGGACAGTCAGGAACCACGGAAGTAACCGAATCCGAGCGCACGCTGTCGATTGGCCTTCGAGGACTCACGGAATGTCGACCATCACACCTCAAATCCCGTCCCCAAACGGCGAACCTGCCTGGGAAGCCGCATTTCTGCTGCCGCCTCAGGGACGCTGGAACGAAGCGGATTTCCTGGAACTGCACACCAACCGCATGGCGGAACTCGTTGACGGAAGACTGGAGATCCTCCCGATGCCAACGCTTCAGCATCAGCGAATTCTGCGTTTCCTGCTGGGACTGGTAGAAAAGGCTGCTCCCGGCGGTTCGACGGTGCTGTTCGCTCCCCTGCCGACACGACTTTTCCCCGGCACGATTCGAGAGCCCGATCTGCTGTACATCGCGCCGGAAAACGCTCCCGCACCCAACGAAAAGTATCCTGCTCACATTGACCTGGCGGTCGAGATCGTCAGCGAAGGAGACGAAGCGCGTCGGCGTGACTACGACGACAAACGCACTGACTACGCCAAAGCCGGCGTTTCTGAATACTGGATCGTCGACCCGCAGGATGAATGCGTGACTGTTCTGGTGCTCGAAGGAAACTCTTACGTCGAGGTCAAAGTCTTCCGAATTGGCGAACACGCCAGCGGTCGGTTGCTGCCAAAGCTGACCGTCGACGTGGCAGAACTTCTTCGCCAATAGGCGGGCGGTTATTCCGAACCTCGCCCGATTTGCGCCGCATCGCGTCCCGACAACGACCGCCGGAAAGTTGTGTGATGATGCGGCTCCAGCGCGAGCAAACTCAGGCGGTCATTCGTTGCGTCAGTCAGTGCGACGTCGTTTGCCGCGGCGCGAAATGATCAGCGTGAGAGGCCTCATGTCGGGACCAGGAGGGGACTTTCATGGAATCGAGTCGCTACAATGTCGGTCGCCGCGGACAAAGGCGCGTCAGCCATGCAGGTGTCCGGCGGGCAGATCGGTCGCGGGTGACGGAAACGTCGGGCTCGCGCCATCCGCCTGAACAGGATTGCTCGTCGAAATCTGCGTGGTTATGTGCCGGTTCGGTATGGCTGAACTCGTTTCTCGTTTTCCAGGAGATCCCGTGATGAGATCCTCGATCCTGCTGACTGCCATCTGTCTTTCGTCGTGTGCCGTTACCCTGGCCGATGAACCCGATGCCGAACAGCTCGCGCGTGAAAAAGCGTTTTCTGAACGAATGGCGAACACTGTCATGATCGGTTCGTTCACGATCGACGGACAATCCGATGGCAAGGCGCCGAAGGCGGAAAGGTATGAAATCGAAAGCGTTACCAAAGTCAGCGACGGCATGTGGGTGTTCAACGCCCGAGTAAAATACGGCAACTTCGACCAGAAACTGCCGTTCACGGTTCCCATGGAATGGGCGGGCGATACTCCGATGGTGTCGCTGACCGACCAGACGTTTCCGCTGATGGAAGGAAAGTTCTCCGCTCGCGTGCTGTTCCACAAGGACCGCTATGCCGGTACCTGGGATCACGATCAGATCGGAGGACATATGTTCGGCCGAATCGAGAAGGCGAAGAATTCTGAAGCGAAAGAACAGACGGACCGGAAATGAAGACTCTGATCCGAAACGCGTCCGTTGTTCTTCCGGACAGTGTCGAGCCGGTGAGCGTCCTGATTGACGGCGACCGGATTGCCTCGATCGATGCGCCTTCCACAGCGCAGGCGGATGAAATCGTGGAAGCGGCCGGTCTGTACCTGATTCCCGGAATCATCGATGACCAGGTGCATTTCCGCGATCCGGGACTGACTCACAAGGAAGATCTGGCCACGGGCAGCCACGCCTGCGCGAAGGGCGGAGTCACCACGTTTCTGGAAATGCCGAATACGAAGCCGGCCACAATCACCGTCGACGCGCTGCACGACAAGCTGGCTCTGGCCGCGACGAAGTGTGTTGTCAATTACGGTTTCTACATCGGAGCGACTCCCGATAACGTCGCCGAACTGAAGGCCGCGAAGCGAACTCCCGGCATCAAGATCTTCATCGGTTCCAGTACGGGAAATCTGCTGGTCGATCAGCAGGAAGCTCTGGAACGAATCTTCGCGGAAACCACGCTGTCGATTTGTGCTCACTGCGAAGACGAAGCCACTGTGAAAGCCAACGCCGACCGACTGGGCGGCGGCTCGAAGTACGCTGACCACAGCCGGATTCGTGATCACGCGGCCGCACTGATCGCGACGAAGCGAGCCGTCGAATTGGCCGAACGCCACAACCACCGGTTTCACGTTCTGCACGTTTCGACGGCGCAGGAAGCTGACTTCCTGCGAACAACCAGCGACCTGATCACCGCTGAAGTCTGCCCGCACCATTTGTTCTTCAACATCGACGACTACGACCGTCTTGGTTCGCTGGTGCAGATGAATCCGTCGATCAAGACGTCCGCTGACAACGCCGCACTGTGGGACGCTTTGCTGGACGGAACAATCGAAGTCATCGCCACCGACCACGCTCCGCACACGATGGAGGAAAAGGATCAGCCGTACCCGAAATCACCATCCGGCCTGCCGGCCGTGGAGAATTCCCTGGCGCTTCTGCTGAACGAAGTCCACCGCGGCCGCTGCAAGATTTCGCAGGTTGTGAAATGGATGAGCGAAGCGCCCGCGCGAGTCTGGAACATCCGCAACAAAGGCCGCATCGCCGAAGGCTTCGATGCGGACCTGGTACTTGTCGATCTGAACAAGACGCAGACCATTCGCAATGAAGATCAGCTGACAAAAAGCGGCTGGAGTCCCTGGCACGGCACGGAACTGACCGGCTGGCCCGTCAGAACCTGGGTGATGGGCCAGACCGTGTTCCAGAATGGCCGAGTCGACACTTCGGTTCGCGGACGTGAAGCGGCGTATGTCAGATAAGTGCGACGAATGACAAGCCACCGCTCTTCCGCTTCAACCTCAAGCGAGCTGCGTGACGTGAGTCCTCAGTCACAGAGCCCGGACGACAGGCCCGCCATTCACATCATCGCCGGGCCGAACGGAGCAGGAAAAACGACGTTTGCTGAACAGTACCTTCCCAGCCTGGCGAATTGTTTCGAATTTCTCAACGCCGACCTGATTGCCGCGGGTTTGTCGCCGTATTCGCCCGATCAACAGAACCTGCGCGCCGGGTCACTGATGCTGGAAAGAATGCGTGAACTTGTTGCAAAGAGAACAACATTCGCCTTTGAAACCACGCTTTCCGGAAGAAGTTACCTTCGCATGATTCCACTTTGGAGGACTGCGGGATATCAGGTTCGAATCTACTTTCTTTACCTGCCGAGCGCTGAGATCGCCGTCAGTCGTGTCCGCGTTCGAGTCGAACAAGGTGGCCATCAGATTCCGGAAACCGATATTCGGCGTCGGTACGTGAGAGGCCTCGAAAACTTTTTCAGGCGATATCATTCAATCGTCGACACGTGGAGGCTGTATGATTCCTCTTCTATGCCACCCCGGCTGATTGCGATGTGCCTGCAGGGTCAGATCAGTTTCGTGGATGGCGACCGGTTTCGTGCGATTAGGCAAGCGGCAGACAGTCCGGAATGAGTTACACAAACAGCAACAGCCTATCAGGTTCAGACAACGTCGATATCGCGATGCAGCGAGTGCCGAAGGCAGTGATTGAGCGTGCACGAGCCACCTCGACGCCTGTGGTTGTCTGGATCGACGGCAAGATCGCACACCTCACACCTGACGAAGCCGAGAAGATGATCGCGGAACAAGATCGGCAGCGGTCGGGTTGAGCGCCCGTCACCTGTCAGCGAACGCCCCAACGATCTGGCCAGCCTGCATCGAAAACTGCCCGCGGCTCAGCACGGTTCCAATGCCCGCGTCGCGAGCGGCCTGCAGTTTCGTCGTATGAACGTGAGGCCCGTACGCGACGGCATGAGTAACGACGGTCGGCGGCAGCGCATCGGCCAATTCCCTGACATCCAACCCCGGCGTGCCCAGGTCGATCAGCATCAGCACGTTCTCGGCTCCCGCACAGGCTTCCGTAGCCGCGGACGCGGTCGAGCAGCTCTGAAACTTCAAGCCGTTCGCGGCAGCCGCTCCGCCGACGGAACTGATCATCATCAGATCGGAAGCCAGCAGGATGACGGTTTTCTGTTCATTCGGCATGACGGGCGGCTCCTGAGCAAAGACTGATCGTTGTCGGCGGCGGATTGTCGTTATGATGAACGCGGAGATTCTTGCGGCGAGCGGCACGACCATTCAACCGATCGACCCGATCCAAAGTCACAGAGTGATTTCATGAGTGCAGTCACGGAGCCAATTGTCTGCCGAGTGCCGGACGCAACGCGAAGGCTCACCACGATGATAGGTGCGTTGGTACTGCTGACTGCCGCGATGGATGCGAACGCCTGCGCAGGTGAATTCGAAGAGGAAGCACAGCGGCTCGCTCAGGCTCTTTCGACGGCAGAAAAGAATGGGGACGGTGCGGGGGTAATACTGCACCGACTCGCAGAAATCGGCCCGGAAGCGTCCGCTCAGAGTTCTGTGCTGCTCAATTATCTGATCGACGGATCGGAAGAATTTCCGATGGTCGATGAAGTCATCCACGTCTTCGCCAGCATGGGCGGTGAGGGCATCGAGCCGGTGCGAAAAGCGTTGCGTCATCGAATCAACGCCGATGGTGACACAGAAATCGACAACCCGATTCCGGAAGCTGCAACTCTTGAGTTCTTCTACATGCAGCCCAGACTTGTTAAGGAAACGCTCGAACACGAACTTGGCAAGCAACCTTTGCGGTGGCCCGCGTGGACGCGAGACGTCGAGCTATTGAGATACTTCGTACTCCACGATATTGAGCCGGACGTTGCGTTCGCGACATTGTCGGAGATGGCGCTCGATGGCACCTCGCAATACGGTTATGAATCCGGATATGCGATGACCGATCTCTACTCAAGAGCCAATCAGGTAATCCCTGTTCTCAGGGCAGACCTCGATAACGCCGACCCTTATCAGCGACTGAAAGCGCTACGGCAGCTTAGCATTGCCGACCGCGAAGGAACGACGATCGTCCCACAGCTCGTTGCCGCGTTGAACGACCGTGAGCGGGAACCCGGGACGTTCGGAAGTCGCGTGAACCATGAAGCGGCATCTCTACTGGCCCTGCGCGCTCACCAGGCCGCGCCATTTGAGCATGAAATCATCGCTGCTCTCGAACGCGCCTCGACTGACGAAGATGATGCATTCGTCGTCGAGAATCTGGCGTTCGTCCTGGCGACCATTAAGTCGAAAATGTCGCTGCCGTTGCTCAAACGACTCTTCGTCGAACAACTGGAAAAAAAGCTCCCGAGGAAACGTGATCGGCTGTGTGTGGCGCTGGCAGGTGCGATTGCCAGACTGGAACCTGGCAGCGCGTCGGAGGCGTTCCTTGTCGAGATCCTGACCGACGCGAACCGCAGTTCTGATGCGAGTCGCGGACAATTCGGTGGGGTCCCGACAGACAGGGAATTGGCTGCGCGCGCCCTGGGGTTACTCGATCATCCGCGAGCAAGCTCCCTTGCCGCGATGCGGACGGCCATGGATGACAGAACCGAATCCGGACGTCCGACGTCGATGGCAAAGAGTGCCGCCTGGGCCATCGCGTGTCATGATCGGTCCGACAACAAATGTATCGAGGTGCTTGATGGTTGCGGCGAAATCGAGCCGCTGGATAAATATTCACCGTGTTATCGTCAGGCCCCGGACACGATTGTCGATGTTCTGGGATCGCGCATCGAGGCTTTTCTGCCTGACCTGTACAGCAGGGTGCCGATGTATAGCGCGCGGGGCACGATGGCTGTCGAAATTCTTAACGCCGGCTTCGATCGCGACTCGGCATTGACCGTCCGAATTGTGGAGATCGCGTTCGCAGACCTGGAAGCGGCCGACAGGGACGAAGAAACCTGGAGTGCTAATGCCATCAATGCACTGAGCGTTCTTGCTCCACATTTGCAACCCGCCGTCCCAAAGATCAAAGCGTACCTGAAGTCTGACAATCACGTGGTCCGCACGGAAGCAGCGCATCTGCTTGGGCAAATCCGATCGCGGCCGGAAATCTGTGTGCCGGCGCTGGTCGACGCACTGAACGACGACCGTGTTTTCGTCCGTGAGACGGCTGCATGGGCATTGGGTGAATTTGGTACCGATGCCGTTGATGCCATCAAAGCACTGAAAGCCTGCAACGACGACGAATACAAATCCGTTCGACGTTCGTCACTTGCATCGATTGCGAAGATTGCTTCGCATGTAACCGAATGAGACTTCCAACCGACTCAGGAGCGTTCCTCATGATCTGTCGCTTTCTCAACGTTGTTGCCGCGGCGCTACTAAGTCCCGTGGCGGCGTTCGCCGACGAGTCCACATTCCGTGCCGGAGCCTTCGTGATCGATGTTACTCCCGAGACGTTTCCCGTCGAATCGGCCGGAAGCATGGGGCCGCGAGTGGTGGATGCGGCTCATGATCCGTTGAACGTTCGCTGTCTGGTGCTTGATGACGGGACGACAACGCTGGCGTTCGCGGTGTGTGACCACTGCATGATTCCGCGCGACATCGTCGACGCCGCAAGGGCAATCGTGGAACGAGAAGCCGGCATCCCCGCGGCCAACATTCTGTGTTCCGCCACGCACACTCACAGCGGAGTCACTCTGGCACCGACCTTTCAGAGCAACGTCGAAACGGAATACTGCGAATTCCTGACGACGAAGATCGCCGACGGAATCATCGAAGCCCACAGAAGGCTGCGGCCGGCGAAAATCGGCTGGGCGATTGGTAACAATCCGAATCAGGTGTTCAATCGACGCTGGCACATGCGATCGGGGTTCTCGCTGGCGGATCCGTTCGACAATGGCACCGATAAGGTCCGCATGAATCCTCCGGCGGGCAACTCCAGTCTGCTGAAACCGGCCGGTCCGACCGACCCGGAGGTTCCAATCATCTCCGTCGTCGATTCGGAAGGAACCCCGATTGCTCTGCTGGCGAATTACTCGCTTCACTACGTCGGAGGCATCCCTGGCGGAGCACTGTCGGCGGACTACTTCGGCGAATTCGCCGTGCAGATCGCCAGACTGCTGAACATCCCGAACGATTCCGACTTTGTTGCCATCATGTCGAACGGCACAAGCGGCGACATCAACAACATCAACTTCTTTGACGGAGTTCAAAGCAAGCCGCCGTTCGAACAGATTCGATTCGTCGCCACGGATGTCGCCGAGTCCGCGGTCAGAGCGATGCAGCGGATTGAATATCGCGACGACGTGACGCTGACGGCCGTGGAAACGGAAATCGAACTTGGTGTCCGCAAACCAACGGCCGACGAAATCGCCCGGGCGACCAGGCTCCTCGACCAGGCCGGACCGGGACCGTATGGCGACGTGCGCCTGATCTACGCCAACGAAACTCTGGATTTGGCGGAGTACCCCAACACGGTCAAAGCCAGACTTCAGGCGCTTCGTATCGGCGAACTGGCGATCGTGACAAGTCCCTGCGAAACGTTCGTGGAGACCGGGCTGGCAATCAAGAAACTCAGTCCGTTCAGGCCGACGTTTACGATTGAACTCGCCAACGGCTACAACGGATATCTTCCCACCGCCGAACAGCACGCATTCGGCGGCTACGAAACCTGGCGAGCCAAGAGCAGTTATCTTGCCGTCGATTCGGAAGAAAAAATTCGTTCCACGCTGCTGAAGTTGCTCGATCAACTAAGAACCCCTAACAAAACCTCCGAGGCCGCGTTGTGACGACAGTCGTCGAGATGCACCGCATTGATCCGCCAACCCGAGGTTGGACGAGAATGACGAGGCGACAAATGTCGTCGAGGAGTGATGACGCGGCAGATCGGCTGCTGTCGTCGCAACCCTTCGGGACGTTTGTGGTTGCGTCTCAGGCGGCGGCGCCGGCGTCGACGGGATGTCCCGTCTCCTTCTCACTTCTTGCCTGAAACGCAACCACAAACGTCGCGGCTCTCGCAGGTTTTGATAGGGGTTCTGAATGAAGCACGAATCTCTTCCCGCTGAAGCGACCGGCCGGGTGCGCCGGACCGTCCGAGGCACAAACGCCTTTTCGGTCGACGAGAAAAGAGCGCTTTCGGTCCGTCTCGCGATCCGCCTGCGCTGTCAGGTACCGCGTGACTGCGGTTCAGTTGCGGCTCCGCGGTCTGCCGGTACAGTGGAACGAAGGAACGCTGTTCGACGTCACCTTGCCGGGGTTAAACCGTCATGATCCGACCTGCAACTGCTCTGCTCTGCTTCTTCATCGCTTCGTCGGTCGCCGCTGCCGAACGCCTGCCGAACGTTGTCGTCATCTTTATGGACGACATGGCATACGCGGACATCGGGCCGTTCGGAGCGACGGCGTACCCGACTCCGAATCTCGATCGCATGGCTGACGAAGGCCGCGTGTTCACCGACTTCTATGTGACTCAGGCCGTCTGTTCGGCATCGCGAGCCGGGCTGCTGACCGGCTGCTACAACGTGCGAGTCGGCATTCTGGGAGCTCTCGGCCCTGCGGCGACTCACGGTATTCACGAAGACGAAGTCACCATCGCCGAAATCTGCAAACAAAAGGGCTACGCGACGGCCTGCTACGGCAAATGGCATCTGGGTCATCACAGGAAGTTTCTGCCGCTGCAGCACGGCTTCGACGACTACTTCGGCCTGCCGTACAGCAACGACATGTGGCCCTATCATCCGGAGGTTCTGCATCTGTCGATGGAAGAACGACTGAAGCGCTGGCCGCACCTGCCGCTCATCGACGGCAACGAAATCATCAATCCTCAAATGACGGCAACTGACCAGGAACAACTGACGACCCAATACACCGAACACGCCGTTCAGTTTATCGATGAAAACCACGACAAGCCGTTCTTCCTGTACGTGCCGCATAGCATGGTTCACGTGCCGCTTTATGTGTCGGACAAATTTAAAGGCAAAAGCGGCGCCGGGCTCTTTGCCGACGTGATGATGGAAGTTGACTGGTCCGTCGGTCAGATTCTGGACGCGATCCGTAAACACGACCTGCAGAACGATACGCTGGTAATCTTCACGTCGGACAACGGCCCCTGGCTCAGCTATGGCGATCACGCCGGCAGCGCGGGGCCGCTGCGAGAAGGCAAAGGCACGATGTTCGACGGCGGCTGTCGCGAAAGCTGCGTCATGTGGTGGCCGGGGAAAATTCCCGCCGGAACCGAATGCCATATTCCCGCCATGACGATCGATATTCTGCCGACAGTCGCTCATTTGATTGGAGCCGAACTGCCCGCTCATCCGATCGACGGCAAAAACATCTGGCCGCTGATGGCCGGCGAAGACGGTGCTTCGTCCCCTCAGGAAGCCTACTTTCTGTATTATGGCCGACAACTGCAGGCCGTGCGCAGCGGACGCTGGAAGCTGCATTTCCCGCATCAGTATCGAACTCTGTCCGGACGCCCGGGAGGTACCGGAGGCAAGCCGGTTGCCTATTCGCAGGCCGAAATCGGACTGGCCCTGTTCGATATGGAAGCCGACGCCGGCGAAACCACCAACGTTGCCAGCGACCATCCGGACGTTGTCGCCCGTCTTTCAAAGCTGGCCGATAGCATGCGGCAGGAACTCGGCGACGAAGGCATACCGGGCACCGGTCAGCGCCCAGCCGGCCAACTGTAAGTCGATCCACCGACGACCGGGAGAGCCAGGCTCCCGCCGACCCGCGCGTGCTGTCACCGCACGCCCTCGTTTCCACCGAACTCCCCCCTTTTCCACCGCACGTCCCCGTTTCCACCGGGCACGTCCCGGTGGAACGCCAACTGACCGGCGACATTTCTCGACAAATGCCGATCTGCGACGAAAGACCGGGAGGGCGAGGCTCCCGCCGAGCCGCGTGTGCCAAACCGCGCCCGACACTCCATCGGCTCAACATCGAGCCTCACCGTTACCAAACCTTCCCGTTTCCACCGGGCTTGCCCCGGTGGGACGCCAACTGACAGGCTACAGGCTCCAGAGGCCACGGATCAAAAATCTCTCCACGGTGTCTGTCCCGGCGGAAGCCTGCGACAGCCCGCGTTGTTTAGCCGGCACCGCTGACATCAGCGAGCAAACCCCGTTCGATCCAGTTTGAAACACCCGTCGACCAGCAGCATGTTGAAATCAGCCAGCATCACCGGATTTTGACCCTTGCCGAAGCGAAGGTCGCGCGTGTAGGTGTCAGGCCTGTATTCGAAACTCACACACCGGGTCTTGCAGCCCGTAAGAAGAATCAGGAAACTGCACTCACTCGGCAAGAACGCCGCGAATACCGCCTTATTCCAGCGAAACGGCGGCTGAAATATTTGCCGTTCTGCGGCCGACACAGTTCATTGCTTGTTTCAGAGTCGCCAGATGTCGATGCACTGCACTCCCGAATCAGCCGCGAAGGTTACATACGAAGTGCAGATGCTGCGCCACACGTACGAGAAACTCTGCGACCTCGAACTTGATATGGGCAACATCGCGCCTGGCAGCGTCATGCCTCGCGTTGGAACAGGAATCTCAACTGAAGAAGTCCGTGACGGGATCTGTCTTGATCGAATGCCTTCTCATCCACGCACGGGTCCTGCGTTACTTCTTCGCGAACGAACAACACAGAAACGATGACATTGTCGCCAGTCACTTCGTCCCCAACTGGACACCGTCATCCGTCGACATGCCGTACATCGTGTCCAAAAGACCGGCTCGACAAAGCACTCGCCCATCTCACGACGAAACGAATCGAATTGACCAAACTGGCAAAAAGAGTGGAACGTGGATGCAATCATGGTTGAGCTCAATCCTGTAATTGAACGATTTCTCGCCGAACTACCGAGTGATCAACGTTCATGGTTCGACATCCCTTGATCACGTTCTGGTAAGTGCCAACACAAATGAAGAGCCGCACGAATCGGGGAGCCGCGGCCATTGCTGGCCGCGGCCACCACCTGACAACGGGTCCGCATCAGGCGGTTTCCCTGAGACGCAAGCTCCGCGTCCGAGTTGTCCGAAGACAAAGACGTTCACAACAAACGCCCTCAAAGGCTGGCAGGACACTGGCCGCCGACCGCTTCGCTCGGTCGGACATGAGATCAATCTGCCGGGCAGACCATCTCCCTCGGTTCGAGATCAGCGAGTGCTCATCCTTGTCTTCAAAGTTCAGTCCTTCCTGTCGTCAGTGGAATATGACGAAACAGTACTACGACCTCTGCTGACTTCCGTCGATCACGAGACGTGTTGACCACTTTCCGCTCTGCCTTTGAGCAAGCTCTTTGGCAGATACGAACGACGGATCTCCCACCATTCGGTGGTTTTGGCTTCCGCTCCCCCCTCTCCGCCCTGGATAAGACGTGTGACTTTCGCTGCACAAGCTCCGGATTTACCAATGCGGATGAACGGAGACGGTTTCGTGATGATGGGCTCACTCACCTGTCCGCACCGGCCTTGTATCCGATTTCTGTTCGTAACCTCGCAGCTTTGACGGAGTGTGATCGGCGGCGAAAGACAGGCCGACACTTACGCACCACTCGCAGGCTTCCTCCCCACGGTTCGTTACCTCCCCGCAGTTGCCCTCGTCTCGTACTTGATTCATGCTGTCGTCCGGATGTACCATCAGGCAGCAAGACCTCCATTCTCGTACAGGGGACTTGCACCCCATAAAGCACACGCCATGCCAGGGGCGTGCACCGAGCGGGCGAGCAAGCCGGTTTGAAGTCAGAGTATCTTGGCGGCCGCCCCGGTTACGGCTGTCGTTCTGTGCCTTGAAAATCTAGCGAGAGAAGAACCCATGTTGACACCCCCTGCCGCATTGCTATCGCCATCTGCCTCGTTTGCTCCGTCGCCATCCCATACGCCAATGCCGACGTTATCGTCGATTTCGATGATGTGCTCGTGAATCAACAGACAGGACTCCTTGAATTGCAGCCGAGCCATTACGCTGGACTCGGTGTTCTTTTCGACAACGCTTTCTTGGTTGCCGATATCGCAATCGCGGAGCCGTCATTCCTATCGACCTTTCTGGCGAACGGCGGCGTGCAAAACGCGTTGGCTCTATCGTCGACATTCGATCCTGACTCAATGTACGCCTCGACTTTATTGATCCAGTGTCCATGTCTCCAAGAGATATCACATCATTTTCCGCGTTGGCGTTCGACAGCAATGGAGGAACGACAATCGGCACTATTCAGGCCTTTGATGCAAATGATTTCTTACTCGGAACATCAACCGGACCCACGCCAGGTGGCGGTGGCGGAATGTTGCTCGAATTGGCTGCACCGAACATCGCATACGTCGTGATGTCGATGGATGCTGATGGTGGCTCTTTTGATACCGTGACGTTTACACCTGTTCCAGAACCGAACGCTGCAGCACTCGCAGGGCTAGCAGTTGTTTTCTTGCTTGGCCGCAGACAGATGGCACGACCCCAAAAACAATCGGCACAGAACAAATGAAGATTTGACTTCGCGGGGTTCGGAGATTGAGGGTGGATGGCGTGTGGAGCGTTGATTGATGGTGTGCGTTGATCGCGCGTTCGTCGAGCCGAAACTCAAACCAAGGGTTGCAGCGGAGCGGGCGAATCGGGCGGTTTCGCATGGTTGCTCTTTCGCGCCCGCCCGCTGAACCCCGTCGTTCTGTGGCGGAGGCGATCCATGCCTAAAACGACATTAACGCTCAACTCGATCGTCGTCGTTTTCTTCATCTGCTTCCTTGCTTACACTTTTGTCGCACGACAGCACCTTGACTCTCTTGCTCGCGATTTTGTAACCGAGAAGACGCTCGACTATTCCAAGCCTGTCGTGGAAGTGGCTGACGAGGCACTCGATTCACCATTGGTCAGAAAACTCCTATCGGATGACCAGGAGATTGCCATTCGCCACGAAATTGCGGACTATCAAAACGATCCCGGCGCTTACATTGCCGATCTGACCCGGCAGCAGCTACGCGATGCTCCGGTGGCAAACGCAAACCCACTGATCGAAAAGGTCGCTTCAATCAAGAACAAGATACGGACGTTCTACGACAATACCCTGAACGCCTTGATCGCTGACCTACGCATATTCTCGATATCGAATCTGATTGCTGGGTTGATCGCCTTTGGCTTGGCGTATCGATCTTCACCTGACATACGGAAACCGATCGTCTGGTTTTCCTTCTTGATGTTTGTTGCCGTGCTTTACTGCTCCTATTTGTACGTTGATGATCTCACGTTTTTCCGCATCCTATTTCGCACGCACGTGGGTTGGTGGTATGCTGCAATGCTGTGCGTCATGATTGTTGCGCTTTACCTAGACTACGGTCGCCACCCGAATGCCACAGAACCATCGGATGAACGCGAGCCGGAATAGGCCGGCTGGCTCGCTTCGCTCGGCAACGTCAACTCCCGGCCGCGTTATCCGAAACGTTTTGTCACTAACACACATGCGGAGACATCGACATCGAACTGCTTGAGGAGTTTCACAGATACCTCGGCGGCCATGGCGTCACGCTCACGGAGCTTCCCCGAAAAGAGTCGTTTGCCGTCATGAAGCGCTGGACGTCCGTGTTCGCCGGGCAGTCAGGCGGTCTGCGTGAAATTCACGGACTGAAAGCCGTCGATAAATGGCTCGCGACGATGGAAGACCAATTGATCTTGCTCTTTTTGTCCGAACGAATCACCGCATTTCCAATTTCAAAAAATCATCGACCATGCACAGCCCACGAGTATGCAGGTCCCGTAATTGATCTTTCTGCGTACAACGAATTAGAATTTGCCGTGTTTCCCGAAACGTATGAATGGACATTGATTCATACGCATGAAGATGGCTCACTCGGTGGCCCGTATTTTATCCGAAACGAAAACGCCCCAGAGACGCGTGACAGAACCAAGCCGTGAACGAGCGAACTGGAAATTGTTTGTTGACAGGCGGGTGTGATTCCCGCTCGCGTAGCTTTTCGCCCGAAGCCTGATATCGAGTGTTGCAGCAGGCTGATAAGGAGATGTGAAAATGTCGTGCCGGCGACTTCTCCGGCATGGACGGTTGAGGCGTACTCAGAAAGGGCGGCTGCGTGGCGCTGGCGACGCGTTCCATTGCGTGCCACTGGCTGTGCCAGTGCCAAACGGCGCTGTGCGAGATGGAACGGCCGAAGCTGGTTCGCTGGGTGCGGCTCAGCAAAAACAGGAAAGGCCCGGAGCCATCGCGGGCGCCGAGCCTTCGGTCGAATCGAGTTCCAGAAACTGTTGCCCTGGCTCAAACGGCCGGAACCGTCGCGCTGAACACAGGGCTGAATGGTCCGGCTTCGCCCCGGGTATTGATCCAGCGCAGGCGATAGTGAGCCGGCTGGCCGCCTTCACTGTCGGCGAAAGTGATTACTTCCGTCCCGCGCGTGGCCAGTGCGGCCAGACGATAGGCCGAATCGCGAGTCGGAATCGAGGGCGACACCGCCACATAGATTTCGCAGCCAACGACGCCATAGGGCTTGGCGCGCCGAGTGCCGTTTTCCGGATTGATGATCGTCAGCGTATGTTCCAGACACGCTGTGTTGATCACATCGGCCAGAGGATACTCGCTCGGCCGAGGCACCGGGGTGCGGCTGTTGCTGCGAGGCTGCAGACCCAGACGTTCCAGCGACGCATTGGTCACTTCGTCATTGCCCTTCACCAGCCGCGAGATCGAACTCAGCTCTTCCAGCAAAGCGTCCTGAGCCGCGTCCTTTTCACTGGTCGCGGCGCGGGCAGCATCCTGGGCGGCCAGGTGAGCCGAATACTTTTCGTCATAGGCGGCCGCAAGCGTCTTCAATCGCACGGTTCGTGCGGAGCCGACGTGATAGTCATCCGGCCAGGTTTCCAGAGCATCCACAAAGCGACCGGCGAATGGTCCCAATTCCCCGCCTTTGGTGGGGAACGCCTTCGTTCTTACTGCCATTACGATTGTTCCCTTCAAAAAGGAACCCACATCAGCACACTTCCCGCCCGATGCCAGCCACAGATGTCCGGCCACGAAACCCGGACAGTCTTGCCGCAGGCAGTGTGAAGGGATGCCACTGCTGCAAAGATGCAGTCAACCCATGGAACAGGGCCTGCGATGTTAAGCTGCGATGCATTTTGACACCCGCCGCCTCAATCATTGCCCAATTTTCCCGACACACATATTCTGTGGCGAAACCGCACAGGTGAAGTGGCTTGTGCCGATCCTGCGCCGCAGGGTTTTCCCGAGGTTCTGCAGAATGGAACCTCGCGATTGAAACCACCGAAGCCACCGACAGACGTGACAATTCCGTTTCCGCACCCAATCCAGCGATGGAGTATCGCGCTCAAACCAATATGTCGCGCGCTCAAGCCATCCGGTAGCGGGCTCAAACGATTTGAGCGCGTTGCAGAACCATTTGTGGCCCATCCATTATCGCTTGAGTGTACTCGCGTGCGTCTTCCCCGCCGACGCCACGCATCGTCACTTCGCCCGCGAAGTGGAAGAGGGAGCTTCTTCTGCTCATCCGGGAAATGGGGGCGCTGCTGACGGAGCGGTCGATGAAGGCTCACGGATGTTCGGCGTCAATGCGACAGATTCTTCGACCGGATCTGCAGTTGCGATCCGACAACCTCGCGTTTCCGGTTGTTGATGCCCGGAGGGCAGGCACAACGTCAGCCGGAGCCGACAGGCTCCGGAAGCTGGTGTCTTCGCGGTCGCAGACCTGAAGGGTCGACACATCCGCTGACCGGTGGCTGACGCCACCGGCTGAGGTTGTGTCGGCCCGCCGGGCCTGAAACGCTGTTCAAGCAACACGTCCATTCCCCGGAAGGGCCGAATTCGTTCGCCGGTGGTGCCTGCACATTCTCCCGCCGGGCTTCACGAAGACGCGTTGCTACGGCGGCTGGAGCAACCATCACTGTCAGCGTTATATGGCCGAATGTCGTGACCTGCTGCCGTCTGCCGACGACCGCGCACAATGCGACGCGTTGAGTCCGAACGCTTCGCAGGAACTGACCGACGCCGCATCCGGCCGACGCCGTTGTCCAACATGTGACGGCGAGCTGGAATTGATGGAACGCGTTCACCGCACGAGTTGGCGGGACATCTTTTCCGGCTCCGACTGTCCGGCATGGAACACATTTCGGGACCGTCCCGGATGACCAGTTTCCCGCACAACGTGAAACCGCCGTTCTTCGCCCGTTCCGGCCGAGCGAATTCTTCGCTGCTGCGCGGCTCGGTGCTTGCCGGTGGTCGTGGGGACCGCGGAACTGGTCTCACACCGACGACCACAGCAACCGGAGGAACTGGTATTCTTTGCAAGCGACCTTCGGTCGTGACAGACAATTCCCCTGGTGGTAAAATGAGTTGCCCAAAGAATTCGGTGACGCCATCGAATTCGCAAGGGCGATCAATCTGCATCTGACGCCGTCCCCCGCCCAAGAAGCGGAAAAGTTCAACGCACGATCTATGAGTCAGAATCCCTGCCGCCGCATAGATCGCAATTCGTTATGCCACAACTGCCGCTGAGAATCCGGTGGAAGACAACCCGTATAGCGCTCCGGCATCCGAAAATGAAGCAGAAGCTGCTTCTCGGCCTCTTCACGCGTTGGCGTGGTTGTTCATTGTTCTTGTGATCGTATTCTTGGGGACATCGATCGTGCCGCGGATAACTCCTCCCGGCGGGTTGGTTGCTTTTGACTTTTTACTGATGTTCGCCCTCCCGGCTGGCGCTTACCGCGCCGGTAAAGAGTGGTACTGCGGCCCGATCTTTTTGATGTACGGTGCGATTGGAATGTTCCTGTTCATTCCGGGATACCTTTCGGACGGACGTCTCAAGTTCAAGGTGGCGACGCAGGCTGCTGTTGTTTCCCACGTCGTTTGGTGGTGCTTAGGCGTGTCAGTCGTCGCAGCGGCAAGTTGGTGGGCTGGGCGCATTGCTCAATCAGCAACAAAACAGCATGCAGAATCCGATCACAACGGCTAGAATCGTCCTCGCTGGTCCTCTCAGCGGCATAACAAATGAGGATTTGACTTCGCGGCGTTGGTAGATGGCGGGTGGATCGCGACTGGAGCGTTGATTGACGGCGTGCGTTGAGCGCGCATTGGTCGAGCCGAAGCTCAAATCCAATGTTCAAGGAGCCCGGGGAAGCAGGCGGGAGGCGCGAGACCTGAGAAGGGAGGCGGAAATTCACGGCACCGCGCAGCGGTAAGGAACTCGCACGCCCGGGACGCTGCCAGGTGAAGCGGTCGGCGGCGGGCAATCCGGCATCATCCGGGCGGCGGGGTGGTGCTGACTACAGGTTGCATTGTGTGCCACTGGCTCTGCCAGTGACTCAGCGGGGACGATCGAGTGCTGCTCCTCGCGGTGGCCTGGTGATCTGTCGGGCGTGATTCGAAGAATGCCGATTTGCGACGGATGAGCGAGTCAACCGGTTTGACCGTGGCGGAATTCGACATGGCACAGGCCGTCGACGTTGACGCACACTGGCACAGCCAGTGGCACACGGGCTTGGCCGTCCGGCTGTGAATGTTATTGAGTTCCGAAATCTTGTACCTGTCGGATTCTGCCCAGGGTTTGTTCACACTGGAAGGCAACATCGGTCGACGCGGTCTGGCAAGCTGCGAGAGATGGCTCGGAGTTGCATGCCTCCTCGCGACGCACATCGTGTCATAAAGGCGACGAGTGTGGCCGCGCTGTGTTTTGTGCCGCAAACGGAAAGGCAATGGTCACTGTATGAAGATTGGTATTGTCAGTGACATCCACGAAGACGTTGACCGTCTGGCATCTGCTTTGGGCCTGTTTGCAGTCATTGGTGTTGAGCGAATTGTGTGTCTCGGTGACGTATTTGAGAACGGAAAGCGTCTGGATGAGGCAATTGGGTTGCTTCAGTCTGTTGCCGCGGCAGGCGTGTGGGGAAACCACGAGCTGGGCTTTTGCGTCGGGAATCCGTCAGACGTCGTGATGCGGTTCGATGTCGGTATCAGGCGATTTTTCCGGACGTTTCGCGGATCGCTTGAGATTGGTGGCTTTCATTTCTCCCACGGGATGCCTCATTGGGACGCGACAGACCCATGTGATTACTACACGGGTGAACCGCCCTGGAATATGGCTGCTGTGAAAAAGGTGTTTGCCAGGTTTCCCCATCAGGTGTTCCTGATGGGGCATTGCCACAGGTGGTATCTCACGAACGGGCATGGCGACATTCCGGTTTCCGGACTGGATCCAATCGAGTTCCGGTCAGGTGAGCGGTATCTGGTCGTCGTGAACGCAGTCGTTAATGGCTGGTGTGCCGTTCTGGACACCGATGCAAACATGCTCACGCCGCATTCGGTCGGGTGATCGCCGCTCGAAGTTCGGAGGGGTGGCGCTGTCGATGTGCGGAAAGTGTGCCACTGGCCATGCCAGTGCGTTCCGCTGCTTCAGCGCACTGGTACACACAACCAACTCGGCTCTGACCGGCTGTCAACGATCCACAGTGCCAGCCTGCCGGTGAGCGCGGACTGACGTCGCGCGGCTTGCCGGGGGAAGAGATGGACAGCCGATGCTGGCAAACGCGTGGCTGCTGACGCACTTCACGTTGCCGCTGCGGCGGTAGCGGGAGTACAATATCTGCTGACACTGAATTGCAGGCACTTTGCAAACGCCCACGAGTTGTCCCGTGTTTATCGCCTTCTGGATAACCACGGATTCGGCCAACTGTTGATTTGTACGCCATCAGAGTTTCTTGGCAGAGACAATGACGACGACAAAGAATCCGATTCTTGATGAATTGCATGCCGTCCGCGAACGCCTACTCGCAGACTCTGGGGGGAACACTTGATGCACTGGTTTGATCGGCTTCAAGCCGAAGAGCGGCAATCAGATCGTCCACGCTTCAAATCACGACGAATAAATCGGTGCACTGGAGCGGCGAAGTCAGGCAGATCTGAAGTTGAGAATCTCTCGTCGCAGCCCGGTGACCTTTAACATTGGCTGGCAAAGAACACGGAGCTCACTAGTGGCCAGTGTGGACCAACAGAAGCCCCTCCCACTCATCATCCTGTCCGGTAATCTCACGGAAGCTGATTACCTGCAAGCAGGCCGACTGGCTGCAAGGACGTGGCGATACCGCCTGTTGCTATCGATCGGAATTATCGCAGTGTTTGTCTTAACGTTCGTAGCGGTTGCCGTTTCCACCCGTCCATACTCCGCGGAAGCTTCAAACCGAATCCTCTTCGCTGTATGCGTTTTTTTGCCGGCGGTATTATTGATTCCCTATCTCCATGGCAGATTCAGATTGAGGAGGCAGCTACGCAGCAATCCAGAAGACATGCATCCTGATAGATCTCAACTTGATGCTAACGGAATTAAGATAAGCGCGGATCATTCTCAGGTAGAAATCACATGGGATGCGTTTGACGGCTTTCGAGCTACAGAATCCATCTGCCTTCTATATTGGAAGGAAAGTAACGATTACGTGCTCTGGGGACGGTCTCGGTTTCCGGATACTCTGTCGTGGACAGTTTTCCTCGATTTTATCCGGTCACGTTACTCAGAGCGATAGGGTGCAATCCCGTTTTTCGCTGTCGGCGAAGGTGATGACTTCCGCCTCTCGCGTGGCCGGTGCGGCCAGGCGATACGCCGAATCGCGAGTCGGAATCGCGGGCGACACGGCCACATAGATTTCTCTCGTTCCGAAGCTCAAGCTTCGGAACGCCTATTCCGGAAGCTCTGCTTCCACGACCTCACGACGGCCCGTTCCGGCGCCACCGATGCGAAGCGGAGCTTTGCGGATATGCGGTCCCAGGCAGGAGCCCGGGACCGAGGATCAATCTCGTTCCGAAGCTCAAGCTTTGGAACGCCAATCAGAAGTTCTGCTTCCCGACCTCGCGACAGCCCGTTCCGGCGCCCACCGATGCGAAGCGGAGCTTCGAGGATATACGGTCACTGGCAAAAGAACACGGGATCGAGTATCCAAGAAACCTGGGACCGAACGTCAGAAACGGTATACTGGGGTTGGGCAGGCCAATTCTCTTTGGAAGGACTGCTGATGTATGCCGGCATGGTCAGATTCTTCGCCGTGGTTGTCTGCGTGCAATTCTCGGTGGCGGCCGGGGTTTGCTGCGCTGGAGAAACGGAACACTGTCGGATTCGCGTGATTGACGAATCCACCGGCCGTGGTGTTCCGCTGGTCGAACTGAAGACCGTTAACGACATCCGGTACGTCACCGATTCGGCCGGCGTTGTTGCTTTCGACGAGCCGGATTGATGAACCAGCAGGTCTTTTTTCATGTGGCATCTCACGGCTACGAATTTCCAGCCGATGGTTTTGGTTACCACGGCACTCGAGTCAAAACAGTTCCCGGCGGTTCGGCAACGCTGAAGATCAAGCGGACAAATGTTGCTGAGCGACTGTACCGCGTTACCGGAGCCGGCATCTAGCGTGACAGTGTCATGCTGGGCGATGACGTTCCGCTGAAGCATCCTCTGCTGAATGCCGGAGTGCTGGGTTCCGACAGCGTGATGTCGGCCGTGTTTCAGGGGCGAGTCTACTGGTTCTGGGGAGACACAAATCGAGGCTCATATCCCCTTGGCAACTTTCATGTCCCGGGAGCGACGTCCGAACTGCCGGCAAACGGCGGCCTGGCGGTTTTCGACGGAATCGACCTGGACTACTTCGTCGGCGATGACGGTTTCGCGAAGGAGACCTGCCGCATGCCGGGGGACGGGCCGACGTGGATCGACGGGCTGGTCACGGTCGGCGATGGCGATCGTCAGAGAATGTTTGCGAAGTATGTCAAGATCCGGCCGCCGCTGGATGTCTATGAACGCGGCATTGTCGAATTCAACGACGATACGAAACAGTTCGAACACCGGCTGACGCTGGACGCGGAACTTCCGCTGGTCCCGGAAGGGCACGCTTTTCCGGCATCGAAGTCAGGTGAGCCAAATGGCAGGGATTATATTTATTTCGCCAATCCGTATCCGGTCGTTCGTGTCCCGGCAACGGCTGACGCGCTGCTGAATCCCGATCAATATGAAGCTTGGACCTGTTTCGCTCCGGGTGAACGCGGCACTGATGCGAAGCTCGACCGTGATGCCGACGGAACGCTGCGAGTTGGCTGGAAGCGCGGAACTCGTGCCGTCGATCAGAAGCTGGAAAAGCAACTGCTGGCCAGTGGACTTCTGAAACCGGAAGAACGTTTCTTTCGGTTCACGGATGCGAACGGCGACCGATCCGTGACGGCTCATCGCGGCTCTGTGGCGTTCAACGCTTATCGCAACTGCTGGATCATGATCTTCATGGAATCATTCGGCGAACATTCCTCTCTGGGAGACGTCTGGTATGCGGAATCAGATGCGATCACAGGACCGTGGGAACAAGCCGCACGGATCGTGACTCACGACAAGTACTCGTTCTATAATCCGAAGCATCATCCGATCTTCGACGAAGAAAACGGCCGCGTGATCTACTTCGAAGGAACATACACCCGGACATTTTCCGGCACCGATACGGCCACGCCGCGATATGACTACAACCAGGTGATGTACCGCCTGAACCTGGACGATCCGCGCCTGGCGACAGCAAGGAAGGCGGAGTGAAAGTGGCCGAATCCGCATGTCACTCATGCCACGCCGTCGACCGTCACCGTGAAAGGCAGTCGAAACCGGACGCTGCGGTCAATCCGCGTGAAGAGATATTGACGACACTTTCGACGATGATTTCCTGTTTCTGTTACTCCGGAGTTTTCCCAACGATGCATTCGCTGTCTGTTCAGATTCGTCGAAGCAGTTTGGTCGTGCTGGTCTTCGCGTCGATCCTGGCCGCTGCCGCGCCTGGACAGGCTGCGGCGCCGGACACGCGTAAGACCGAGAACGTAATCCTTGTCACTCTGGACGGCCTGCGGTGGCAGGAAGTCTTTGCCGGCGCCGACGAAGCGATGATGAATGATGATTTCGGGAAGGTCAAAGACCTGCCTCGACTGAAGCGCCGCTATGAACGCCCGACCGCGACCGAACGGCGGGAGGTTCTGATGCCGTTTCTGTGGAACACCATCGCGAAGCACGGAACGCTGCTGGGCAATCCGGAAGACGACAGCGAAGTTGTTGTCACTAATCGGCTCAACTTCTCGTACCCCGGCTACAGCGAGATCCTGTGCGGAGTTGTCGATCCGGGCATTGATTCCAATTCGAAGATCAATAACCCGAACGTCACCGTGCTGGAGTGGCTCAGCCGTCGCGAGCCATTCCGCGGCCACGTGGCTGCGTTCTGCAGTTGGGACGTCTTCCCGTTCATCATCAACGAAGAACGCAGCGGAATCTCGGTGAATGCGGGCTGGGAACCGCTGGCGTCCGGCGCGGGAGAGAATTCCGCGGTGCTGCGGGAACTCGACGAGATTGGCAGCGAGCTGCCTCAGTACTGGGACAACGTCCGGTACGACTACTTCACGTTTCGCGGAGCGCAGGAGTGCCTGACGAAGCAGCGGCCGCGAGTGTTATACGTGTCGCTGGGTGAAACCGACGACTGGGCTCACGCCGGCCGCTACGATCTTTATCTCGATGCGGCGTGGCACAACGATGACTACATCCGCCGGTTGTGGGAGACCGCTCAGTCGCTGCCGCAGTACCGAGACAAGACATCGCTGGTGATCACCACGGACCACGGTCGCGGGCCGGACCGCGTCGAATGGAAGAACCACGGCGAAGACGTTCCGGATTGCGAACGCATCTGGATCGCGGTTCTTGGACCGGACACGGATCCCGGCGCCGCGGCGATCGCAAGAGCGACGCAGTCACAGGTCGCTGCCACCGTCGCTGCCCTGCTGGGGCTGGACTTCCGATCAGACATACCCGCCGCAGCGCCGCCGCTGCCGGTTTGTGCGGTTCCCTGACGACGCAGAATTGTGCGGGTTTGCTGCCGATGTTCCGGCGACTGGACGTCGGCGGGAGATCGGATGCCACGGGAATGACGGGGGTCGGTGCGGACGGGCTGGGTTCCCGCCTTCGCGGGAATGACGGGGGGTCGGTGCGGACGGGCTGGGTGCCCGCCTTCGCGGGAATGACGGGGAGAGTGGTGCTGACGGGCTGGGTTCCCGCCTTCGCGGGACTGACGGGGTGAGGTGCGGACGGGCTGGGTTCCCGCCTTCGCGGGAATGACGAGGGGTGGTGCGGGAATGACGGGGAGAGGAGATGTCGACGGCCCGGCGGCATGCGCGAATCGGGTCCCAGCGTTAACAAAAATGCGTTTTTCTGATGTCGTCAGCGTTCCGTATCGCGAGCGATGCGTCTGAGTCGAACGTCGAACGGCGTCATGTCATTCGGAATATCTCTCGGTTGCCGGGGCGTCTACAATCCCCGTACATTGCCTGCTGCCGTACATGCGCCCGCTGAACGCGAGTCTAACTCTTGGTTTCTCAGTCACTTCCGAACCAATATCTGGCCGATCCCGACGTGCAGCTCATGCTGCGGGTTTCGACAGGCAATCCGTCTGAAGTTGATGCTGCTTTCGGCGAGCTGGTCCTGCGGTACCAGAATCGGCTGATCGGCTTCTTTTTCCACATGCTGCACGATCGGACAGTCGCCGAAGACCTGGCGCAGGACGTTTTCATGCGGGTGTTTAAGGCTCGGGAACGCTACGAACCGACGGCGCGGTTTTCGACCTGGCTGTTTCGGATCGCTCACAATCTGGCCAGCAATCAGAAGCGGGGAAGAACGCGGCGGCGCGAGGTTTCGCTTTCGACGAAAGACTCCGGCGGGCACGAAATCGGAGCCGAAGCCGATATTTTGCCGGAAAAATCGGCACTTATGCCCGCCAGACTGCTTGATTCCAAAGAGATGCAGGATGTCGTTCGCGATGCCCTTGATGATCTGGGTGAACGCCAGAAGATGGCCGTTTTGCTGCACAAGTTTGAAGGGATGAGCTACCACGACATCGGCGAAGTCATGGACCTGAATGTGGTTGCCGTGAAATCGCTTCTGGCGCGGGCTCGTGGAAAGCTGAAGGAAGCTCTGGAAAAATACGTCTGACGCATCAGCTGCGTCTGACACAATCAGCTACGTCTGACACAATCAGCTACGTCTGACTCATCAGCCATGTCCGAACCCCGGATTGACAACTCAGAAGATCCCTTCGACGAACAACTCACGGAAGTTGTTTCGTATCTGGATGCCGAACTGGACGATACCGCCATGAGTGCCGTCGAGTTGCGGCTGCTGAAGGACGCTTCTCTACGGGAGTATGCCGATTCGCTGGACCGAACCTGGCAGTTGCTGGATTCGCTGGAAGAAGTTTCGGCCAGCGATCACTTCGCGAAAAAGACGATGGTTTCCATTTCGACGGCGGCAACGCGCGAACACATGTCCGCCAGTGAGCCGCGCGTCACGCTGGTGCAATCCATTTCCAGGAACGTCCGCCGGACCGGAATGGTCCCGTGGTTTCTGGCCGGTGTTCTGGGTGCCTGGCTGGGGCTGACGATTGGCCGGAGTTTCCAGGATAGCCAGTCTCCGGAGACCGACAGGGCCATTCTGGAAAACCTTGATCTGCTGAAGAACTATCCGCAGTATCGAGTCCTGCCGGACGTCGAAGCACTGCGACAGCTTCAGCTTCCGGAGAATCCCGCTTCGAGGGAGGAGCCCAGACCATGACAACAACCGGGTTGGCAAACCGCGGCGCAGCCCTGGCTGCTTTGGCGCTGGGAGTTCTTGCGGGAATTCTGCTGGCGGGCTGGTCGGCCGTTGACGATGACGCGTTGCAGGCTGCGCTGAAGGAGTACGAGCACCTGACGCCGGAAGACAGGGACTCGATCCGCTCGCGCCAGACGACGGTTTTTGCCGACATGCCGGCGGAGGATCGTCAGCGATTTTCAAAGCTGCACGACGCAATCTCCCGCGACGCCGAATTGAAGGTACAGCTCGACCGGCTCTACGCCTGGTGGGTTACACTTGACCCGGCATCGCGAGACGAGTTGATGGAGTTGAAACAGACTTCCCCCGACGACTGGGTCACGACGATTCAGTCGCAGTATCACAACGACATGCTGTTACAGGCGACGGATGAAATCGTGGTGGATTTTCGCCAGCGTGACCCGTCCGACCGCGACCGCCAGTCCAGCGACGCGACTTCCGATTCCGACGGTAAGAACAGCCGGGTTATTCGCTTCAGTGTTTCGCAATACGCGGGGTTTCTGGATGCTGTTGCTCCTGCAGATCGGCTTGAACCGCTGCAGCAGCAGAAACTGAGCAAGCTTGACCGCGAAACGGATCGGCTGCTGTTTCGCTCGCTGTGGTTGTCAAGTGCGATGATGGAAGCGATGCCCAGGCGCGGTGGTCCGCCAGGTCCGCCGCCTGACAATGGCGGGACCGAACCGGTGGCCAGGCAGCCTCGCGTCGACGGACAGTTCGTCATGCAGTCGCTGCTGAGTGAGCTGGTGGATTCGGAACATCGGACTCGAATCGAGGCTGTTCGCAGCGACATGCAGCAGAGTTTCCTGCGGTTTGGCAGCAGACCGGGCGGCGGTCGCGGGTCGCGCGGCAACGACGGCCGTTCACGTTCCGAGAACGACAACGTCGAGTGGCAGCGCATCGCCATCGCTGTGTCGACGAACAGAGTTGTCTTCGCGTTTCTTGAAGCCGCCAACAATCACCTCGGTGAAGACTTCAAGTCAGAACACATGCCGGAGGCGACCAGTCTTGCGGCAGTGTTCGACAGCCTGCCAGTGGCCGAGCAGCACGAAATGATGTTCATGGATGCGGACGATGCGCGGCAGCGGCTGCGGCAGCAGGCGATTGTCACGTCCGCGGACAGTGGCGAAGTTGTCAATGAGCTGGCCGCCGAACTGAACGATTTCCAGGACCGCATGAGGGACATTCGTCGAATGTCGCGGCCTTGGGGCGGGCGTCCGTCGCGAAACGACGACCCGGGATTCAGCGGTCGCAGGGGTCGCGGAGCGCCGCGGTGGGATGAAGGTCCGCGTCCAAACGACGGCTCCGGTGGCCCTGCTCCGGGCGGCCCCTTCGCCGGCGAACCGCCCGAACCACCGATCGGCCCGCCGCCTGAATAACGGCGGAATCGGCGCTGCACCGGGCGCTCAGTTTTCATAGTGACCGTTCCGCCGCTGCAGTCGCGGGAACCGGTCGTCGCGATTGTTCGACGCCGCGACGTCATGCCGTTACGCTGCCGACTCAGAAAACTCTGTTCTCCGGCACGACCTCAGACTCAACGGCAAGACGATTATGGAATCTCTTCATCTGGCTTCGGGTGCGGCACTGCCCCAGGTCGGTTTCGGTTTCTGGAAAGTCGAAAACGATCGGGCGGCCGAAACCGCCCGGACGGCGATCGAAGTCGGATACCGGCATCTTGACTGTGCCTGCGACTACGGCAACGAGGTTCAGGTCGGCGACGGAATTGCTCAGGCGATTGACGACGGAATCTGTGACCGCGAAGACCTGTGGGTTACGTCAAAGCTGTGGAACACGTATCACGCCGCGGAACACGTTGGTCCGGCCTGCGAAAAGTCTCTGGATGATCTGGGCCTGGAATACCTGGACCTGTATCTCATCCATTTCCCGCTGGCGTCCCGGTACGTGCCCTTCGATCGTAACTATCCGCCGGGCTGGTTCACCGATCCCCGAGCCGAACATCCGCGAGTCGAAGAGGTTCATGTTCCGATCAGCGAAACCTGGGGCGCGATGGAAGAACTGGTCGACCGAGGCGTTGTGAAGCACATCGGAGTCTGCAACTTCGGCACCAGTCTGCTGCGCGATTTGCTGTCGCATGCCAGGATTCGTCCGACTGTTTTGCAGGTGGAAACTCACCCGTATCTGACTCAGCAAAAACTTCTGCGATACTGCCAGCAGGAAGTCATCGCGTACACGGCATTTTCGCCGCTGGGAGCGCAGAGTTATTTCAGTCTGGGGATGGCCGAAACGTTTGAATCCGTTCTGGCAAACCCGCTGATTTTGGAGATTGCTGAGGAAATCGGCCGGACGCCCGCTCAGGTCGTTCTGCGCTGGGGGGTTCAGCGGGGAACGGCCGTGATTCCGAAGACGTCGCGCCGCGAGCGAATGATCGAAAACATCAGCCTGTTTGATTTCAAACTGACGGAAGAGCAGATGCAGTTGATCAACACGCTGGACCAGCATCGCCGCTTCAATGATCCGGGACACTTCGGGGAAGCGGCGTTTAACACGTTTCTGCCGATCTATGAGTAAAGTTCGAACCCGCGCCCATGTGTCTGACTGTCGCCGAGCTATCCGTCCCCGGACAACGTACCGACGATGACGTGGTGTTTCCGCTGGTGATCGGCTGCAATTCGCCGAACGCGACACTGGACGACGTGACCGCATGGATTGCTGACAACCGCGACGACCTGGACCGCCGGGCGACTCAGCACGGAGCCATCCTGTTTCGCGGTTTTCCGCTGTCCTCCGACAGCGACTTTGACCGCTTTATCGCGGCGTTCGATTTCCCGAACTTCGCCTACGAAGACTCGCTGTCCAATGCCGTGCGGAAAGTTCGCACGCCGCGAGTCTTCACGGCGAATGAAGCTCCGCCGCACGTGGACATTTTTCTGCACCACGAGATGGCGCAGACACCGATCTTTCCCGCCAGGTTGTTTTTCTTTTGCGAAAAGGCGGCCGACAGCGGTGGAGCGACTCCGCTCTGCCGCAGCGACGTGCTGTTCGAACGAATGCAGCGGGAACTGCCGCAGTTCGCCGCTGATTGCGCCGCCAGGGGATTGCTGTACAGTCATGTCATGCCCGCTGAAAACGATGCGGCATCCGGCATGGGACGCAGTTGGCAGAGCACCTGGAAGGCCGACAGCCGCGAAGCCGCGGAAGCTCGCATGAGCAGTCTGGGATATACCTGGCAGTGGCTGGACAACGGCTGCCTGAAAGTCACCACGCCGAAACTGCCGGCGGTAAGACAACTGGCCAACGGCCGGACATCGTTCTTCAATCAGCTCATCGCTGCGTTCCGGGGCTGGAAGGATTCCCGCAACGATCCGTCGAAATCCATTACCTTCGGCGACGGCACACCGCTTGACCCTGCGACGATGGATCAGGTGATTGCCATGGCGGAAGAAATCACATTCGACGTCCCGTGGCAGTCCGGAGACGTCGCGCTGGTTGACAACTTTGTGGCGATGCACGGACGTCGGCATTTCGAAGGTACAAGAAGCGTCCTGGCAAGCCTGGTGGCGTCGTGAGGATACCCGGGCCTCAATCCACGGGCCTCAAATCGCAGGTTCCATAGTCTGCGGACTTACGTCGCGCGGCTCGCCTGTTCCCTGTTACCGGAAAACTGAACACTGAAAACGGTAAGCCCCCTCAACATCGGCCTGCTGGGAGCCGGCTGGTTCGGCCGCGAGGCTCATCTGAAGAACCTGCTGCGGCTGCCGGATGTGAATGTCATTGCCGCCAGTAGCCGCAGCGCCGGAAGCCGCGACGCCGCAAAGGCGATTGTCGGTGATCACCTGCTGACATTCGACGACTGGCGCGATGTTCTGAAGCTCGACGCGCTCGACGCGGTCATTGTCGCACTGACCAACGATCAGCATCACGCCGCTGCGACTGCGGCGTTCGAAGCCGGCAAACATGTTCTGTGTGAAAAACCGCTGGGACTGACAATTGCCGAATGCGACACCATCATTGCCGCGTCAAAGGCCGCCGGTAGAGTGCTGCAGATCGGGCATGAAATGCGGTTTCAGCGTCTGTATCAGCGGATGAAATCGCTGGTCGACAACGGTGATGTCGGCGACCCGCGAATCATGTGGTGCCGCGAATATCGAGGCCCGATGCGCCCCGGCTGGCGTTCGAGTGAACTGCTGACGGGTGGTCTGCTGCTGGAAAAGAACTGTCACCACTTCGATCTGTTCAACTGGATTCTGGGGACGAAGCCTGTTCGAGTCGCTGCGTTCGGCGGTCGCGATGTGCTGACGGATCGCGAGCTGCTGGATAATGCTCAGGTCCTGGTCGAGTACGAAGGCGGCCGGCGAGCGACACTGGAAATCTGTCTGTTCGCGCCGACGGGCGGAGACTGTGAAATCGGTCTGGTGGGCAGCAATGGCCGCATTGATACCAGGAACCAGGCGATTCATCTGAGCTGCCGTCGGTTTGATCCGCCGGAACACTTCGAAGAGCTTGTTGCGGATCCCGATGACGAAGCGGGTTTTCGCGACGCGTCCGGTCGAGTCGACCGGGGCATCAAAGCGCAGCTCGCGCATTTCATCGACTGCTGCCGCTCGGGAGCGACACCGCTGAACAGCGGCGAATCCGCAAGAATGAACGTCGCCGTTTGCCTGGCTGCTCAGGAGTCAATCCGGCGAGGAAAAGTCGTGCCGATCAGTGAAGTTGCGCGCTGACGGGTTGGTTCTCCCGGGGCGTAGAACTGTGGCTTGCGAAATCGTGAGTTTGCTGCGAGCCCGGGACACCGGCGGTGGCCGGACTTTCCGGCGGAACATTGGCTGGTGTTGAATCGCGCAACGGCTCAAAGAAGCGGCCCGCCGGCGACAGCAGGATCGCGGGCAACAGCAGCAAATCGCCGAGCAGCGCCAGTCCCAGCAGACAGACGATGAGAATCGCAAAGCGACTGGTCGGAACAAAGTCGCTGAGCGCGAACACCAGCAGTCCCATGCCGCAGGACACCGACGTCTGAATCATCGCCCGGCCGCAGTGGTCATAGGCGTGGCAGACCGCCTGCAGCCGACTCGTGCCATGAACCGCCAGAGCCCGGCGGAAGAATGTCAGAAAATGTAGTGTGTCATCCACGGCGATTCCCAGCGCGACACTGGCTGTCATGACCGAACCGATGTCCATGGGATGCTGCAGCCAGCCCATCACGCCGAACGCAGTGACAATCGGAAAAAGATTGGACACCATGGCCAGCAGTCCGTTCAGCAGTCCGGCTTCCACAATTGTCATCGTGATCGTAATGACCAGCAGAGCCGAAAGAAGGCTGGCGAACAGGTCGGTCAGCAGTTGTCCCTGAATCTGATGCACCAGTGGCATGATCCCCGACGTTTCAATCGTCAGGGCACAGCGTTCGTCCTGAAGTGATTCCCGCATGGCCACTCTGATCGACTGCGTGATTCGGGACAGGATCTGGCCATAGTCGAGCGGATCAAGAGAACCGACGTGAGCGGTGATTCGCCAGATTTCTTCGCCATTGTCGTGCGTCAGGCAGTGCAGTTGTTCGAACCCGGGCCTGGCGGAGAAAATTGCCCTGTTCAGCAGTCCGGTGCGAAGTGTCGCGGGTATGGATTTCATCGACGGCAGCGGCGGCAGGTACGTAAGCGCCGAAGTGGTTGATCGGATGTGAGGCTGGTGTTCCAGCACGTCATTGACCTGCCAAAGAATATCCATCCGCATACGGTCGTTCAGTTCAGCATTGGGGCCGAAACGGACCAGAACTTCGATAGGGACCAGGGCACCAAGGTGCTCTTCGAGCCACGCGTAGTCCCGCATGATGCGGCTGTCGTGCGGAAACAGCGTTTCGATTCGGATGGATGTCTTCAGGTCCGGCAGCCCCAGCCCTGCCGCCACCATGATGCCGCACAGTGTGATGACGATTGGTGTATTGCGGACCGTCAGAATTCCCGCCAGTTGGCTCCACGGTGACGACGTCTTCGCGCCGGACGGTATTTCGTCCAATGCTCGCGGCCGGTCGGAACGCCGTCTTCCGATCAGCATCATTGCGCATGGAATGAATGTCAGCACGGACGCTGCCGCCAGCAGAATTCCGACCGTTCCGTAGATTCCGAACAGCCGGATCGGACGCAGTTCGCTGATCATCAGCGAAGCGGTTCCCATCGCGGTTGTTCCCAGCGACAGCAGGCTCGGAAGCCAGCCTTTGTGAAAGGCATCGATGGCGGCCTGTCGAGGCTCCAGGTGTTCCAGAGCGTTCAGATAGTAGTTCATCAGATGAATGCCGCCGGACACCGCCAGAACCTGCACCAGCGGCGGCAGAATGATCAGCAGCGCACTCAGCCGTTCTCCGCTGAAGTAAATCACTGCCAGAATCAGACACTGGCACGCCACTGCGGTCAGAAACACGACGCCGGCGGCGATGGGATCCTTCAGCGACAGCCAGCAGATAACCAGAATGATGATCGCCGACGGTCCGGCGTAGCGCGTCAGCGAACGGTGGCTGGCTTCATCGACGGTGAGTCCGTCGATGACCGGGCCGGCCAGGTGAATGTCCTCGTCCGAAGTCTCGCACACCAGCTCAATGGCTCGTCGGATCCGGTGGACGACGACCGCTCGATCGCGCAGGCCTGCCGGAGTAAACGTGCAGATCACGCACGTCGTCTCGCCGTCAGCGCCAATCAGAGTTCCCTGCAGCCGCTTGATCGCTTCCTGAGGCTGAAACCGTCTGCGTTCCGCCAGGCCGCCGGAGCCCGCGGCGCTGTCTTCGTTGTCGAGACTGTCTTCCGAGCGAGATGCCGGCTGCTGAGCGAAGTCGCCGGAAGTCTGCGGGCGAGACATCTGCAGCAGAACTTCGCGTCCGCAGACGACCGACTCGAAGGAACTGACACCGTCGGCATTCAGAAACGCGCGTGAATTCCGCAGCGTGGACATAAGTTTGTCCAGCCGTGAGTCCGTCACAACGCAGCCGGGCCAACTGGCGATCACCGCGTCACCGTGACCAAACAGGCCGACAAACGCGTCGTAGTGCTGCCGTTCGGGAAATTCCGGTCCCACCCAGTCAATCGGCGAATTGTTGCTGGATTCCAGAGCGTGAATCGCTCCCCAGATGACAAACGGAGCGATCAGGATCACGTACAGGGCGACGAGTCGTGCGCGGGCAATCAGTTGCTGCATCGGGACGTTCCGACCGGAGAACGCTGTCGTGACAGCGGGCCAAACGGAATCAGCGGGTAACCAGGCACGCGAGTCATGTAATCAGCGTAATCTGCGCCCAGATAATGGAGAAGCCTGCGGTCCTTCAGCACGCTTCCGACGGCGATGTACACGCTCCAGAGTCCCGTCAGCACGGCATGATCCGTGGTCATCACGGGAGTAAACCAGATCAGTCCCAGAAAGCTGAGGTACACGGGATGCCGCAGCAGTCGATACGCTCCGCGAGCATAAAAATCGCGTCGCGGCATTCGCTGTTGACGATACCAGTACAGCCATTGAGTCCAGCCGGTCTGGTATCCCAGTCCCGTCAGACTGATGCTGTACAGCAAGGCCGCCCACGACAGACCGAATGCCCACACTATCGCCGTCGCGGCGGTGCCTGAGAATTCCCACAACACGTCTCCGGAACCGCGCCAGCAGCGGAAGATCAACAGCAGGCTAAGGCAGGTACCCACACAGAACACAGCCCCGTGGAATTCGGCGGAGACCCAGGCTTTCATCGCTCGCCGCGTCCGCGGATGCAACAGAATGCTGTGCGGCACGACAAACTGCAGCGCCAGAAGAATGTCGGTCAGCAGCCAGCCGGACCGTTCCCCGGCCACGCCGTAGCGCAGAAAAGACCACAGCCCGACGACGGTGACAAGAAACAGGGCCTGTGTGCCGACACCGAACGCCAGGCCTGCAAGACGCCGACCGTCCGTGGCGATGTGACCGAAACCTTTTGTTTCACCCGACTCATGCGAGGCAATGTCGGCGATTGCCGTACTGCTCATTCAGGCTTCTCCGCAATGAAGCATCCATACTTCATCGCGCCGGAGTTGTAAGCATCCAGCAGCGTTTGAAACCGATCGAGAAAGATGATTTGTCCGGGGTCGATCCATGACGCCATGCGACGAATTCCGAAACGATTGATCCGGTCACGGCAGATTTCCCACGTGCGGCGAACTCGCACAGTCCAGTCCGCGACATGCTTCATCTGCAGTCCCGCTGCGGTCATCCAGTTCGAATAGTCCTGCGCGGATCCCAGCGACGGGCAGAAGAATCCTTCGCACACATCGTAAACCTGTTGTTCCTGCGAGCGTGTCAGCGGGTCGTCGGCGGCAAGCCAGGCACAGATCGCCATCCGCCCTCCGGGACGAAGCCACCCGGCCGCGCGGCGGAAGAATTCCGGTTTGCCGAACAGGTGCTCCGTACACTCGATGCTCCACACGATATCGGCTGACTGATCCGCCAGCCGGACATGTTCTGCGTCCTGACACAGGAACTGAGTGCGCTGCCGTGTTCCCGCCAGCCGAGAGGACCATGTCGCCCAGTGTCGCTGGAACGGACTGATCGTGATTCCTGTGACCTGGCAGCGATGTGCCCGCGCCAGATGAATCGACGAACCTCCCATGCCGCAGCCGACATCGATCACTCGGTCTGCTTCCTGAATGCCGACCAGCCGCGCCAGCTCTTCAGTCAACTGTTGAGCCGCCTGCGCCGGAGTCACTCGCGCCGACGTGTCATCCTGTTCCCACAGTCCGTGGTGAATATGACGTCCCCAAAGCAACCGATAGAACAGCGTTGAAATGTCGTAGTGACGCCGAATGACGTCGCCGCGAATATCTGCACAGGAAATCACTGTGACCGACTCCGTTTCTGGCTTTCGTTGGCAGGAAACTGATTGCTGCCGCGAGCTGCTTTGCTCCGGACCGAATTCTTATTGACGCGACGTGCCGCGCGAAGCCGTCGCTGATTCCGAACCGACCCAGAGATCCCCATACACTGTCAGTTTGTCGGCAACACCCACGGCGCCAAACGCCTTGCTGAATGGAGTGATGCCGAACTGAGTCTGCAGCATGTTGAAGCTGCCTCGCACGTGACACATGCCGTCTTTGGTTTCGACATCAACGATGATCATCAGCGGGCGTGACGTTCCGTGCAGCGAGAACTCACCGTTGAGTTCATACATCGGCAGGCCGCGCCGGCTGTTGCGATCCAGCAGCTTTGCCGATTTGATCGTGTAGGTGGCCGTTGGAAACCGGCGGATATTCAGCACATCGGGCCCATGCATGTTTTCGTTGACCTGCTGTCGCGTCGATGTGTCGGTGCTTCCATCGAGTCCGACGAACCCGCGAGCGCGATTGCCGTCGGCGTCGAAGGTACTCATGTCGAACACGAATTCTCCCGCGTCCTGGGTGGCTCCCAGGTGGAGTACTCCGCTGCGAAGCCGTCCTTCCACGCCGTGATCGTGGCCCAGTCCGGTCTTGCCGACTTTCACATAGACACGGCTGTGCTGCGTGCTGACTTCACCGGGTGCCCGCGTCGGTTCGCCGTCCTGAAGGCTGATCTTTGAAGGACTCTGTTCCGACGATGTCTTCACGGCAGTCGCGGAAGCCCGCCGTGTTCCGCTGTCGGTGATTGAGATGCCCGACGAAGCACCATTCGTTGCTGCGGGACGCGAGCTGTCGGCGCTTCGGCTGTCCGGCGATTCCACGACCAGCGTCAACAGCGTGACGGTGGTGCAAAGGACTGTTCCGGGTATTGAAAGTGAGCACATGGAATTCCCTTTCGAGCGGAAATAGCGTGCCGGCGCGTACGGTTGATATCGCTGATTCTCGCGTGAACAGGCATGTCAGAATCGCGCCGACCGCGCGAAGATTAGCCAGCGGTTTCATCCGTGGACAGATGAAACTTTCGTTGTATCAAGATGAGTGAATTCTCATCAAGTTTGGTCTGTTCCGGCACACAATGTGCCTTTGTGCGATGAAGTCGACGGCAAAAAAACGTCATTTGGCGCGCGTCGCATGCATGCACGCTGTTCGCGGTCGTTCGGTCAAGTGTGCGTCGTCGAATCCAGGCGGCATTCCCGTGTGATCGAACTGTTGACCGTTTGTGAAAAACGTGAGCGCCGGACGACCAATTGCCGCAGCGACTGGCAGAAAATGTGTCACCATTGGCCGCCGACGGAAACGACCGGCACAACTGACGACCTGGAGAAACGAATGACGCCGGACCTGTCGATTCGGATTCGACAAAATGAACTGATGGATGACCCTTCCATCGATCCTGGATCACACCAGCAGGCATTACGCGGACTGCGGCGAATCAACTGGTTCAGCCGAATTGAGTCTGTGCTGTGGGCGGCCATGCTGCCGGCGACGACCGCCGCAGTCTGCGAGCATCGGCAGCTTACTGTGCTCGACATCGCTTCCGGAGGCGGCGACCTTGTCGTGCGTCTTGGCCGGCGATTTTGTCTGCACGGAATTGATGTCCGGATCGATGGCTGTGACATCAGCAGCACCGCAGTGGCCGTTGCCAGCCGAAGCGCGTCGGACGCCGGACTCCGGAATGTGCGGTTCCATCAGTGCAATGTGTTCGAAGGCGATCTGCCCGGCGACCAGCATGACGTCGTGATGTGCAGTCTCTTTCTGCATCACCTCGATCAGCAGCAGGCCGTGCATTTGATGCAGATCATGAAATACAGCGCCACGGCTCTGGTGCTGGTTGACGACCTTTGCCGATCGCGCATCGGGTACTGGCTTGCGTGGGCGGGTTGCCGGCTGTTGTCACGATCTCCGGTCGTTCATGCAGATGGTCCCATGTCCGTGGAAGGCGCGTTTACGTGTGACGAAGCGACTCGAATTGCCGAACAGGCGGGCATGGACGGCACCACGATTCAGCGCCACTGGCCTCAGCGGTTCCTGCTGAAGTGGAAAGCCGCTGCCGGAAGAACACATGTCTGAACCAACCGCCACAAAGACAGCGCCGCTGCCGGCGTCCGGCGAGACGTTTGATGTCGTGGTGATCGGCGCGGGCGTTGCCGGAGCCGTGGCGTCACTGCTGGCAGCGCGACGCGGCTGGTCGGTTCTGCTGGTGGAAAAGCAGCGACTGCCGCGCCACAAAGTCTGCGGAGGATGCCTGAGTTTTCGCGCAGTGCAGTTGCTGGAGCGACTGGGGCTGGCAGACGGTCTGAAGCAGCTGAACGGCGAGTCCACCGACCATTTGATGATTCGCAGTGGCCGGCGTCACCTGCGTGTCGACATGCCGCCCGGAATTTCCGTTTCACGATCGCTGCTCGATGGCTGGCTGACTCAGGAAGCGGTGCAGGCGGGGGTTCGACTCTGCGACGGAGTCACCGCCACGGTCGGCGCCGACGTCGGCGCGGATGCCAGCGCCGTTGAGTCGAACGATCACGAAGCTGACGGGAGATTCATGCGATCTGAACGTTCGGGAATCGATCGCAGCGTGTTCCGTGTTGTCGAACTACAGAAGAATGCTGCAGTGAGTTTCGCCGGCGAAATGCCGCGGCAGTTGCTTCCTTCTGTTTCGTCGCAGATTCTTGCCAGGGTTGTGTTGGTGTGCGACGGACTTGGCCATCCCAGTGTCCGTCACCTTCCGCAGTTTTCCGCAATGCCGCGGCAGGGATCCCGCATCGGACTCGGGGCGCGCTTTGATCGCACGCCGGCTGACGACTGGTTGCCGCCGGGTGAAATTCTGATGGCGGTTGGGCGCGGAGGCTACGTCGGTCTCGTTCAAACAGAACAGGGGCAGTTGAATCTTGCGGCCGCCGTGGAACCGAAACTGCTGCGCGACGGGCGCTCTTCGCGCGACTGCCTGGCAGAGTTGCTGCGATCGGCAGGAGTTCCGGTTCCGGCACTGCTGTCACAGGCACATATTCGCGGCACGATTCCGCTGACACGATCCGCTCGCCGCTGTGCCGACTTCCGGATTCTGTTGCTGGGAGACGCCACGGGATACGTCGAACCATTTACCGGTGAAGGTATGGCCTGGGCGATTCAGTCGGCCGTGGATGTTGTCTCGCTGCTGTCCGACAGGGCACATCGAAGCGACTGGTCGCCGTCCCTGGAGCAGCGCTGGTCAGCGATATGTCGACGCGCAGCGCGGCGCGATCAAACCTGGTGCCGCATGCTGTCGATGATTCTGCATCGCGGCTGGCTGCTGCCCACCGTCATGACGACATGTCGTGCTCTGCCGTCGATTCCTCAGCACATTGTGCGGCGAATCAACCTGCCGTCTTCCGTTTCGGATACCTGGGAATGACATCACTGCAAATTCTGGGACTCGGCACGGCCCTGCCGCCGCATCGGATCTCGCAGTCGGCTGCAGCGATGTTTGCTGCGACTTGTGTGCATCCGGATGCCACGGACAGCGGCAATCCCGCAGCAGTTGTCGAAGCGCTGTATCGGCGTGCCGGAATTCGCTACCGGCACAGTGTCCTGCTGGAATCCTCTGACGACGGCGAAGCCACAGCGGAACGCTTCTATCGGAGCGCTGCCGATCCGGATGATCGCGGCCCCGGTACGGCGGAGCGCATGCGGCGTTACGAATCCGAAGCGCCAGATCTGGCTGTCCGAGCGGCGTCCGCGGCACTGCAGCAATCGCGGATTGATCCGGCGGCGTTAACTCACCTGATCACCGCATCGTGCAGCGGTTTCAGCGCGCCGGGTGTGGATCTGCATCTGATCAACGCGCTGGGACTGCCGCCAGCGACGGCCCGGACGCACGTCGGATTCATGGGCTGCCACGCATCACTGAACGCTCTGCGCATCGCAGCCGCATTCGCCGGTGACCGGAACGCGACGATTCTGGTGTGTGCTGTGGAACTCTGTTCTTTGCACCATCAGTATGGCTGGAATCCGCAGAAGCTGGTGGCGAATTCCTTGTTCGCCGATGGAGCCGCAGCCGTTGTCTGCCGCGGCTGCGAACAGTCCGCCGATGCCGAAGTGACGAAGCGTGTTCCGGGCCGGCTGACGGCCAGCGGCTCGTTTCTGATCCCTGAGACAACCGACATGATGACATGGAGAATCGGCGATGCCGGATTCGAAATGACTCTGTCACCGGAAGTGCCCGCAGTCATCATGCGGACACTTCCAATCGTCATGCGAGATTTTCTGCAGCCTGCCGGCCTGGTTGTCGACGACATCGCCAGTTGGGCCGTGCATCCGGGCGGGCCGCGAATCCTGGCGGCTGTGGCGGAGGCTCTGCGTCTGACGGACGAACACCTGGCACCGTCCGTGGAAATCCTCCAGCGGTGCGGCAACATGTCGTCGCCGACGATTCTGTTCATTGTGGAACTGTTGCGGCAACAACAGGCAGAACTGCCGTGCGTGCTGCTGGGGTTCGGCCCGGGGCTCAACGTCGAACTGGCTCTGCTGACGTAGCAGGCGAGGACGATCACCGCCGGTGCTGACACGTCCGGTTCGGTTGCGCGGTCTCTGCGACATCGTAACAGCGATCAAAGGCCGTGCGCGCGGTGTTCGGCGATGTTCGCACTGATGGCGGGCAGAGTTTCATCCAGCCCGCTGATCAACCTGGCGAAGGCGCTGCGGCTGTCTTTTGCAAACACTGTTGAACGCCGGCTGTTCTTCTGGAAAGCATCCGCGGCGGTCTGCAGTACGCGCCATTCGGCCAAAGGCAGGTGCGCCGTGCGCACGATGTCCAGTGCCGGTGCGATGTGTGCCTGAGCTGCCCTGGTGTCGCCGTCGCAAAGAGAAGCCTCGCACAGCAGTTGATGCGACAGCGCTTCGTGAGTCAGTCCGCGCGGGAACGCCGCGGCCTGCTGAAGGTTCGCCGCGAGTTCGCGCGCGGCGTCCAGGTTGCCGAGTTTCAGGTGGCACTGAGCGGTCGCGTAGTGCAGCGGCATTTTCCAGATCCAGTCCATCAGCAGCCGTTCATTTTCCAGCCGTGCGGCAATGTCTTCGAACAGCTTCAGAGCCTCGTCGGCCCGCTGCTGGCCCAGGTACGCGACGCCCAGAAGTATCGGGCTGACGAGCTGGCCGTAACCGAGATCCAGTTGGCGCGCTTCGCGAAACGAGCGTTCGGCAAGTTGAGCGGCGTGACTGAAGTTGCCCGCCTCGTTGCACAACTGAGCCATCTGCATCCGCAGCAACAGGGCGTACCGGTCATGGCCGTTGGTTTCCGCGATCTGCAGACCATCCCACAACAGGCGAGACATCTCCGACCAGCGTCCGTCATAGAGGCACGACCAAGCCCGGAAGATCGTTGAAACCAGGAATTCCGAGGCATCACCGATTTCTGTTGCAAGCTGCATCGCTTCCTCGGCGGAGCTGCAGGCGCTGTCGAAATCGGAAAGCACCAGATGAAAACAGGTGGCTCGACCCAGATGCAGGCACAGCAGTTCGTGGTTGCCGTGTTCGCGAGCTGACAGGACGGCGGCCGCCGATGCGGCGGCGTCTTCCGGAGTCCAGCCTTCCCACAGCAGATTCCAATACGCCGACCAGCCCCGCAGGTGTTTGCGGTGCAGTTCGTCGTCGAGTCCTTCGGCAAGTCGATTTGCCCGCGCCGCCGCGTCCAGACATTTCTGGCGGTCAACCCACGAGAACACGCTTGCCAGATAGAATTGAGCGTTGGCCTGGTCCGTGACCTTTCCCTGCCGCCGGGCTTCTCGGGCCATGGCTTCAAAGTCCGTCGCTGCGGCGGCGATGTTGTTGCCGGACCGATGGATCAGCCCGCGCTGTTCGAACAGCGGCAACCGCAGATTGCTGAGTGCATTGTCCCGCCCGGTCAGGTCGATGGCCCGGCTGAGATATTCGGCGGCTTCGCGGTTCGCAAAGCGCCGCGCAGCTCGATCGGCCGCGATCCGAAGGTATTGGACGGCTCGATCCGGCACATGGCCTCGTTCGAAGTGAGTCGCCAGTTCAGCAGTCCGTTCGGGCGGAGGTTCGGTGTGCTGCCGTTCCAGGTTTTCCGCAAGCCGACGATGCAGCCGCGCGCGGCGACTCGCCGGTAAGCGGTGATACAGCGATTCCTGGTACATCACGTGTCGAAACCGATACTTCGCGGACGGCGATCCCGCCTGCGCTTCGTCGTCGACGGGTTGCAGCAACTGCTGCCGTTCCACCAGAGAATCAAGCTGGTCTTCGGTGGCTGCGATGTCGGTTTCCAGCACCTGGGCAATTGTCGCCGCGGAAAATTCCACGCCCGCCACACTGCCGGCTTCCAGAAGTCTTCGCTGTGCGTCATCGATGAGATCGATCTGTGTGTCGATCATTGCCCGGATCGTGTCCGGCAGCGGCGCGCCGGTCAATTCGGCTTTCTCAGGAACCAGCGCGTCGCGCGCGGCGAGAAACCCGGCCAGTTCAACAACAAACAGCGGATGGCCGTCGGTTCGCTGATGGATGCGGGCCGCGATTTCCCTGGTCGCGTCAAGTTCCGGAAACCGTCGCGTCAGATATTCCGACACGGCTTCGACGGAAATCGACGTCAGCGGGATTTCGGAACACATCTGCTTTGTCAGCAGTTCCTGTTTCACCGGCTTCAGCGCGTGGTTTCGCAGAATGATTTCGATGGGACGATAGGTTCCCACCAACAGCAGCTTCGCGGGTTGCCGCCGCCGCGCCAGGCAGGACACCAGGTCCAGCGTCGAGTAATCGCTCCAGTGCAGATCTTCGAGGACCAGAATCAGCGGCGTTTCGGCTGTGAGTGCTTCCAGAGTCTCCGCCATTTCCCGCAGCATTCGTGTCGCGCTGGAACCAAGTGCTTCCTTTGTCGGGTGGCTGGTCGGCTGCCGATCCCGGAGCGACGGCATCTGTTCCAGCCACGTGGGAGCGTGCCGCACGATCGCATCGATCACCTGTGCACCGTCACTGTGCCGTGTGAGTTGCATGAGCGCTTCGAGCACCGGCAGATAGGGCTCGCATTCGCCGAACTGTTCAAAGCACTGGCCTTCCGCGATCCGGACGGACTTTCCGGCGTGCTGATCGACGAATTCGGCGATCAGCGACGTCTTGCCGGCTCCCGCTTCTCCGGCAATGAACACCGTTTGCCGACGACCGGTGACGGCAGTCCGGAACGCCTGCTCAAGTTCCGCGAACTCTTCGTCGCGGCCAACGATTGTGGAACGACGCGAGTTCGCCGCCACGACATCGTGCGACGGAAGCGGTTCGGCCGTGACGTACTCGGAAGCTGCTGGCAACAGGCGCCGTGTAGTATCGGATTGTCGAGTGTCGGTTTCTGCCGTCGGCGCTTCGGCTGCGGCGGAACGGGAATCCGGCCGATCGTTGGAAGCGACGGCCCCCGACTCACTGACTTCTGCGATGAACCGGTAACCTCGCCGGTGAGCGGTCTCAATGAACCGCGGCGACCGGGCCTGGTCACCCAGTGCCTTTCGAATTTCGCGGATGCACACAACCAGCGACGCATCGGACACCAGCACATCGTCCCACAAAGAATTCAGCAACTCCTCCTTTGAAACGAGTCGTCCGGCGTTCTTCACCAGATGAGCCAGTACGTCGAAGGCCTTGGGAGTCAGTGCGACTCGCTTGCCTGCGCGCAGCAACTGCGCGTCGTCAATGTCCAGGCGGAAGTCGTGAAATTCAATCCGGCGGCGGGACATCGGCTGAGCCGGCGACGGAGTCTCTGGCGGAGTTTGGCGGATTTCTGTCACTGTCGCTGTTTGCTGTGAAAAAAAGCTTCACCTGCGTGTATTCCACACGGTCGGCACCCGGTCGCTCAACCCGGCACCGGAAAAACGCTTCGTCAAAACGCTTCTTAGAAAACGCTTAGAAGTTGCCTGGGACTCGCTCAGAACGCCTCCGTAACGTTCCTGCCATGAGTCGCGAGCAATACCAAAAAGCCTTCGTTATTCAGTTCGGTCCTGAGACCGATCCGGTCGCCGACCGGTTTGCCGGACGCGTTGAACACATCGCATCCGGGCGGAACAAGGCGTTCGGCAATCTGGACGAACTGCATGAGTTTCTGGCCTTTCTGCTGGCAGAAACGATCACCTCCGGCGGTGAGTCACAGTCGGATGAGAAGGCTGACGGTTGAGTTCGCCGGTTTGGACCACGTCGGACCGAACCATTGTGTTCCACCCGCTATTGGAGGCAACCCCCCATGCGACGAATTCATCTTCGAAACCTGTTCTCAAACTGCAACTTTCGCCGGACGAATCGTCGCCGAAGCCGACGACCGATTTCTCAGGTGACCGGCGAATCGCTCGAATCACGCGTGCTGCTGACGGTTGCAGCGACCTTTGACGCGGCCACCGGCGTACTGGCCGTCAGCAGCGACAGCCAGGGTGACACGATCGACGTTTCGGCCGATGCCGGCGGAAACCTGCTGGTCAACAACGGAACGGTCGCGATCGGCGGTGACGTGCCGACTCTGGCAAACACGCACCTTGTCGATGTCGACGGGAACGCCGGCGACGACATCATCACCATCGACGTTTCCGTTGTCGGTCCGGGTGTGGACGTCGACGGCGGTGACGGCGACGACGTTCTGACCGGCAGCAACGGAGTCGACACGCTGCGCGGAGGCGCCGGCAATGACACGCTTATCGGCCGCAAGGGCGACGATTTGATGCTCGGCGAAGACGGCGATGACCTGCTGATCTGGAACAACGGCGACAACAGCGACTTCATGGAAGGCGGTACCGGAAATGATGTCGTTCAGGTCAACGGTGCAGACGGAGCCGGAGACAACTTTCTGGTTCGCGACAACGGCAGCCGTGTCCGGTTCGACCGCACGAATCTGATCCCGTTCCGGCTGGACATCGGCACAACAGAAACGCTGGACGTCAACGGCCTGGCCGGTGATGACACGATTCGCGCACTGGGTTCCGTCGGCAGCCTGATATCGCTCGACTTCGACGGCGGCGACGGAAATGACCGCCTGTTCGGATCAGATGCAGCGGACATCCTTCGCGGCGGTGCCGGCAATGACACGATCGTCGGCGGCAAGGGCGATGACTTCATGTACGGCGACGCCGGCGACGACGTGCTGATCTGGAATAACGGCGACAACAGCGACTTCATGGAAGGCGGCGACGGAAACGACACGGTTCGCGTCAACGGAGCGACAACGGCCGGTGATGAGTTCAGCATTGCTCCCAATGGCAGCCGGGTTCAGTTCGACCGCACGAACCTGATTCCGTTTACGCTGGACGTTGGTACGACGGAACGGCTGGACGTCAACAGCCTGGGCGGCGACGACGTCATCACGGCGTCGGCGGGTCTGGCCGGCCTGATCGTTCTGGATCTGGATGGCGGTGACGACAACGACACGATCACCGGCGGCGACGGCAACGACATTCTTCGCGGAGGCAATGGCGACGACACGCTGATCGGACTGGACGGCAATGACAACATGCAGGGAGGCGCCGGAAACGACACACTGATCGGCGGCAAAGGCGACGACCGCATGTTCGGTCAGGACGGCGACGATCTGCTGATCTGGAACAACGGCGACAACAACGACCTGATGGAAGGCGGCGCCGGAAACGACATCGTTCAGGTCAATGGTGCTGACGGTGCGGGTGATGAATTCAGCGTCCGCCCGAACGGATCGCGGGTGCGTTTCGACCGGACCAATCTCATCCCGTTCCGGCTGAACATCGGCACGTCGGAAACGCTGGACGTGAACGGTTTGGCCGGCGACGACACGATCGCCGCGACGACGGGTCTGGCGGGGCTGATCGCTCTCGACTTCGACGGTGGTGACGGCAATGACCTGCTGATCGGCGGCGACGGAGCCGACATTCTTCGCGGCGGTGCCGGTGACGATGTGATCGTCGGCGGCAAGGGCGATGACTTCATGTACGGCGACGATGGCGACGATCTGCTGATCTGGAACAACGGCGACAACAGCGACCTGATGGAAGGCGGAGCCGGAACCGACACCGTTCAGGTCAACGGAGCTGACGGCGCGGGAGACGATTTCCGCATAGCCGCAAATGGTTCCCGCGTGCAGTTTGACCGGACGAATCTGATTTCTTTCACGCTGGACATCGGCACCACGGAGATTCTTGACGTCAACGAACAGGGCGGCGACGGTCACATCGCCGTTGAAGATGTCCAGGGAATCGCGGATCTGCAGGTAATCGACGTCGACGGCGGCGCGGGCCGGGATGTGATTCGGGGGTCATCAAGCCGGACGGGAATAGTGTTCGTCGCGGAAGGTGGTGACGGCGTTGACATCATCATCGGCAGCAACGGCGATGACATTCTGTCCGGAGGAGCAGACGACGACGTCATCTTTGGTCGCGACGGGAACGATGTTCTGTTCGGCGGCGACGGCCGCGATATTCTGTTCGGCGGACTCGGCGACGACAGCCTGTTTGGAGACGCCGGCAACGACTGGCTGTTCGGCGGTCTTGGCCGGGATCTGTTGGACGGCGGTGACGGCTTCGATATTGGGTTCGGCGGCCCCGATCTGGATCAGTTGCTGAATCTTGAACTTGGCTTCAATTGAGCGGACGTTGTCTTTTCGGCTGACCGAGCCGCGGTCATGTTGCGGGGTATTCGTCGCAAGCTGATAACCGGGCTCGAAAGCGAAAGACATCACGGGATGCACTCAGCGGTGCGACAGCAGCAGTCCGGGATTCACCCTCGTCGCGGGGGATTCCGGCTGCTGCTGTTCTTTTTGCGCTCGGCGAGGTGTTCGCGCAGCAGGGTGAGTCTGCCGGTCCGGAATCGTTATTCGCGTGACGAGGTCGGGGACCATCCGCAGTGGCGGACAATTCGAGTTCGAACCCGGTCTTCCCTTCTTCGGCATCATGAATGAACCTTGCTGGCGCGCTTTTTGTCGCCGTGAGACGGAACAGCGCCTTTTGGTCCGTTTGCCGAGTTGCCCTGCCCGGCGGGACTGCAGTTTCAACGTGACCGCGTTTAGACTGCGGACTCAGCACCAGCACACCGAACCACGAACTGAGGCATTCGATGAGCGGCGAAATCGCGACGGGTAACGGCGGTAATCATCCGGAAGTTCCGACCGGCGAACAGCAGGCGATGTGGTTTGAGCAGATTTCGTCGTACCAGTGGCTGGTGCTGCTGATAGCGTCGCTGGGCTGGGTGTTTGATGTGTTTGAAGGACAGGTGTTCGTTGCCAGCATGAACGACGCCATGCCGCAGCTTCTGGGCGACGACTTCACGGTCGAACTGAAGAACTCGTGGAACAATTACTCGCTCGCGTCATTCCTGCTTGGCGGCGCGTTCGGCGGGATTCTGTTCGGAATGGTCAGCGACCGCATCGGCCGTTCGAAGACGATGATCGTCACCATTCTGTTCTACTCGGTGTTCACATGTGTGACGGCGATCGCGAATGCACCGTGGCAGATGGTCGTGCTGCGATTTCTGGTGGCGATGGGAGTCGGCGGCGAATGGGCGGTCGCCAGCGCGATGGTGGCCGAAGTGATGCCGAAACGGTCGCGCTCCGTGATGAGTTCCATCTTCCACGCATCCAGCGTATTCGGAACGCTGATGGCCGTCGCGGTCGGCTATTTCATCATTGGTGCTCAGGTGCTGGGAGACAACACCTGGCGACTGGGCTTTGTCATTGGCGTGGTCCCCGCGCTGCTGACGGTGTTCATTCGCTGGAAACTGCGCGAGCCTGAACAGTGGACTAAGGCCAAGCAGCGCGAGGCCGAAGATGCGACTCAGGCGACGGGCGTGATTGCTGACCTGTTCAACGCTCAGAATCTGCGAAACACAACGGTCGCCGTGGCGCTGGCAACGATTGGCCTGACGACGTTCTGGGGCTGCCACATCTATGGCAAGGATGCTCTGAAACGAAAGTCGGAGTCCGGATTCCTGATGGCCGCGGGACTTGCCGACGTCGACTGGTCCGCGGCTGACGATTCACAGAAGCAATTGCGGACCGAAGTTCTTGAACAGCACAAGGGTGAAATCAAGCAGCAGGAAATGGTCGGGATGTTCCTGACGATGGTTCTGGGTGGCGGTCTGGGGCTGGTCCTGTTTGGGTCGATCTCAAACCGGCTGGGGCGTCGGGGAGCCTTCCTGCTCTACCACATCGGCGCGTTTGCGACGGCGCTGACGTTGTTTCTTGTGCTGATCCCCGGCGACTACTCCCGATCCGTGCTGGTCATGTTTCTGCCCGTGTTTGGATTTCTGACGCTTGGCATGCACGCCGGCTACGCGGTGTATTTTCCGGAACTGTTCCCGACGCGCATTCGAGGTACCGGGACGGGATTCTGCTTCAATGCCGGACGGATCGGATCTGCCGCCGTAATTCTGGTTTCCGGGCTGCTGGAATGGAGCCCGAATCAGTCAGCGCTGTACCTGGCTCCGTTGTTTGCCGTCGGCATCGCGGTGACGCTGCTGGCCAGAGAAACTCGGGGTGAGGAACTTCCTGAATAGCGATCGGGCCGAATAGCGATCGGGCAGAACCGCCGCTGCTCAACCCTGCAGCAGTTTCGCGCGAGTTTGCTGCTGCCGGCGATTCAGGAAGCTGATTCTGTCGTGTGGAATCTTCACAAATCACCGGTGTCGGATTTGGCGACCGGAGCGCTCACTGGGACGTTCGCCGGTGATTATTGCGTTCTCGCGAGAATCCCGCAGACACGGCACGCGACTTGCCATGGCGGTTGAGCATCCAAAGGCGGCGGCGGAGTTGCCGCTTGTATCTGCGTGGTTTATTCAACAGGGAATGGTGCAATGGGGTGTGGTTTTCTGATCGACATGGATGGGGTCATCTATCGTGGTTCCGAGCTGATTCCAGGGGCACGGGAGTTCGTCGTGCGGCTATTGACAGACCGGATTCCCTTCTTGTTTCTCACCAACAACAGCCAGCGTACGCGGCGCGACGTGGCGACGAAGCTGAAGCGATTGGGGATGCCGATTGAGGAATCACACGTTTTCACGTGCGCGATGGCGACTGCCCGGTTTCTTGCTCGTCAGTTGCCAAACGGAACGGCCTTTGTGATTGGTGAAAGCGGTCTGCTGAACGCCCTGCATAACAACGGATATTCGCTGGTCGACAGCAATCCCGACTATGTAGTTGTCGGTGAAGGCCGCACTCTGTCCTTCGAACTCGTGGAACAAGCGGTTCAGTTGGTCCTGAACGGAGCGAAACTGATTGCGACAAATCTGGACCCGAGTTGTCCGACACAGACCGGGACGCGCCCGGGTTGCGGAGCCATCGTAGCGCTACTGGAAGCGGCGACCGGAGTGAAAGCGTTCAGCGTCGGAAAACCCAGCCCCGTGATGATGCGCGCAGCACGCAAGGAACTGGGACTGGAAGCAGCAAACACCGTGATGATCGGTGACACAATGGACACCGATATTCTTGGCGGCGTTCAGTTGGGATATCGCACTGTGCTGGCACTTACAGGGTCGACGTCGCGGGCGGATCTGCCGAACTTTGCCTACAGGCCGGATTACGTCGTGGACTCCATCGCCGATCTGCTGACACTTTCGCATCTGTCCGTCGAGCATCTGCAGTACGCCGGAACCAAAACTCGCGAACCGATCGAAGCCGTGGCCTGACGACTGACCGCCTGCCGACTGGAGCGGGACGAGATTGCCGGCTACTCTTCACGCACATTGTCGGCGGGAACCCTGTTCTGGTTGGGAGCGTAAGATGATTTTCTGCGAAACTCGTTTGTTCATGGTCAGTATTTTTGCGACGGCACTTGTCGCGGTGATTTCGCCGGCGATGAAAGCCGATGAGAAACCGGGCGGCGATTCGTCGAAAACGATTCGCGTCGGCATGATCGGGCTGGATACGTCGCACTGCATCGCGTTCGCCAAACTGCTGAACAATGTCGACGATCCAAAGCATGTGCCGGGCTGCCGAGTCGTCCTGGTGTATCCGAAAGGATCGCCGGACATCGAAAGCAGCGTGTCGCGAGTGCCGAAGTACACCGAGGAGATCACAGCGCTGGGTGTTGAAATCTGTGATGATCTGGACGCCATGATTCAGCAGGTCGACGCGGTGCTGCTGGAAACCAATGACGGCCGGCCTCATCTGGAACAGGTGATTCCCGTGCTGAAGGCGGGCAAGCCGTGTTTCGTCGATAAACCGATTGCCGCATCGCTGACGGACTGCATCGCAATTTACGAGCTGGCGAAACATTACGAAACGCCCGTGTTTTCTTCGTCGTCGCTGAGGTTTTCCAGCGGCGTTCAGGCAATTCGCAACGGGTCGATCGGCGACGTGCTGGGCTGTGACGCGTATTCCCCGGCTTCGCTGGAGAAGACTCACCCGGATTTGTTCTGGTACGGGATTCACGGCGTGGAAACGCTGTTTACGGCGATGGGGCCGGGAGTGGAAACCGTCGTGCGGACTCAGACGGACGGCTTCGAACAGGTCACGGGTACCTGGAGCGACGGCCGTATCGGTACGTTCCGCGGAATTCGCGCGGGAAGTGGTGGCTACGGCGGAACCGCGTTCGGTTCGAAAGCGACAGCCAGCGTCGGCGGCTACGACGGTTACGCGCCGCTGCTGGTGGAGATCGTGAAATTCTTCCAGACCGGCCAGTCACCGGTTGCCGACGAGGAAACCATTGACCTGTATGCGTTCATGGAAGCGGCTGACGAAAGCAAACGTCAGGGCTTCGTGCCCGTGAAGGTCGCCGACGTGAAAGCAAAGGCTCGCGCCGAAGCGGCGAAGAAAGTCGCGGCAGTCATCGCGGCAGAATAGCTCCGCTCCTGCCGCCGAATTGACCCTTCTGCAATTGGCGGCTTCTTGACCCGATGGTCGAAGTTCGGCGGTGGCAGCGGATGTCTGCCGCTGTCGATGGGACAAAGCGGGGAGGCCGTGACTTTATGCAGATGGCTCCGTCGGGATTGCCCCAGCGGTTCGCGTTTCAGAGTTCTTACGCCGAGTGCTCTGCGATTCGCTGCCGGATCCATGCGTCGTCGTCCGCGGTCGGCGCGGGTTCAAGTCCCTTCTGATAGTCGATGGAAAAATCATAACGGGCGCGACTGTAGACGGAGTCCATGACTTGCTGAAGGGCGAGTGGTACGTCGTCATCGCCGAGCTTCAGTGGAATCAATACGGTTGGCAACTGCTGTTTCAGCGTCCAGGCATCGAGTTCCGTCCGTGGTCGACTGTATGTTCGACTGACGATGCAGAAGTAGTCGGCAGCAGGCAGCGGTTCAACGACGGGCAGGCGCTCGCCGCCGCGCAACAGGTCCAGTTCGACCAGGTGCGAACGACTGCCAAGGACGTCATCGCGCCGATTCAGGTACTCAGTTCGTCCGTTGCCGCCGCGCCGCTTGTTTGAAGGCGACAGCGTCTCGATGACAGTGACAACCTCCAGCGACTCGCGGTCGCGAATCACGAGATACGTCTCGCGGCGTTCTTCCGGCTGAGGCAACGTACAGACAGCGGGAACCGATACGGGCGAACCATCGACACGCATGCCGGTCGGGAGGTCAGAGTCACGCGCGATGACAGCAACATCGGCAACGCGAAACGTATCCGGATCCGGACCAACGTGCTCAAGGTACACACGGCGCTCAGTTCTGACGAAATAGTCGGGTTCGAGGGCGGGACTGATTGCTTCGGCAATGGCCACATTCAGGCGATTGTGAAAGTCCTGCCATTCCTGACCTTCCAGAAACGGGTCCATGCCCGGAAACGGTGACTTCATGCAGAGGGCTCCGTGACGATTGCTTCAGCGTTTGACGCCGGTATTCTAGCGTCAGCGGTCGAATGGCCGACAGCCTGAAGTGTCCCCGCGAAAGGAAAGACAAGCCCATGAGATCCCTGCTGACATGTGCCATTGTTCTTGCTGCTTACACGCCTGCGCTGCCGGTGACCGCCCCACCGGCCGGATGTTTGCCACTCGATCGGAAGTGATTGCCAGACACGGCATGGCGGCGACCAGTCAGCCTCTGGCGACGATGGTGGCGATCGATATTCTCAAGCAGGGCGGCTCCGCCGTTGACGCGGCTATTGCGGCCAACGCCTGTCTCGGTCTGACCGAACCGATCAGTTGCGGCATCGGCGGCGATCTGTTCGCCATCGTGTGGGACGCGAAGACGCAGAAACTGTACGGGCTGAATGCCAGCGGCCGGTCTCCCGCAGGCCTTACGCTGGAGGAGTTCCGGAAGCGCGGGCTTGAATACATTCCGCCGTACGGCCCGCTGCCGGTGACGGTTCCAGGCTGTGTCGACGGATGGTTCGAACTGCATGCGAAGTTTGGCAGACTGCCCATGAAGGATGTGCTGGCTCCGACGATCCAATATGCCGAAGAAGGATTTCCCGTGTCCGAAGTCATCGCGTCCGGCTGGCGCGGCGGCAAGGCGACATTCGGGCAATATCCGGGTTTCAATGAAACGTATTTCCCGGACGGCAATGGTCCGCAAACCGGCGACATCTTTCGGAATCCGCGTCTGGCCGGAACGCTGATGGCAATCGTGGAGAATGGTCGAGACGAATTCTACAAGGGCAGCATCGCTCGCACGATCGGCGATTACATGGAACGCAACGGCGGCTTTCTGTCGTACGAAGACATGGCCGCGCACACTTCCGAATGGGTTGAGCCCGTGTCGACGAGCTATCGCGGCTACGATGTCTGGGAACTGCCTCCCAACGGCCAGGGGATTGCCGCTTTGCAGATGCTGAATGTGCTGGAAGGCTATGATCTGAAATCCGCCGGGTTCGGCAGTGCGGATCACCTGCACTGGCTGATCGAAGCGAAGAAGCTGGCGTTTGAAGACCGTGCTCGTCTGTACGCAGACATGCACTTTGCCGACGTGCCGGTGAATCGGCTGATTTCGAAGGAATATGCCGACGAGCGCCGCACGCTGATCAACGGCGGCCGGGCTGCGAAGCAGTACGCGGTCGGCTTGCCGCATTCGGTGGAAGAAGGCGACACGATCTATCTGACGGTTGCTGACAAGGATCGCAACATGGTGTCGCTGATTCAGAGCAACTACAGGGGATTCGGCAGCGGCATGTGTCCCGACGGGCTGGGATTTTGTTTACAGGATCGCGGTCAGTTGTTTGACCTGACGGAAGGTCGCTTCAACACGTATGCTCCGCAGAAGCGGCCGTTTCACACGATCATTCCGGCGTTCGTCACAAAGGCCGGCAAGCCTTTTCTGAGTTTCGGAGTCATGGGCGGAGCGACTCAGCCGCAGGGTCACGTTCAGATCATCATCAACATGATCGACTTTGGCATGAATACTCAGGAAGCCGGCGACGCTCCGCGGATGGTTCACAGCGGTTCTTCCGAACCCACCGGCGAAGTCATGACGGACGGCGGCACGGTGGCGCTGGAAGAAGGCTTCAGTGACGAAACGCGCCGGACCTTGCTGGGACGCGGCCACACTCTGCAGCCGGCACCGGGCATCTTTGGCGGGTATCAGGGAATCCGATACGACGCCGACCGCGACATCTATTTTGGTGCGTCAGAATCACGCAAGGACGGCATGGCTGCGGGCTACTGACCGGTCGATGATCCTGCCGCATCACGTCCGGCCAGGCATGCCGTGCGGGAGATCAGTGGTTTTTTGCAGGTCAAAGTGCTTTTCCCCGGCCGGTCATGGTTGCGGAACCGCATTTGCGTCTGAGAACATTCTGTCTCGTTCTGTCACGTTTCAGGTCTGCACGGAGGATTCGAAAATGCATGTATTCAGCAGCCGTATGATGACGATTTTCGCGGGAGCCTTATTTGTCGTCGCCGGGACGATGTGGAGCATCGCGGGCGGGCAGGTTCAGCAGATTCCAGTGTCGCCGGACGACAAGAACGCTGACGCCCAGCCGGTGAAACCGCTGATGCAGGCCAAACTGGTACATGCTCAGCGAGTTCTGGAAGGCGTGGTCACACACGACTTTTCACGAGTCGAACGATCCGCCAGCGCGCTGAAGCTGATGAGCCTGGAACCGCCGGCCGGGTTTGCTCCGAAGCAGGACGATGCGGATTCCGATGTCTACGAACATTTCCGCACCGAATTCCTGAGAGTCTCGGCCCGGCTGGAAGAGCAGGCGAAGAAGAAGAGCCCGGAAGGCATGGCGTACATGCAGCAGAATCTGACGGCAACGTGCGTGGCCTGCCACGACTACATCCGGGACTACGAATCGAAGCGTTAGTGTCGTTTACCGACCTGCGATTGCATTGTCGTCGCGCTGAAGGACTGCCAGTTTCGGCCCGCGGACGTGCTGATGGCAGGTGGTACAGCTCAGGCTGAGTTTCGCATAGCCCATGGCAACTCCCTGCTGATCCTGCGCCGCGGCCATTCGCACCAGGAACTCCGCGACTTCGACAAGGTCCGCAGTGTCCTGGATATAGGCCGCGTTGGCGTGTTGCTTCCACGCGGCCTGCTTGCTGAGTTCGATGAGTTTCAGAGCACCGTCACGAACCATTTCGAAGTCGTCCGTCGACACGCCCTCCATCGTCAGGTTCATGGTCGCCAGCTTTTGTCGCATGAACTTTGCGACGTCCGCCTTCAGCGGCGGCTGGACAATTCCGGGGTCCACCTGAGCGGCGACCGTTGCCGAAGTCTGACCACCACCGCTCCACCACAGCATCGCGATTGCCGCGATCACCGGAAACGTGACGACCAGTGTGATCCCGGAAAAGGAAACGTTTCGGAATATTCTCATGGGTAACAGCCTTCGTAAGAGACGCGCGACTCAGCGATCGCTTTGACACTCTACCAAGTGTCGCATTGCCAGCGAAGCAAACCCGATACCGCGAAGGGAGCGAGCCTGCTCGGTGGACATTCCTGGCAGCCTGCGTCCTGGTGGCGCGCTAGTTGTCACACTCTTGCGGCTCCTGTGCGGTCTGTCACGCTGTGGGGCAATTTGTCGGCGGCTGACTCACTGGCAACCGCTGTTCGACGAAATGAACCACCCAAATGGCGATCGCTGCCGGCACGAACATCCCCGCAGCGACCAGATATCGACCGATCGCAGGCTCCACCAAAATCACCAGCAGGGTCTTGGCCACAACAAAGCCGACCGCCAGCCACAACAGCACGTGACGCTCGATATGAAGTTGTTGCGGGGAAGCACCTGCCTGCGCCGTCACGCGATCACTGGCCTCTCCGCGAATCAGCGAACTCAGCAGAACCGCCGCGAAAAGCGATAACACAACGATGGAGCCTCGATCGAAAACGACCAGCGGAAGCAGCTGCTGTCGAGCATGATTGGCGTTCCACAGCAGCCACTGCAAATATCGGGCGGGACGCCGACGGATCACTGTTCCTGCCAGTTGGCTGAGCAACTGGTTCACAGCCACCGGATCATCCGCACACAACTCGCGCGCGGCGGGAACAGTCAGCGTCCAGACGGTTGGATTGAACATTTCCTCCATCGCTTCGTAGCTGTCGGCCGGTCGATAATCTGTCAGCCGCGAACGTCCGTCGACGATCCGTTCTGCCAGCGGCTGCAATTCCTCCGGAAGCTCCCGGACAAGTTCGGCATCCAGAAACTGCGCGGAAATTCCGACAACGTTGTACCCGCCGAACGACACCAGGCCCCAGTGGCCCACGACCAGAAGTCGCAAAGTGCAGAACGCCAGGAATGGAAGAACCGTTGCCGCTGCGTAACCGGATGCTCGGAACAGCCGGGTCGCCAGGCCGTTGTCGCGCCGCAGCAGAAACGTATCCAGCCAGAAACCGGCGATCGGCCACAGGGGAATCAGAAACAGGTAAGCCGGACGGATCTGATAGGCGAGAAACGTGAACGCGACCAGTCCCGGCCAGCCGGCAACCGTCTTCGTTCGGCTTAGCACAGCCAGCAGAGCGCCGGCGGAGGCAATGGCCATTGCCGCTGCGAGTCCGTCCGCGGTTACGTGGTTGACCCATTCAAAGACAGCGCGAGACAACAGCAGCGTTGCTGAACACGCAAAGGCGACTGCTGACCGATACCCGACCCTCACCAGGCCGACATAGAACAGTCCGCATGCGACGGAATGAACCAGCCACTGAAAAAACGGAACTCTCTCGACCGAGCCAATCGTCTTCAGGAACAGCGGGTAACCAAACGTCCGGATCTGTGTCAGCGCCGCCGTCAGGGACGAGAAATCAAAATTCAGATACGTCTGACTGTCTGGTTCAACGAGCGGCGACATGCGGCCGGTCAGCGACAGAACCAACAGCACCAGCACCGCTGTTGCGGCCAGCAGGGCTGGTGGAATCAGGGATGAAGGCTTCATCAGAGGCGACGTGTTCTCGACCGAATGACGGAAACCGGGAAAACGGAAGGGTAGCAGATGTGAGTCTGCGTGAGTTCCGTTCCCGGTCCGAACGCGTACGGACGGAAGAGCCGTGCTCTGCCGCTCATTGAACACCAGGTTCCGGGACCACCGGCTTCACGGGTCCGCGCGAAAGGGCTGCGTAGACGATGCTGTAAATCGCCACGGAAGCCAGCACGACCAGGGAACAGCCCGGCCACAGCACCTGAGCACCGTGACGCGCGTAGATTTCTCCGCCCAGCGGAGCTCCGATCGTCAGCCCCACAGCATGGCACATGCCGAAGACTCCCATGTACCGGCCCCGATATTCCTTCGGAGACATGTCCGAGACCACCGACTGCTTGAACGCGGCCTGAGCAATCTCGCCGAGCGTCCACACGATGATGCAGGCGATCACCGCGGATTTCGTCGAAGCGAACCCCGTCAGGCCAAAACCGACAGCCAGCAGCAATTCACCCGCCATGATCACGGCAATGCGATTGAACCGACTCAGCAGGTGGGTCAGCGGCAACTGCAGCACGACGATCATGATGCCGTTGACGGAAATCATGAAACCGAATTCTGTCTCCGAATATCCCAACTGGCGAAGGTACATGGGAAGAGTTGAAAATGCCTGGACGAAGACACTGGTTGTCAGCAGCGTTGCAAGACACAGCATCACGAACGGTGTATCGCTGAGTATCTCGCGCGTTGAACGGACCCACGCCGGACTCATGGGATGGCTGAGGCCGGATGTCATCGCGGCCTCCGACGATCTCGTGCCGGTCGCGGGGATGTCCGGCACGGCAGTACCCGGTGACGAAGTGTCCGACGCAGGTTCGCTCGTCGCAGCGATATCGGGCGCCGGCAGCGTCTCGCGAATGTAGAACACGATCACCAGACCAAACACGGCGGCCGTCAGGGCGTCGAGCAGGAACAGCAGTTGAAACAGGGAATATCCAGCCAGCAATCCACCGATTGGCGGAGCGAACGCAAATCCCAGATTGACTGAGATATACAGCAGCCCGAACGCATACGGACGTCGCAGTGGCTCAACGACATCGCCGATCATCGCCGACGCGGCGGGGCGATACAGTTCGGACAGCATTGCAAATCCGAACATCGCCGCCAGAAACGACCAGCGTTCTGTCAACTGACCCAGCAGCACCAGCATTCCCGCGCCGCCGAACATCGACAGCAGCATGATGCGCCTGCGGCCGAAGGTATCGGCCAGGTACCCGCCGACAAGTGACGAAACAATCGACCCCGCTCCGAAAGCGCCCACGCAGACTGTGGCGAAACTGACGCCGAACTTCAGATGTTCGCTGACATAGATCGTCAGGAACAGCAGCACAAACGAACCGGCGCGGTTCAGAAACGTGCCAAAGCACAGCACGTGGACGGCCGCGGGCAGATCGACATAGCGTCGCGCCACACTTCGAATTGCCGCCAGCGTCCGGGACATGTCAGAACCTTTGCCAGCGATTCGATGCGGGCCAAACAACGTCAGCGGCCGTCACAGCGATGCCGCCCCGGCGTGCATGCGCGCACGCGTCTTCGATTCGGACACGCACTTCAGGGACAGGCTCGCGGAAATGTCGGCGAATCGACCATTGTCGGCTGATGCGCCGACGGACGCTGGTGCAGTCAATACGGCTGATGCAGCGGCTCAGACGGCATTGTCGAAGATGGTTTCGATGGTCGCCTTTTCGCGCAGGTCGGAAATCACTTTGCGGCGAGCGTCCTCGGTGGCTCGCTGTTTCAGCAGTTGCTCAATTTCCTGCTGCACTTCCTCAAACGGGATCGTGTGAGCGTACTGGTGTTCGGCAACGCGAAACACCTCAAAGCGATCGTCACGGACAAAGACTTTCGTCATACCGCCGGGCGGTTGCTCGAACAGCATGGCCTCAACTTCGTCGTCGGTCAGCGAACCCTTCTGCAGCCAGCCCATGTCGCCCTGCGTCTTTGCGCTGAGGCTTTCGGAATACTTCACGGCCAGCTTTCCGAAATCGGCACCGGCATTCAGCTGGTTAACGACTTCCGCCATCTTCTGTTGCGCCTGCTGCCGATTGCCGTTGAAACGCACCACAATCTCCTGCCAGCGGATGCGTTCCTGAGGCGTGTACTCGTCCTTATGCTGCTGGTAGTAGCGGACCAGCTCACCGCGATCGATGGTCTTCGGGATGTTATCGTCCGCCAGTGTGTCAACAAATCCCCGCACCATCTGCGCCCGGAAGAAGCTTTCCTTCAACAGCGGAATGGACAGTCCCTGTTCGGCCAGAGCGTTGTTCAACTGCTCATCGGTCAGAAGCTGTCGTTCCTGCATGATACTTTCAATGAGCTTCTCGAAGTCCGGTTCCATCGCTTCGCGGATGGACTTTCGGCGGTCTTCGGGAATCTTGCGGTTCAGAGCCTGCAGCACGATTTCCTGTTCGATGTGAGCGGGCAGCCGACGGCGAACTTCATCGGCCATGATCTGCTGCCGTTGTGGATCCGTCAGGCGCGGATCCGCTTCCATCGCAAGTCTGGCACTGCCGATCAGATCATCGACGAAGACCGGCTTGCCGTTGACTTCCGCCACAACCGTATTGCCCTCCAGCACTGGAGTCGACGATCCCGACGACGTCAGTTGAATGTCCCTGGCAACCAGCGAGACGGACGAAGGTTCAGTGGCGGCCAGTGTCGACTCGTTGACCAGTGATCTGCGCGGCGGCGCGGCGGCAAAGACCGGGTTGTCGTCAACCAGAGTCCGTCCTTCACAGCCCGACAGCAGCATGGCCATGCCGCCAAGCAGGAGAACAAGACGGCCGCGCAGACGGAGTCTTTTCTGCGTATTTCGGAAGGATCGAAGCACTTCGGACGCATCCCGGCAATGACGGATTTCCGCCGATGGGCAGGCCAAACCGCCAGAATATACCGGCGTTCCGCGACAGGCCACAAGCCCGGAAAATGACCGGTGAGCCCGGAAAATGCTTGGATTTCTCAAGGAATCGGCCAGTTCCGATCGTGTGCCCGTCCAATCGGCGAAATCCACCGGTTTTCGTGTTCCGCAGTGAATCGCGCCACGCATTTGACCAGGGCCGGACCGCCCACCACAATTTCCGCCCCAACCGCCGGAAACCTCACTTCCCGCGACGGCACCAACTCTCGCCGACCGCGGCCTGCCCTGCCCGACGGTGGGCTTCCGGACCAGGAATGAAGCAATGACAAACAAACGCGTCCTGCTGCTGGCAGGTGATTTTGTCGAAGACTACGAAATCATGGTCCCGTTCCAGACGCTCCTGACGTGCGGTGTCGAAGTGAGTGCCGTTTGTCCGGATAAGCGGCACGGCGACCGGATCCGTACTGCCATTCACGACTTTGAAGGCGATCAGACCTACACCGAAAAGCCGGGCCATAATTTCACGCTGAATGCCGATTTCGACGCGGTGCGATCGGACGCCTATGACGGCCTGTTGATTCCCGGCGGTCGTGCTCCGGAATACCTGCGACTGAACGAACGCGTGACCGAACTGGTCCGGGAATTCGACGCGGCAAAGAAACCCATCGCGGCGATTTGTCACGGACTGCAGATTCTGGCCGCAGCCGGAATTCTTTCCGGACGTTCCTGCACCGCCTATCCGGCATGTCGACCGGAAGTAACGCTCGCTGGCGGAACGTACCGGGAAATTCCGATCGACGATGCTGTGGTCGACGGAAACCTGGTCACGGCTCCCACATGGCCCGCTCACCCCGCGTTTTGCCGTGAGTTCCTAAAATTGCTGGGCGTGCGTTAATGAAGGCGCGGACTTGTTTATTGCTGGCCGCGGCGTTCGGGTCTCTGGCCGTTCTTCTTGGCGCCTTCGGAGCTCACGGGCTGTCCGACAGCGGGTATCTCACGAAGAAGTACGCCGACGTCGACCCGAAGACCGTTTCGGGCATGGAACTGCCGGCCGCATACAAGTACCTGGAAGATTTCCGCACGGCAGTTCGCTATCACATGTGGCACGCGCTGGCGATGTTTGGCGCCGGGCTGTGGATGAAGCGCCGTCCGTCGAAGCTGCTTAGCGCCGCGGCATGGAGTTTCGCCGGCGGCATCGTGCTGTTTTCCGGCGCGCTGTACGTGCTGGTCATCTGCGGACCGAAATTCGGCGGTGTCCGGTGGGGACTGGTGGCTCCGTTCGGCGGAACACTGCTGATGATTGGATGGCTGCTGCTGGCGATGGCGGCATGGAAAGACGACACACATGATGATCTTTGACGCTCACCTGGACCTGGCCTGGAACGCATTGGAATGGAACCGCGACCTGCTGTGGCCGGTTGAGCAGATCCGCGAATTCGAACGACAGTTTCCCGGCTGCGTTCCCGGTGATGCGACGGTGTCGCTGCCGGCGCTTCGGCAGGGAAACATCGGTGTCGTCATCGCCACTCTGCTGCCTCGCTTCGAACGGAAGGAATCGCCGCGGACGTTCTATCGTTCGCGCCATGCGGCCTTCGCGGCGATGCAGGGACAACTGGCCTACTACCGTGAGATGTCGCGGCTCGGTCACATGCGCGAATTGCCCGATGCCGCGGCGCTGGATGTTCACATTGAAAAGTGGACCGCCCGAAACGGGTCGGCCACAGAGCCCATCGGTTTCATTCTCAGCATGGAAGGAAGCTGGGCGATCCCGGATCCATCGTACGTCGAACGCTGGTACGAAGCGGGCCTTCGAATCCTGGGGCCGGCGCATTATGGCCCCGATGACTACGGACACGGCACAGGCAGTCCCGGCGGATTGAAGGAGAAAGGGCCGGAACTGCTGCGCGAGATGGATCGCGTCGGCATGCTGCTGGACGCGACACATTTGTCAGACGAGTGCTTCTGGCAGGCTCTGGACATCTACACCGGCCCGGTTCTGGCCAGCCACCACAACTGCCGTTCACTCGTGCCCGGTGACAGGCAGCTTGACGACGATCAGATTAGGCTCTGGTGAAACGCGACGCCGTCATCGGCCTGGCTCTCGATTCGTGGATGATTCGCCCAGGCTGGGTGCGAGGCCAGTCGGACCCGGCCACCGTCGGCCTGGAAGATGCCGTCAATCACATCGATCACATCTGCCAACTGGCGGGAACGACGCGTCACTGCGGCATCGGCACGGATCTGGACGGCGGCTTCGGCAAGGAACAGACTCCGCACGACCTCGACACGATCGCCGATCTCCACCGCATCGCGGACATCCTCAGCCAGCGCAACTACACCGACGAACAGATCGCGGGCATCATGCACGAGAACTGGCTGAACTTCTTCCGCCGAGCGTGGTCGTGATTCGTCATCGATAAATGCCCGGCCGCAGTTCGGACAGCGGATAGAAGCTGTCTCGCCAGCGAACGCCGCCCTGCCGCAGAGTGATCCAGGCCGACCGCCAGAACGTGAATGCCAGCATCCACGCACCGAACGGAAAGAACAGGAACAGCAGAGCCGACCCGCCGACTCGAACGGCCGTTACTCCGTAAAGCACGTGCCACAGAGCTGCGCACGCCACAAACCCGGACCCATCGCGCAGCGGCACAAGCCACGGCACAACGAAGGGTGACACCATCGTGATGAAGAACAGCACGGTCACCAGCAGAATCGACGGCACGGAATAGTTCAGTGCGGCAAAACCGTTCTTTTCCAGCCCCGTGACGACTCCCCACAACGACGGCTGCCAGCGCAGCGACAGCAATTTCGGAGCCGCCAGAAAGTCGGCGCGACCACTGTGGCGTTTGACGAGCTTCCCGAGCTTCACATCGTCCAGCACATCCATCGCAATTCGTTCATGGCCGCCGAAGCTGCGGTAGAAATTCGCGTCGACCAGGTTGAACGCTCCGACTCCGGCATACGCAAACGGCCACCAGGTGCGCACCAGATGCACCTGCTGACCGATCGCGTACGAAAGCCCGAAAAACGCGACGACGCTGTTTTCCAGAAAACTACCCGGCAGCATCCTCGGCAGCAGGCACAGGTGTTTCAGGCCGCGTTGACTGAAATATCGAACGGCGGTCAGCAAGGCCGTCGGTTCGTACATCACGTCGCCGTCAGTGAACAGCAGCAGGTCCCCCGTCGCTCGTCGGGCCGCAATGTGCATGGCGTGATTCTTCCCCAGCCAACCGGACGGGAGTTCGCTGATGTGAACCGCCTTCACGTGCTCGTTCGTTGCCGCGATGGAATCGATGATGTCACCGGTGCGATCCGTGCTGCGGTCGTTGACAACGATCAGTTCGAACGTCACGCCCGCGCTGTTCAGCACGGACCGCAGTGAGGATTCGATTGCCGCCTGTTCGTTGCGAGCGGGCATGATGACACTCACGGACGGCAGCGTCTCGCCGTTATCCGGCGACGCAGGCTGAAGTTCGCGCGACAGCATCCACAGCACGGGAGGAACCGTCCACACGGCAATCAGCGCGAACAGAATCCAGCCTGCGTAGACCAACAAAGTGACACCTCATTGCCGGACTCGCCGGAACGTAGACATTCTGAGCGAGACTTCTGAAGCACCGCGAGTCCACCGACAGGTTACGCTGGCTACGGGGCGAAACTCATCACCGGCATCATCAGGCTCACGCGTTCCTTCTGCAGAATCGACATCTGCAGCAGCGCCTGTTTGATGGCGGCGACTCGTTGAGGATCGATGCCGTTCAGCAGTGGCAGGACCGTGTCGATCAGCGGCTGACTTTCGCTGAATCCCGCGGGCAGGTTCATTTGCAGGTGCCGGCCGTCGTCTTTGGGGCCAGTCAGGTCGCTCATCAGAAGTTCCATGAAATTCTTCGGGCGAGGCACGATGCGGACGTCGTAGCCTTCCTCCAGGCTGGCTTCCTTCGCGGCGAATGCCACGGCATCGGAAAGTCCGCCGAGTTTGTCCGCGAGCCCCAGTTCGATTGCCTGACGGCCGGTGTAGACACGCCCCCCGGCCAGTTCGTCGATGTCCTTTTTCAGGCGATCGCCGCGAGCCTTCACGACGTGTCCCTTGAACACTTCGTAGACCTCGTCCATGTAGCTCTGCATCGCCGCTCGTTCGGAATCGGAAAACACATCTGCGCTGCTCAGGATCGCGGCGTTCTTTCCGTGGGAGATCGGGGACCAGTTTATGCCGACCTTGTCCCACAGTCCTGTCGTCGCGAACTTGCCGGCGACGACTCCGATGGAGCCCGTGATTGTCGAAGGGTCGACGAAGATGGTGTCTGCTCCGCAGGCCACGTAGTAGCCTCCGCTGCCGGCCACGTCACCCATCGAAACGACAAACGGCTTCTTTGCAGCGATCCGCCTCGTCGCGTTCAGGATGATTTCACTGGCAACGGCCGAACCTCCCGGCGAATTCACGCGAAACACAACCGCTTTGACCGCGTCATCGTTGGCCGCTTCGTCCAGAGCCTTGCGAATGGAATCACTGAACGCAGCCGCGTCGGCCAGAAACGGATTGCCCTGGCTGCTTCCCGGCAGGATGCTGCCTTCCAGGTAGACGATCGCAACGCCGGGTTTGGTGCTGGCTTTTGTCGACGGCGGCGACAGTAGCTCGGCGTAAAAATTCAGGATGCCGAAAGGCGACGACAGGTCGATTTCTGTGCCCTTCTTTTTCCCGTATTTTCGGTCGAACTTCAGATCGTCGCCGTAAAGTTTCTTCAGTCGCTCTTCGAAGTCCTGACGGTGCTCGACGACGTCGATGATGCCTTTTTCGATGGCTCGTTCGGCGGTAAACACGCCTTCGTCAATCCATGCCCTGGCGACGTCTTTCTCCACACCACGTCCTCGGGCGACGTCGGCTATTAGTTCATCGAAGATCCCGCCGTACAGCCAGTCGCTCATTTCCTTCGACTGAGCACTCGGTTCTTTCCGCATAAACATTTCAGCGGCGGTCTTGAAATCGCCGCAGGTGAAGTAATCCGGCGTGACGCCGAGCTTGTCCAGCAGACCACGCAGGAACATCTGTTCGCCGTAAAGTCCGGTGATGAACATGTAGCCCGTCGGCACCATGCTGATTTCGGACGCACCGGACATCAGGACGAATTCGCCGGTCGTAAACAGTTCGGAATGAACATGGATCTGCTTGCCCGCGGCCCGGATCGCGGCCAGCACGCGGCGAAGTTCCTGCTGCTGAGCCCGGCCGACTTGAGCACTGTCGGCGAAGAGCACGATCGCCGGCACATCGTCATCGTCGATAACCTTCGACAGGCGGTCCGTCAGACTTTTCAGCGATTCACCCGTCGAACCGAAGCTGAACGGGAAATCGTCGGCGACGGCTTTTTCCGTTACGGGACCGGATAATTCAAAAACGGGAATCACAGCTTTCGTCGCGACGGCTGACCGCTTGCTGTTATCCTGCGACGGCGCAGTGGCCGTCGTGGCCTGCGCAAACACCGTTCCGGAAGACATCGCACACATCAGAAACAGCGTCAGAAATGGAGTCCTGCCGAGCATTGTGGTCACCTTGTTCCGGTTCAAAATCCTGAGTTCGTTCACGGAAACTGCCGTCGATTCGCCGCGCGGGCAACGACTTTCGCCAGTCAATTCGAATGTCCGCTGTCAATCTTCGCAATTAAAGGTCGAAACGCAATCGGGACTCCCGAGTTTGGCAAGTGTTGTGTTCGGCGGAATGCGCATTCCAAAGTGATTAGTTTACGGCATCGGTCGGATTGATAGATTTCGAAGCGTAGAATTCTGATGGGTCTGCTTGTGAAGGGGAGCAACGATGACAACTGACGCATTTCGACGTCGCGAATCGGCACTGGAAGAAGAGTTTTTCCACCGCGTTGATGAAGAGCTGAAACAGAAGCTCAAGGAGAAATGGCGACGTGAAGCTGATCGTGAGGAATTGAAGGCCAACACGCATATCATGGACGGCAGCGTTCTGGATGAATTGTTGGATGCGGGGATCCGGCCGCAGACCGTCCAGGCACTGAATTTGTTTCCCACGGTGCATGTTGCCTGGGCGACCGGTTCCGTCGTCGAAAAGGAAAAGGAAGCCGTTCATCATGCCGCGAAACAGGCGGGGCTCGATCCGGATTCCGAGGCGTGGCATGTGCTGGACTGGTGGCTGCACCAGCGACCGCCGGAATCGCTGTTGAAGGCATGGAAAGACTACATCCACGCTCTGAAGGATGTTGTCCCGCCGGACACGTTCGCCGCACTGAAACGGCAGACGGTCGCTGCGGCAAGGGACGTGGCGGAGGCGGCTGGCGGATTCCTCGGACTGCTGCCGGTCAGCGCCGCGGAACATAAGGCGATCGACGAACTTGGCGCCTCGTTCGACGGCGACTGATTTCCTCACTGCGTGGAACGTGCTTTCCGAATGAACCGCACGTTCCGCCGGTCAGCCGCATTGCCGACAATTCCCTCGGGTTCGGACGCAACTTCGGCAGCATTCTGACGAGAATCTTCCGGATCGCCGTGCCAGGCGTCGTCCTGTGCTCTTCGATCGGCCCGGGAGGATGATTCATGTCTGCAGCGCTGCCCGAATTCATTGCTCGTCACAATTCGCACCAAAAACTTCCCTGCTGCCCGGCCTGCGGCAAGGAGCTGGTCACGTTTCACGAACAGCGTGAAAACATCTGCAGCGACCTGAAATGCCGCGGCCCATGGCTGCAGCGAAAGAACGCCCATGAACAGGAAAAAACCCGGGCGACGCAGGCGGCGCTTGCTGAAGCTGCACTCGAACAACTGCGCCGGACGGCTCCCGACGCTTATCAGCGAACCGAAGCCGGCGAACTGCGCCTGATTGTTGTGCCGGACTTCGAATCCGAACTCGCGCCGCAGTCGGCAGAGCGAATCGCCGCGTTCCGAGAAATGCTGGAACAGCTGATGTCGGATGCCCTTGAATTGGTCAACGACGCGTTCCGCGTGGAGAACCTGCTTTGCAGCTACGAACCTCGTGACCGCGACCAGTCTTCGCTGGCCATCATGAACGCGTGTGGAACGTGCCGAGGCCGCTGTTGTCGAATGGGCTACCAGCACGCCTTCATCACTGCCGAATTCCTTGCGTGGCGGCTGGTTCACGAGCCGGATGCCGACCCCGCGGCAATGATCGGCGACTACATTGACCGCATCCCGGCACAGTCGCTCAACGATTCCTGCCTGTACCACACCACCACCGGCTGTGCTCTTCCGCGAGAGTTGCGAAGCGGCACGTGCAACGATTTCCTGTGCATTGGCTTTCGTCCGCACATGGCATCCCTTGCTGAAAACCCCGATCAGCCAACTGTTGCCGCAGCGTACGACGGCGACGGATTTGTCCGTTTCGGCACGATGGATTCCGATGGCAACCGAACCGAAATCACGCTCGACGCGGACGAACCACCAGAGCCTGCCAGTGCCTGAAGTCGCGTTCTCGGGTTTGAGCCGGAACTCACGACGTAAGCACTTCGAAACTCGGAGAAGGTATTCAGCGATGCCGTTAGTTCCCCACTACAAGCCTCCCGGCCCCGTTAGGTACTGTCCTTCCTGCGGCAACCAGCTTTCCACGGTCCACGAGATCCATGAAAACATCTGCGGCGACCTGAAGTGTCGCGGCCCCTGGCTGCAGCGGCAGATCGCAAAGCAGAAACAAAAGGAACGCGACGAACAGGCCGCACTTGTCGATGGCGCCCGCCGGAAACTTCGTGAGCAGTTTCCCGACGTCCTGAAGCAGACCGAATCGGGCGATCTGCGACTGATCGTGGTTCCCGGTATCGATTATGACCAGGCCCCGCAGCCGCCGGAACGCATTGCCGCGTTCCGACGGACGCTTGAAGAACACTTCGCGGAGGCCGCACAGCTCGCGGCGAATCCCTATCACAACGGTGATCTGCTTAGCCGCTACGAACCGCGCGATCACGACTACGACTCACGAGCCGTCATCAATGCGTGTTCCACCTGCCGAGGCTGGTGCTGCCGCATGGGTCATCTGCACGCCTACCTGCTGCCGGAATTCCTGGCGTGGCGACTTGTCAACGAACCGGAACTAACGGCCGAGGAAATGATTGACGACTACATCGACCGCATTCCGGAAGCATCTCAGAACGACGCCTGTCTGTATCAAACGAATGCCGGCTGCGCGATGCCTCGCGAAAAGCGAAGTTCGACCTGCAACGACTTCCTGTGCCCCGGCATCCGCGAACATCGGGAGTCCATTATGCCCGACCCGGATCAGCCCACCGCCGTCGTCTCTGTCGATGAAGGTCAATTCGTACGGCTGGGAGTCATGGACGCGGAAGGCAACCGAACGGAGTTTCGGATTGCGTAGTAGATGCTTTCGCCCGAATTAACTTTGACCGTCGGCGAGACGCACACCGTCCGCCGGGTGGATCAAGACGACGGCCGCCACCATGTACTCAGCAAAGCCCGGTCGTATCCGCTGCGATATGCCGAGTCGATTTGCTCGTCCAGCCCCGGTTCTTTGGCGTTTGACGGAAACGGGTACTTCGCCAGCAGGGGAACTCCTCTCTCCTTTGGCATTTGGGACTGCGTCAGGACTCCGTGTTCGTAGAGATCGCTGAAAAAATCGACGCGGCTGTCGTAGGCGTAGCGAACCACCTTTCCGAACTGTCGAGAGCACTTAATCGCGATGTCGTCCAGCACGTCATTGTCGCCCGGCCATCCCTCCGTAAAAATCGCCCACAGGCCGCTCGATTCCAGCGGGACCAGCCGCAGGAAGGTGACGGGCGGCAGTTCACAAAAGAAATCAGCCGCAGTCGCCTCATCGGCTTCGAAGATCACGCCGTGCAGCCGTTCACTCACGTTCCGTTCTCCTCACCTGCGGGAACCGGCGATGGTCGTTGCCGATTCCACGTGAAACGACGGTACTCGCACGTGCTATCGAAACCGTGCCGCCCATTGAGCGGTCCGCACCGTGCTGCGACAGCGCCACTCACGAAGTTCCGCCAGTAATGCCTGCTTCTGTACGGAATGCTGCGCACTGCGCCAAAGGTTTTTCATCTCATCCGGGTCGTTGGCCAGATCGAAGAGCTGACCTTCGTCTTCATCAATGAAATGGACCAGCTTCCAGGTGTCACTGCGGACCATTGTCATAAAGTCCGTGCCGTCCAGAATATGGTCCTGCCCGTGCTCGGCATAGACATATTTCCGCGGCGTCCAGTCGCGACCTTCCAGGGCAGGCAGCAGTGATTCGGCTTCCATGGTTTTCGGCACATCAACGCCCCCAAGTTCCAGTATGGCCGGACCAATATCCATCTGCTGGCAGAGTCCGTCGATGCGGCGTCCGGCTTCAAAGCGACCAGGGCTCCAGACAATAACCGGCATTCTGGTGATGATATCGTACATCGTCCATTTCTGGCTGTGACCGTGGTCCGTCAGACAGTCGCCGTGATCGCTGGTGAAGATGACCACTGCGTTATCGAGATACCCGCGGCGTTCCAGCGACTGCAGAATCTCACCGACCTTTGTGTCGATCATTGTGACATTGGCCAGATAGTAGGCTCGCTGTTTGTGCCGTTCTTCACGCGTCGGTTCGCCCTTATGCACGACGCTGTCATGGTCAATGTCGTAGTTGTGCTGCTGCAGCACCTTGAATGCTCGCGGCTGACTGTCGAGTTCTTCCTGCGTCACTGCCAGCAGTGGCAGCGTCTTGTCCATGTATCTGGCGGCTTCCGCAGGAGTTGGGTCGTACGGCGGATGCGGTCCGGGGAAGCCAATCTGCAGGAACAGCGGCTGATCGGGGACTGGCTTCGTGTCAATCCACCACGTCGCCATATTGCCGACAAAGTTGTCCGACTGCATATCCTCATCCAGTTCCCACAGGAAGGCTCCCAGGCTGTCCCGGTAGTCACTGCGCTTGCGATACAGTTCCCTCTGCTGTTTCACCAGCCCGCGCGCGTGCAGCGCCTTGTCCCATTCGTCGTAGTAAAACCGCTCTTCCATGTAGCGGTCCTTGTTTTCGACGACGTAGCGTTCGTGGAAGCCCATGGTTGTGTGATAGGGATAGGTGTGCATTTTTCCGATATTGATGCAGCGGTATCCGCTGTCGGCCAGTAGTTCGATCCAGCCGTGATTCCAGGCGTCCGCGTTTTTCAGAATGCCGGTGGTGTGCGGGAAGTAGCCGGTGAACAGACTGGCCCGCGAAGGAGCGCAGCTTGGCGCGGAAATATGTGCGTTGGTGAATGTGGTGCCTTCGCGCACCAGGCGATCCAGGTGCGGAGTTTCCATATAATCAAAACCCAGCTCGCGGATCGTGTCGAATCGCTGCTGATCGGTGATAATAAAGATGATGTTCGGACGAGTGTCGGTCATCGTGCCGGGTTCTCTGCTGCGATTGCTGTTCCGGGGACACAGTGGGGACGGCAGCTTAGGCGGACGGCGCGGGAACAACAAACGTACAGATCATGCGCCGTGCTTCGTGCTTCGAACGGCGCGGGCGAACCGCGAAGACACACGTCCAAAGTCGATTCGGTCACCTGTGATGCGTTCGCACCGGACCAGTGACGTGCCGGTGCGAATCAGTTGGATCACATAGACGGCAATTCCGGCAACTCCCAGACTGATGGCGGCGGTCGTCGCGCCGGCATAGCTGTTGGTATCGGCCAGAAGTCCCAGCCCCCAGCCGCATCCCGCCAGTGCCGGAATCAGCAACCAGCCGGCGCCGGCGAACCAGGCGAAACCGCTCCAGTGGTTTGTGTGTCGCGCACACATCGGACAGGAGACTCGCAGTTGATGATGTGTCATCGCGGCGACGATAAGTCCCGGGATGAGACCCAGGAAGATTCCTGCAGCTGTCAGCATCTGAGCCGAATCGGACTGATACGAAAACTTCTTGCTGACTCGTTCGGGTGCCGGATCGCCGCAGACCATGCAGACATCGGGAAGTCCCTCGCTTTCGATCCGGGCGATCTCCAGTGAGACGCCGTCACGCCCCTGCGTCACGTCCGATGTGCGGGACGATGCCAGTCTTTGCGGCGGCTGGAGTGCTTCCGTTGCAATCGGCCGGTTCAGCCAGTTCCGCAGATCCCAGGCTCCCGAGAACAGCAGGACGACAATGAAGCCGAACACGGCGATCAGCCACCATTCCGCTTCCGAAGCGTGAGGCAGGCTGCCTTCCAGCGCCAGGGCGACGCGACCACGAGCGGCAATCCCCATCGGCAACAGGATGGCCCCTCCCAGCAAAATGGCCCACGGACGACCGGCTGGCTGATCTCGCAGCGTACCAATGCTGAACAGCGTCAGCAGCAGAATCAGACTGACCAGCCCAATGGAAAGCGCCGGTTCGCCGACGTTCATCGGCAGACGATTCATGTTGAGTCCGAATGGCAGGAACAGCAGAACGGTCGCAGCAATGATTCCGGCCGACATCAGCATTGCCAGGACCGCAGGAGCATTCCGGTGCCGTGCCAGGCGACGAATCTGTCCTTCGCGCACACTGTTGACCGCTGCTTCCACAGCATTGTCCAGTATTGTCGACGGGCCCGGCCATGGCTGGGGATACGGCGACGCCATGCTCAGCTGCGAGGCCGCCTGCGGAGCAACCGCGACCAGTTCCGACGCGAACTCACCGGCATGCTGGTAGCGCCGATCCGGATCTGAGGCCAGTGCCTTCAGCACCACATTGTCGACACGCACGTCGACGGCGGCACGCTGTGACGGAGGCTCAAACGATCCCATGGGAAGTTCGCCGGTCAGCATTTCGTACAGCACGACACCCAGCGAATAGATGTCGGCTCGATGATCGACCGCTCGTGACCCCGCCATTTGTTCCGGAGCCATGTAGCGAGGCGTCCCCATGACCTGGTGAGTACCCGTCAGCGTGAAGTGTTCGGGAGCGCTGGTTGCCAGCTTGGCGAGCCCGAAGTCGGCGATCTTCACTCGGCCGCGCGAGTCGACGAGTATGTTTTCCGGTTTGATATCGCGGTGAACCACACGTTCCTGGTGAGCGTACTGCAGCGCGTCACAGACCTGGGGAACAATGGTCATCGCCTGTTCCGGTGTCACGGCGTTTGCCTTCCGCGTTGAACCGGACTGCATGAGCTGTCGCAGGTTGGGTCCGTCCACGAATTCCATCACGAAGAAATACAGAGTCGAACCGTCCTGTGCTGTCGACGGAGGCTCCCGGCGAGCCGCCGTTGCAGCGTTACCGTCGGCGTCGTCAGCCTGCGGCAGCGCCTGGGGCTCGACGGGAGAACCTGGGTCAGCGCCTGTTGAAACCTCTCCGAAATCGTGGACAGCGACGATGTTCGGGTGACTGAGTCGCGCCAGTGTGCGTGCTTCCCGGTTGAATCGTTCCGCAAACGCAGGATCGTGAGCCGACTCCGGCCGAATGATCTTCAGCGCTACCAGCCGATCCAGCTTTCTCTGGCGAGCCTTATAGACGGCTCCCATGCCGCCGTGGCCGATCAGTTGCAGAATCTCCAACTGAGGAAACAGCGGCGCCAGATGCCTCGGTGACGGCGGGACAAACGCAGCCGGCTGCGGCGTTGTCTCGGCGAACGGGCTGTTTTCCAGCGGTTGATCGCTGTCATCCAGAGCCGCTCCCATCAGGCATTTCGGGCACAGACCTTCGGGAGTGGATTCCGGGATTTCCGCACCGCATTCGGGGCAACGCGACGACGGGGCCATAGTGATTCCTTAAGCAACAGATTCGACGATATTGTGATCTCCGGTAAGCTCTTCAGGAAACAAGACGAAAGATTACAGACGAATTCGGAGATTTTTCGTCGATTCGACGAGCAGAACGTTTAGCCCGACCTCGCGCGCATCCCGCACCGCGAATACGTCGAAGGGCTGAGTTCGTGACTGACGCGGCCGCTCACGCAGGCTCAACGTCCCAGCGCGGCGAACAGGCCGTGAATCTCGCTGTCGACGTCTTCCGGGTCTTCGACCGTGTCGGCGATTCTGGAACGAATCAGCTCACGGTATCGCTGCCGCATCCGGTGAGCGGCCACCTTGACGGCTCCGTCAGACAGACCGAGTGATTCTGCCGCCGCGGCGTATGCGTCCGTCGACCTGCGACCGGACAGAAACGTCTTCAGGGCTTCAAAGTGTTCAGACTTTCCGCGAGCCGCGTATTCGTCCTTCAGAGTTCCCAGCACCTGACTCAGTAATGTCATCGCCCATTGCCGCTCGAACAGCCGCTCCGGCGTCACGTTGTCAACGGCGACGATGGAATACCGTGATTCCGCGGAATCAAAATCCAGAGACAGCGGTCGTTGACCGCCGCCGCGTTTTTCCGCACGAGCCTTCTGCCATTCGTTGATCAGAAATCGCTTGCAGGCCGTCAGCAGGAACGACCGGAAGCGGCCCCGCTCCGGATCAGCGGAACTGATCGTGGCTTTTTCAAGGAGTTGCTCAAAGAAAGCCTGGGTCAGATCCTGAGATTCGTGAATGTCACCGATGCGCCGCCGAATGTACGCATAGACGGGATACCAATACGTCCGGCAAAGTTCGGCCAGGGCTTCCTGCGAATCGCCCTGCCCCGCCCGCCCGGCCGCGAGCACCACGGTCCACTGTGTCGTCTGAAACCGTGCGCCCGCGGCCGGGTTGTCCGACGGCAGTTGGTTTTGCGGCTGACTTGAGTCTCCCATGCGGCTCATGCGACTCGTCCGGGGCGGCACTATTGACCGTGTTGCGACTTCCGATGATGAACCTCAGCACACTCTATCGCTTCACCGGCCGCCGTGGATAGAACGGACCGGCGATGAATGCTCCGGCAATCAGCAAGTCGCGACCAAGAAGAAGGCTCATCCGGTTTTTCAGAGCGGCATGGGAATATGCGGCTGGACGATACCGAAACGGCGGCGTTCACGGCGATTGCGGCTCGCTGGCAGCGTACGCTCGAAGAGACGCAGCCGTCCTGAACGATTATGAAATCAGCCCGTAGTTCTTCAGCGTCAGTTGCAGCTTGTCCAGTTCGCCGGGACTGAGTGCTGTCATCGGCAGACGCACCGGCCCGCAGTCTTTGCCGACCAGAGCCATCGCAGCTTTCACCGGGATCGGATTCGTCGACAGACCCAGCATGTCACGGCACAGCGGGAACAGCTTGTGGTGCCACCGCTGAGCCTCCGCGACGTGTCCGTTCATGAATGCCGTGACCATTGCCCTGACGTCCTGCGGAACGATGTTCCCGGCGACAGAAATGACTCCGCTGCCTCCCAGAGCCATCAGCGGCAGAGTCAGGCTGTCGTCGCCGGAAAGAACGGTCAGATCGGACGCGGAAAGAATCTGCGACGCCTGATCCATCGACCCGGTGGATTCCTTCACCGCCACGACATTCGGACAAGCTTCGGCAATGCGGCAGATTGTGTCCGGCTCAATGTTCTTCGCCGAACGGCCGGGAATATTGTAAACCACCTGCGGAATGCTGACGGCGTCCGCGACGGCTTTGTAGTGCTGAAAGAAGCCTTCCTGAGTCGGCTTGTTGTAATACGGAGCCACCAGCAGGGCTCCATCAGCTCCCACGGATTTCGCCTGCTTCGTCAGCCGAATGGCTTCGGCCGTGCTGTTGGAGCCGGTTCCCGCCATGACTTTGATTCGACCCGCCGCGTGTTCGCAAACGATGCGGATGACGCGGTCGTGTTCCTCGTGAGACAGGGTCGGACTTTCGCCGGTCGTGCCCACGGGAACCAGACAGTCCGTCCCGGACTCGACGTGGAAATCGACAAGCTGCCGCAGCATGTCTTCGTTCAGGGACTCATCCGGATTCATCGGTGTGACGAGAGCCACTGCCAGCCCGGAAAACATTTCGCCTCTGCGCGTCATCGTGTCTTCAATTGCCAGGGTGAGGGGACAGAAACGGCGAAGGCTATCGTCTGCGCGAATGAGTCGCAATTCGCACGCCGTCGACGCCCCGTCATTCCCGCACCCGTCATTCCCGCGCAGGCGGGAACCCAGTAGGTTTCGGCGGCGGGACGGAACCCGAACACGCAACTCACGTTCGAGTTGCCGCCGGGCCGTCGGCACCTACATCCCCGTCATTCCCGCGGAGGCGGGAACCCAGCCTCGCATACTGGGTTCCCGCCTGCGCGGGAATGACGGGGCGCGGGTACGGGAACGACGAAGGCAATGCTCGGCTGTCAGGCTACCGCCCCTTCCAGTCCACGTTCGCCATACTGGCCAGTGCCAACTGCAGAGCATGCGTTCCGTCCCGGCCGTGTCCCTGAGCCTGCACAGACAGATAAAGCTGATGAGCCAGCGCCAGGCCCGGCATCGACAGGCCCATGCGTCTTGATTCGTCCAGAGCAATCCCCATGTCCTTGATGAAGTGCTCGACGAAGAAGCCCGGGTCGAAGTTGTTGTCGATAATTCGCGGCCCGAGATTGCTCAGCGACCAGCTTCCCGCCGCGCCGCTGCCGACCGATTGCAGAACCGTGGGAAGATCCAGTCCCGCTTTGTGTCCGTACAGCAACGCTTCGCAGACTCCGATCATTCCCGTGGCGATCAGAGTCTGGTTGACCATTTTCGTGTGCTGACCCGCTCCGGCCGAGCCCTGATGGACGATCGTTTTTCCCATCGCGTTCCAGCACGGCTGCAGGGCGTCGACGACATCCTTGTCGCCGCCGATCATGATTGACAGAGCGGCGTTCTTTGCGCCGACATCGCCGCCGGACACAGGAGCGTCCACGCTGGCAACTCCTTTCGCTTTCGCTGCGTCGTAGATTTCAACGGCCAGAGACGGCTGGCTGGTGGTCATGTCGACAAGGACGCTTCCGGCAGCGGCTCCGGTGAGTGCTCCGTCATTTCCCAGCAGCACTTCGCGCACGTCGTGAGGAAAACCGACGATGGAAAACACGACGTCCGAGTTCTCAGCGACAGCTTTCGGCGAACCTGCCCACGTCGCGCCGCTGTCCAGAAGTGGCTGAGCTTTCGCTTTCGTGCGGCTGTAAACAGTGGCGGAAAAACCCGCCTTTATCAGATGCCCGCACATGCTGGAGCCCATGACTCCGGTGCCAATCCAGCCAATGCGAGTCTTTCCTGGTTCAATCGTCGGAGCTGCCATCGTAATCTTCCCGCGTTTGAAGTGTCTGTGAGTCGGGTCTTGCGAGGGGCCGCATGATGTCGCACACCTCGCCGTGAGTAAAGTGCGTCGCATGCCACGGTGCGAGTGAAACGCATTGGCGTTCAATTTGTCACGTCACGTCCGATCTCAACACCCTCACGCGCCGCGGGAGGGTCGCCGTTGAGGCGGCGTTCAGCTGCTTCAACGCCGGGAGGTCTGGCGGCGCAACCGCTCGTGGTGCGCGGTCGGCCCTCTCCCCGATTCTTCTGCTGGACGCAGAAGAATCTCCCTCTCCCGCTTCACGGGCGAGGGGAAAATGCGTGCCGCCCGCTGAGAATATGACCGCTTGGTCTGCGACCGCGGGCTAAACGAATCCAGTCTCATGTCAGCACTCACGAAATTTCACGATGCGATTCCTTCGGCGATGAATGCCGACCAGCACTCGCTGCGCCGCTTGCTGCGGTCGATGAAGAACGCCGAACGGGCAGGGAAGCCGTTTGATCGAAATCTCGCGAAGTTCACCCGGCAGCTTGAAGCGTCGTCACAACTGCGCCAACGGCGCGCCGCCGGCGTTCCGAAAATTACGTACCCGTCCGACCTGCCTGTCGTCGAACGACGAACGGAAATCGCTGACGCGATCCGAGATCATCAGGTCATCGTCGTCTGCGGCGAAACAGGTTCCGGCAAGTCGACTCAGTTGCCGAAGATTGCCCTGGAACTCGGCCGAGGCGTCGGCGGAGTCATCGGGCACACTCAGCCGCGCCGCATCGCCGCGCGGTCGATTGCGACTCGCCTGGCGGAAGAACTGAACTGCGAACTCGGAAAACAGGTCGGCTACCGAATTCGCTTCAATGATTCGTCCGGGCCGAACACGCTCATTCGCCTGATGACCGACGGAATCATGCTGGCGGAAACTCAGTCCGACCGCCTTCTGGAACAGTATGACACGATCATCGTCGACGAAGCTCACGAACGGTCGCTGAACATCGACTTCCTGCTGGGCTACCTGAAACGACTACTGCCGAAACGCCCCGATCTGCGAATCATCATCACGTCCGCGACAATCGACGCCGAACGGTTTGCTGAGCACTTCGGAACACCGGAAGCGCCGGCTCCGGTGCTGCTGGTCGAAGGACGAACGTACCCGGTCGAAATTCGATACCGACCGCTGGACGATGATGTACGATGGGACTCCGATCCCGCCGATAGCAGTGCATCGCACCTGCGTCCCCTCGCCCGCAGAGCGGGAGAGGGAGATGTTTCTGCGTCCAGCAGAAACATCGGGGTGAGGGCCGACCGCGACTGGCTGGACGGCGTTTCCGACGCGATCGACGAACTCGCTGAAAACGGCAGCGGTCACATTCTCGTTTTCCTGCCAACCGAACGAGATATCCGGGAAGCCGACAGAAAACTCAGCGGACGCAAATACCCCGGTGACACTCACCAGCACCCGACTCAGATCGTGCCGCTGTTCGGACGACTGTCGATGGCCGATCAGGCGAAGGTGTTTCAGTCGTACCAGCATCGCCGCATCGTGCTGGCGACCAACGTGGCGGAATCATCACTGACGGTCCCCGGAATTCGTTACGTGGTCGACACCGGTACGGCTCGTATCAGTCGGTATTCGGCTCGGTCGCGAATGCAGCGGCTGCCGATCGAAGCGGTGTCGCAGGCGTCCGCCAATCAGCGAGCCGGCCGGTGCGGACGAATCGCTCCGGGCATCTGCATCCGGCTTTACAGTGAAGAAGACTTCCTCGCGCGCGAAGCGTTCACGTCGCCGGAAATTCAGCGCACGAATCTTGCCGCCGTGATCCTTCGCACGCTGCACCTGCAGCTCGGGCGGCTGGAAGATTTCCCGTTTCTCGATCCGCCGCGACCGACGACGGTGAAAGAGGGTTACAAGACGCTCGAAGAACTGGGGGCGATCGAGGAAGAGTTGAGGGTTGAGGGTCGAGAGTCGAGAGCAATCGCATCGCGTTCCTTCTCCCCCGACGGGGAGAAGGTGGCCGGAGGCCGGATGAGGGAGCCACGCTCTGGCGGTGAATCTTCAGAAACACGTCACGCGAAACACAAGACCCCTCCCCCTGACCCTCTCCCTTTCGAGGCGAGAAGGGACAATCACAGCAGCAACGACGTAGTTCTCACCACAATCGGCCGACAAATGGCTCGACTGCCGGTTGATCCGCGCATCAGCCGCATGATTCTGGCGGCGATTGACGAACACGCCGTGCCGGAAGTTCTGGTCATCGCCGCGGCGCTGGAGACTCAGGATCCGCGGGAACGACCGATCGACAAACAGCAGGCCGCCGACGAAGCTCACGCGAAGTTCAATCACGCAGACAGCGACTTCCTGACCTACGTCAACCTGTGGGACGCGTGGCACGAACAGAAGAAGAAACTTTCCGGCGGCCAGTTGAAGAAATGGTGTCGCCAGAATTTCATCTCATGGATGCGGATGCGTGAATGGATTGACGTGCATCGACAGTTGCGAGACCTGCTGTCCGAAAGCGGCGACAACGCGCTGAAGAAAGCGGCCTCGTTGCATCACACCAAAGACCGCAAAAACGACTTCGCGGCGATTCACCGAGCACTCATGACCGGACTGCTGGCGAACCTCGCGTACAAGTCCGCCGACGGTGAATACACCGGAGCCGGAGGCAACAAGCTGGCGATCTGGCCGGGTTCGGCGTTGTTTTCGAAGAGCCCCAAATGGTTCGTCGCCGGCGAACTGGTCGAAACGACGAAACGCTACGCTCGCACAATCGCGCGAGTTCAGCCGGAATGGATCGAACCGCTGGCCATGCATCTGGTCACGCGAGAATACAGCGAACCGCACTGGGACTCCGACGCGGGCAACGTGATGGCGTTCGAAAAAGTCTCACTGTGGGGCCTGCCCATCGTTCCGCGGCGTAAGGTGACGTATGCGAAGGTCGACCCGGTGAAGTCGCGGGAACTGCTGATTCAGCACGGCCTGGTGGAACTCGGCCTGCTGTTCGGACGGACCGAAGACGAACGCCGGTCGGACTATGACGACGAAGAAAAAGAGCTGCTGCTGGGAAGCCGATCGAGACTGGTGCCGGGCCGCAGTCAGTCTCAAATCTCAAGTCCGAAACTTCAAATTTCAAATTTCAAATCTCAAATCTCAAACACGCCGTGGTCCAAGGACTTCCCGTTCCTGCGACACAACCTTCGAGTCCTGGACGAAGTGAAGGACCTGCAGGCTCGAACTCGCCAGCACGACCTGCTGCCGACCGACGACATGCTGTTCGAAATCTACGCGCAGCAGATTCCCGCCGACATCGCGGACCGCGTCCGGCTGCGGAAGTGGTATCAGAAAACTCACAGGACGAATCCCGGGCTGCTGAAGTTCGACATCAATCAGTTCACGCATCAGGAGCAGCGAGACGACAGCCACGCGGACTTTCCGCCGACGATTCAGATCGGAGCGATGACGCTGCCGCTGACTTACCAGCTTGGGCACGGAACCAGCGCCGACGGAGTCACCGTGACCGTGCCGGCGGACGCGCTGCCGCAGCTTGATGACAATCGCCTAAGCTGGCTGGTGCCGGGACTGGTGGAAGAGAAAGTCGTCGCGCTGATTCGTTCGCTGCCGAAGACGCTGCGAACCAAATTCGTGCCCGCTCCGGACACCGCGAAGAAGGTCTGCGGCTACCTGAAATTCGGCACCGGCAATCTGCTGACAACGGTTGCCGATCTGCTGTCTCGGATCGCCGGCGAACGAATTGATCCAAACAGCTTCGACCTGTCGTCACTGCCCGATCACCTGAGATTCAACATCAACGTCATCAGCACCGACCGGAAACCACTCGCCGAAGGGCGCAGCGTCGATGCAGTGCGCCAGCAGCTTGCTCAGAAAGTTCACACCGTCACGACACAAACCGGCCCGTCTCCGGAAGAAGTCCGATGGCATCGTAAGGAATTCAAGTCGTGGGAGTTCGGCGACGTTCCGGCAAGCATCGACATTGAACGAGCGGGGATGGTCATCAAATCCTTCCCCGCTCTGCGCGATGATGACACTTCGGTTTCACTGACACTGTGCCAGACCGCTGCGGAATCTCAGGCCACAATGAAGCGAGGTCTTCGCCGGCTCATCCTGCTGTCCGACGAAAAACGCATCCGGCAGCAGGTCGAAAACCTGCCGAAACTCAACGACCTGCGGATCAAAGCGTCGTCGATTCGTGGTTTGAACGTCGTCGCACAACTGCAACAACTGATGGCCGAACGAGCGTACCTGTCCGCAAAGGAACTGCCTCGCAACAAAGCTGCCTTCGAACAGACTCTGGACAACGGCCGCAAGCTGCTGGGCACGGTGGCTCAGGAATTCATCCAACTGATTCCGCAGATTTTTGAACACTACCACGTGACTCGTCGGCAACTGGACGCCGCGAAGAACCCCGGCTGGAAAGTCCCTGTCGACGCGCTGCAGCAGCAGTTCAGCGAACTGATGCGTTCCGACTTTCTGGCGACGACACCCTGGCCGTGGCTGATCCAGTACCCGCGATACCTCGCCGGAATTCGCCAGCGACTGCAGCGACTGGCTTCCGGCGGCCTGAAGACGGAACTCGAACTGCAGTCACAGTTCATTCCGTACCAGCAACGCTACGAAGAACGCCGCGAGCAACACAAACGGCAGAATCGCCGTGATCCGATGCTGGACCACTATCGCTGGATGCTGGAAGAATACCGCATCGGCCTGTTCGCCCCAAAACTCGGCACCGCCATCACTGTGTCGGGTGAGAAGCTCGACGAACACTGGCTGAAGGTGACGTGAACATCGTCCCTGCCCAGATGCCTGCATCCGCGCTGCGCGACCTCAGTTCGCAGGCCATGCCTGGGGTCAGATCACCCCGCCGTCCGGAGAGTATCGCTTAGAAAACACTGACGGCTTCAACTGCATGCCGCGCGCCCGGTCCCGCTCAGCGGCCTCGGAATCGCCGACCGCTTCGAGAGTGATCCAACGATGAAAGTGTGCCTCCCAACAATCCGGCATGACGTCGATCGCCTTCGAATAGCAGGCAATGGCGTCAGCACGACGATTGAGTTTCCAGCTTGCAATTCCAGTCTGAAGATTGAGTTCCGCCAGCAGACTCTTGTCGGGCTCAGCTTCGTTGCCGATGTCGGCGATCGCAGCGTTCGCGTCCCACAATGCCTGTTCGTACTCACCAGACGTGATTCGGTTCCAAACGAGCGCGGCAACGCGATCGCGGTCACCGACGATGGTTGAATGCTGGTCAACCGGATCGTACCTGTAGACAACGAGTGTCAGCGGTCGTTCCACGGTACACCCGACTGGAAGAATGATCGTCATTGACAGAACGACGAATCCAAACGCCTTCTTCATCTAAGATGCTCCGGATGTACCGCCAAGCGTTCCACTCCTTCACGACGCACAAGGGATCAAGCTGCACTCTTACAATTCGACACGCGGCCGTGAAGGTCATACCGCTCTGAGGACCCTGACTTTGAAAACCATCAAGGACATCATCGAACGTTCCGACACAAGGCCCGGACGCCTGTTTGACCTCACGATTCAGGGACTCATCGTCGCTTCTCTGTTCACGTTTTCGATTGAAACGCTGCCGAATCTTTCATCTCAGACGTACTCCATTCTGCAGGGCTGCGAGGTTGTGTTCGTGGCAGTCTTTACTGTTGAGTATGTCCTCCGACTCGCCGTGGCAGATCACCGGCTACGGTTTGTGACGAGCTTCTTTGGCATCATCGATCTGATCGCCATTCTTCCGTTTTATCTGTCATTCGGTGTCGATCTCAGATCCGTTCGTGTGTTTCGATTACTTCGGCTGTTCAGAATCCTGAAGCTGGTGCGTTACAGCAAGGCGATTCGCCGGTTTCATCGGGCGCTGCTGATCGCTCGTGAGGAGATTGTGCTGTTTCTGTGCGTGACAGCGATGTTGATGTACCTGTCATCCGTCGGCATCTACTACTTCGAACACGAGGCTCAGCCGGACGTCTTTGCATCGGTGTTTCACAGCATGTGGTGGGCGGTCGCAACGCTGACGACGGTCGGATACGGCGACGTCTATCCGGTTACCGTCGGCGGGCGGGTTTTCACCTTCTTTGTGCTGTTGATTGGTCTGGGAATCGTGTCGGTTCCGGCTGGACTGGTGGCGTCGGCTCTTTCGAAAGCTCGCGAACTCGAATTGACGCCAACCGGAACCGAAGATGCCCCTGAGCGAGTCACAAACGGGAATTGCCCGAGGTAGCCGAAATCCAATCGACCGATTGCCCTGGCCGAGATCTGTTCGCTATTCTGGGCTCATGATGCAGTCTACAGAACAACTGTACCACGATGCGCTGGCCCTTTCGGAATCCGAACGCGCGGCGCTGGCGGCTCGACTGATTCAGAGTCTGGAACGTGCTGACAAATCCGACGTACTTCCTGCATGGAGCGACGAAATTCATAGACGGATTCAGGAATTGGACGACGGTTCAGTGCAACCGGTTCCCTGGTCCGAAGCACGCAGGATGATCGTCGCAGACGATGACGCTTCCTGTTGAACTGCATCCGGAAGCCATTGTCGAATCGCGTGCGTCACGGCTGTGGTATTCTGAGCGAAGTTCAAAGCTGGCCGACGAGTTCTTGGACGAACTTGACATCGGCATCGCACAGATCGGCCAATTCCCAACGCGCTGGCCGACGTTCCTGCACGGGACTCGCCACTATCTGATGCGCCGATTTCCATACGTGATCGTGTATCGCATTCGCGAGGAGTCTATTCAGATTATCGCGGTAGCCCACTGCAACCGAGAACCAGGTTACTGGTCAGCGCGGTTGAGAAGAGATTGACCTCAGTCTGCAGCACATGCGGAGCCAGCGGACACACTCACGGCAGCTCGTCATCGCGCAGCCGACTCCATTCGCCGTCGCCGTCTTCGCTGTTCCACAGGCCGTGGAGTCCGTCGAGGATGGACCACTGGACGCCGACGTAGCCGAAATCGTCGACGTCGGATTGCGGTGCCAGATGGACCTGAGCCACCAGCGACAGCCGGCTTTTGGGCGTCATCCAGAAATGCAGACCGGCTTCCGGATAGAGCGTGAAGATCCCCTGGCTGCGTTTTTCTCCGACTTCGTCAATGAATCCGTCGTGATCGTTGTCACGCCCGTCGCTGACGGCAGAAACATCGGACCCGCCACCCAGATAGCCGCCGACGCCGATAAATGGTGCCAGCCGCGTTGGTGTCTGCAGCCGCGCGGAGACGTCCAGGCCTGCCGTGCCGGTGCCGGAATTCAACTGACCCTTCAGTCCGCCGCGGATTTCCGAATAAGCCGTCGGAAACCGGAGCACGCCGAGTTCCGCTCCCAGCACGCCGAGCCCCGCGTAGCCTCCGTTGCGGCCCGAAATGAAGCGAGCGTCCAGGGACTGCTTCATCATCCGTGTGACTTTCTGCGCATCATTCGAGGAGTACGGTTGCCCGTATTTTTCGGCGTAGACCGGATCGTCCATGGCCCAGCGAGACGTTCCGATTCCCGTGCAACCGCACAGCAACGGGACGATGACGATGAAACAAAGCTGTGCGACGCGATGCATTTGCGCGGTCCGGTCGCGGGATCGAAGGCGGGAATTTCAAGGGCGCGAGAAAGAGTACGGCGATTCGAAGCGAGGGGTCAACACCAATCCAGCGACGCGGGCGCGGGTGGAGACCGCTGTCATGGGCAGAGTGATTTTTGCGTCGAAGTTCGTCCTGTTATTCCCGCGGCATTGTCACTATGCGCGTTCTCCCCGTCAGTCCCGCGCCGGCAGGAACCCAGTGCGCCGCCACGCGCTCCGTCATTCCCGCGTGCGCGGGAATGACGGGGGAGCGGCGGCGCTCGGCTTGTTCGGCAGACGGCACGTGGTAATCTGTCGTTTGAACAGCACCATACTCATTCCGGGAGCCGCCACAGTGTTACGTCTGAATCGTCGTACTGCGTTGGGATCGATCGCCGCCGGGTTCGTTGCGTCTCGTTGTCCGGCCATTTCAGCAGCGGATGAAGGCAAACCGTCTGCTCCAAAGCGGGCGACTCGCTTCGCCGTTTCCAGCTATTCGTTCTGGCAGTTTGAAAACGAAGAGCTGCGGCCGATCGAAAAGTGCATTGACCTGGCGGCCGAATGGGGCTTCGACGGCGTCGAAATCCTGGAGATGCAGATGCTGGAAAAGGATAACTCAGCGCTGCAGCGGCTAAAGCAGCGGGCATTTGTCAACGGCATGGATCTGTGCGGCTTTTCGACTCACCAGGGCTGGGTTAGTCCCGATCCGGAAGAGCGAAAGAAGAACACAGTGAAGACGATTAACAGTATCGAGCTGGCCTACAAGCTGGGCATCCCGACGATGCGAGTCAACACCGGTCGATGGGGCACCAGCGGCAGTTTCGACGAACTGATGGCCAATCGCGGCATCGAGCCGGTGCTGGAAGGACATACCGAAGAAGAAGCGTTCGGCTGGGTGATTCAGGGACTGACGGACTGCCTGGCGACGGCCGAAAAATGTGGAGTCACGCTGGGTCTGGAAAATCACTGGGGACTCGGACGCACTCCGGAAGGCGTGATGCGGATCGTGAAAGCCATTGAATCACCGTGGCTGAAGACGACTTTGGACACCGGCAACTTTCTGGAAGATCCGTACGATCGGCTGGAGATGATGGCCGACGACGCCGTGCTGGTGCAGGCGAAAACCTACTACGGCGGAGGCCTGTGGTATTCTCTGGATCTGGACTATCCGCGAATCGCCAAACTCTTGGCGAAGCACAATTACCACGGGTATGTGTCGCTGGAATTTGAAGGTCACGAGGATCCGCGCACGGCGATTCCAAAAAGTCTGGCGATGCTGCGCAATGCGTTTGCGTAAGGCGCGCGGGCCGTTGAAGTGTACGGTGCCACGTTTCGGGTTTATGAAGGAAGAGCCGTGGGGCGACGCCGAATGCTGACAGCCTTCCGAGAACCAGAGGATTGAGTCCGGCGACATCTCACGACCTGGCGAAACGGTTCCGACAATGATCCAGACGCTTGTTTTCCTGCTTGCCTGCCTTTTGCCGCAATCTGACGCATCCGACCTGCTGAATGCCGTTAACGCCGAACGCGGCGGACGGCACTGGATTGACCAGCAGCCGGACCCGCCGAAGTCGCCCGAAGAATCGCTGGCCTGCTTTCAGATCGAACCGGGTTCGCGCATCGAACTCGTCGCCGCCGAACCGCTGGTGAAGGATCCTGTCTGGATCGAATTTGATCCGCGGGGAAGGATGTTCGTGGCCGAATACGGCGACTATCCGATCGGGCCGGTCGATGAAGACGGCAACGCCATCGAAGGCGCCGAACCGCTTTCGCAGATTGTGATGCTGGACGACACGGACGGCGATGGCCGCATGGACAAGCGCATCGTCTTCGCCGACAAGTTGCAGTTCTGTCACAGCTTCATGCCGCTGATGGACGGGATTCTGGCGGGAGCACAAACGGAAATCCTGTTTCTGAAGGACACCGACGGCGACAACGTGGCTGACGTGCGCGAAGTCTGGTTCGACGGCTTCGAACCCGCTCATCCGCAGATGCAGATCGGCTGTCCCGTGAGGGGATCCGACAACTGGATCTATCTCACGTACGCTCCGGGAAACGTGCGCTGCCGCCGGCCGGGGTTCGAAACGGATGAACCGGTGAAGATGCCTCGCCAGGACATGAAGTTCAATCCGGCGACGATGGAATTCGAAACGGTCAGCGGGTTGGGTCAGTTCGGCAACACGGTCGATCGTTTCGGTCACCGCTTCTTCTGCACGAACCGCAATCCGATCATGATGGAGATGATTCCTCAGGCCGCCGCGAAATCGAATCCGTATGTCACGATCGGCACACTGCACACTGACGTCGGTCCGTCGGGAGGCGACACGAAGGTGTTTCCGCTGGTGGCGATGAAAAGCAACTATTTGTCTCACGCGGGAACCCACACATCGGCCTGCGGAGTCACTGCTTACGTCGGCGAGCTCTGGGACGACGAATTCCAGCGGAGCGTGTTCGTCTGCGAACCGGTCGGGCATCTGGTCACGCGATCGATCATTGAACCGATCCCGAACAGCCCGGCTCTGACCGCACGCCGAGCTCGCCCCGACGCCGATTTTCTGGCGTCGACGGATACGTGGTTCCGGCCAGGCAGCCTGCGCACCGGCCCCGACGGAGCACTCTACGTGGCCGACATGTACCGCATGTGGGTCGAGCACCCGAAGTTCCTGCCCCCGGACATCGCGGCTCGAATCGACTGGCGAGCCGGCGAGGACAAGGGCCGCATCTGGCGGATCGTTCCGACTGACGTGCGGCGAGATTCCGGCCGCGTGACAGATTCTGAGCAGAAGAATGCGATGGGATCGGAGTCCCATCTTACAGACACGCTGCTGGACCGGGCTGCCAGCGACAACGCCGCTGTTCGTTACGCGGCCGCCCTGGCATGCTGCGGACCTGTTACGCCCGAAGTTGTCGACGCGCTGAAAGCCATCGTCTCGAAACCAATGGACCACTGGCTGCGGCAATCAGTGCTGCTCGCCGCGAAGGACTGTTCGGGTGAACTGATCGCGTTTCTCGTCAGCGGCGATTCGCACAATGGTCCTGCAGCATCATCGGGTTCGCCACAGACTACGCCGACCGATCCGGAAGACCATCGTACGGGACTGTTGCACGACCTGGCATCGGTCGTCGGTCAGCGAGGCGATGCAGGCGAACTTGCTACAACGCTGAACGCTGCCGCATCCTGCAGCGAAGACCAGCTTTCCGCACGAACTGCCATCCTGACCGGGCTCGCCCGCGGGCTGCCTCGCAATCGTGGCGACGCGACAGCGAAGTCGCTGGCAAAATTGCTGGAGAATCCTCCGGATGGCGCAGCGGCCGCAGTTCCGGATATCCTGGCTACACTCGATGCCGCGGCGGAATGTGCGACCGACCGGCAGCGTTCAGCGAGTGACCGCATTGCCGCGATCGCACTGCTGTCCAGCCAGTCGCCCGACGTCCTGACGTCCGCGCTGAAAAAGCTTCTGCAGCCCGGCGAACCGACCGCCGTTCAGCTCGCAGCCGTCCAGGCGGCACGTGAAAGATTCAGCTCCGAAACGGCCGCGGTCCTGCTGGAGAACTGGAACGGGCCTGGTCCGGCCGTGAAGTCGGAAGCGCTGTCGCTGCTGATGGCGCGGACCGATTCCACGCTGGATTTGCTGAAAGCGATGGCCGCCGGAACGATCTCGTCATCATTCATCGATATCGACCGGCGAGTCCAGTTGCTTCAGCATCGGGATGACACGATTCGTCGGCTGGCCGTTGAAGTCTTCGGCGACGTCGTTTCCGCCAATCGGAAGGCCGTTGCCGAGGAATACTCCACCGCGCTGACAATGGACGCGTCCGCCGAGCGAGGCGCCGCTGTGTTCGAGAAAACCTGCATCAAGTGCCATCGCATCAACGGACGCGGAAGCAACGTCGGCCCGGACATCAGCGACACTCGAAACCGGACTCGCGACGCCCTGCTGTACGACATTCTGGATCCCAACCGCCGCGTCGACCCGCAGTTCAGTGAGTACGTCGTTGTGACATCCGACGGCCTGACATTCAGCGGCCTGCTGGTCGGTGACACCGAATCGGCCATCGTCCTGCGTCAGCCGGAAGGCCGCGAACAGACAATTCTGCGGAGCGACATCGATGAGCTTCAGGCAACCAACAAGTCTTTGATGCCGGAAGGCATTGAGAAAGATGTGTCCGTGCAGCAGATGGCAGACCTGCTGGAGTTTCTGAAGTCGGAATAACTCGGCAAAGATTGCACGGAAGCCTGGCCGTTGGCGGTGCATTCAGGTCCTGTTGGGTGTGCTCAACATGAGACTTCATCGACTGCTCTTGATTTCGCCCGAGCACCACACTCTGGCGGGAAGAGCCAAGGATATTGCTGCCGGAGCCGTCCTGCTGGCGTCGGTCACGGCAGCCATTGTCGGAGCGATCGTGCTTGTGCCGTATTTCCAGTGAAGGCGGTACTCGACCGGCCCTTTGCCAGCGAATGCTTCATTCAGTACTGTTGACCGTCCTGTTTTTCTTCATTCGTTTCCTTCATCTGCTTCGGAGGCAATCATGAAACTGCAAACAATTCTGACGTTTCTGACATTCGCAATAACTGCGACCGCGATGCCGTGCGCGACCGCCGCCGATCCGATCAGAGCCCTGATCGTCGACGGACAGAACAATCACGACATGTGGCCAAAGACCACGTTCATGATGAAGCGGTATCTTGAGCAAACAGGGCTGTTCACCGTTGACGTGGCTCGTACGGCGTATACCTGGAACGGCGGTGACCTGGTTGAACAGTATCCACTGGAGGGCGTGACAGGCACATCAACAGAGAAACCTCAGACGGACCCCGACTACCGCCCCGACTTTTCGAAGTACGACGTCGTGATTTCCAACTTCGGCCATAGCGCGGCGGCCTGGCCAAAGTCGACACAGGAAGCCTTCGAAACATTTGTCGGTGACGGCGGCGGATTCGTTGTCGTCCATGCGGCAGACAACGCGTTTCCCGACTGGCCCGCGTACAACCGGATGATCGGCCTCGGCGGCTGGGGCGGAAGAACGGAAAAGGACGGCCCTTATATCTACACAAATGACCGCGGTGATCTCATTCGGGATACGTCTGCCGGAAACGGCGGGCATCACGGAGTCCAGCATGAGTTTGCGATCGTCGTCCGCGATCGTCAGCATCCCGTCACGAAGGGCATGCCTGCGGAATGGCTGCACGCAAAGGACGAACTCTATGACTCCCTGCGAGGCCCCGCTGCGAACATGAATCTGCTGGCAACAGCCTACAGTGATCCTGAAAAAGGCGGTACCGGCCGGCATGAACCCATGATGCTGACCGTGACCTTCGGCAGAGGACGAGTCTTCCACACGCCGATGGGACACGCCGACTATTCGATGCAAGATGTCGGCTTCATCACGACGCTGCTGCGCGGTACCGAATGGGCGGCGACCGGAAAGGTCACGATACCGATTCCGGCTGACTTCCCGACGTCGGACAGGAACAGCAGCCGGACGTTTGAGAAGTAGTCTCCGATTTGTGCTATAGCCGGTGCAGATGAAAGTGGTGCGGCCCGAGTTTTCCGCCGTAATTCCCGGCGGTCACGCGCACGATGTCGGGACAGGACGACAGACGCTGCAGTCCGGTTTTCATGGCGGCGGCGACAGCGCTTTCCGAAAGTCCGTCGATGACGAGTTCGTAAACGACGGCCTCGTCATCCGCCAGTCCGGACTCCACCTGCCCGCGAAGTGTCGGGCAGAACGCATGGTTCGTGCTGGCCCGCAGCGCGGCGTATTTCGACCCGACCTTGGACCCACTGCGGACGATTCCCGCCGGAAACGGCAGAATGACATCCGGAATCGCGGCGATGTCGCTGACGGCCGATCGCATCGCGGCCAGTGTTCCTGCAGGCGACCTTCCGCAGACGATCAGGTTGCCTCCGCCAATGCCCTTCACTGTGCCGAAGACGTCATCACACAGGAACTCACCGTCCATCACCGGAATTCGCCAATAGCGCCGATCGCCGAGTCTCTTGGAGATCTGGAAACCGTCACCAAAGAATCGCAGATTGGCACCGACCTTGATGCGTTCTTCCTTCGATTCACCGACAAGTCCCGAAAAGCAGGCGGTTGTCGGACACGTGAGCACGTTTTGACCGACACGGGCGGTAACGGCTTTTTCCAGCGACTTGCGATTGAAGGCGAACGCCAGCACGCTGACTCCCGGGCGACCATCGGGTGTTTCGTCCGGCCCGACCGGACACTCAATGCCCGCTTCGGCATCGCAACCAATCACGCTCGACGCGTTCCCGCAGAATTCCCGGGCGGCAGTTGCAGCAAGTTCGTGATCGACGGCCGTGATGACCAGTCGCGTGGCCGTCATTGGGAAGGCTTCCGCAAACGTGTCATCGATCACAGGTGCCGCGTCCAAGGTTGCTGCAGTGCTGGGTTCCGAAACGCTCATGCCGCGAAGTCTCCCTGCGACGCTATTTCTTTTCAGAAGGAAGAAGGAGTTGGTTCCGTTTGGTCACGCAGAACCCGGGTTTTCGGGAGCAAGTCTGGGATTTTCCCTGCCATGAGGCCGCCACGTGAGCAACGGAGTTGGTGCCAGGGGAGCAGTCCTGCAATCTGTGAGATTTCCGCGAAGGGATCATTTCGCAGATTGGTCGCCGGATCGCAAGTGTGCAGGTGACGTCGACGACAACCATCGTTGTGCGAATGCTCGGCGTGCGGAGGAGCACATGCGCTGCGAACAGCGCGATAACTCACGTTGGACGCGTTCCGCTCTGAATCCAGATGTCGGCCAATGCGGCCGCGCGAAGCAACACTGCATGGCTTTCCTTCCGGCTCGCGTCGAGCAACGACGGCGCTGCATTCCCAGGTTCCACGCCGTGCGCCGTGTCGCCGGACGAAATTCCGGTACATTGGCGGAATCGCCGCCCGTCGGTTTGAACCGGTCGGTGCCTGTTGTGTTGGTATGGGCCAGCCGGTTTCCGCCTTGCTGGAGTCGGTGTCTCACTTTTGGACATATTTGGCATTGTGATTTGCCAAAATTGTCTGTCCCCGTATGATTCCGGTCGAATTCATGCGTTGGCGACCGCTGGTGTTGTGAATTCCAGAGGACACGTCCGTTTGGCAGGTGCGTCATGGTTCCGTCGCTCGACATGCGAGATCGCACAATCCTGGAGACGCTGCATCGCAATGGTGAGGCGGACGTCCAGCAATTGTGCGATGTTCTGGGCGTGACACGGACAGCGATTCGCCAGCGAATTTCCCGGCTGGAAAGCAGCGGGCTTCTGGAATCCGGAGTTCAGTCACAGCGTCGCGGGCGCCCCAGAAATATCTATCAGGTCACGGCGAAGGGCCTGCATTCGCTGGGTGAAGACTACCGGGAGCTTGCGGTTGTCCTGTGGAAGACGATTGCGGGAATCGACGATTCAGCCATTCGGCAGCAGCTGTTTTCAGAAGTCAGAGACAGGCTCGCCGACCGGTTTCGGCGGCGTTTAACAGACACAGAATCCATCGATGTTCGCCTGGACGAGCTTGCGGGTGAGATGAAATCCAGCGGTTTCAACGTGGAGAGTGACCATTCGACATCTCTGCCCATCCTTCGGGAAACCAACTGCCCATTTCCTTTGCTGGCGGATGTGGATGAGGCCATCTGCCAGGTGGAGAGGCAGGTGCTGGAACAGGTCCTGGGGGCTCCGGTGCGATTCAAACATCGGTGCCGTGACGGCCATCACTGTTGTGAGTTCGAGGTGCAGACGGAGGCCGTGTAGTGCGGTTGACGGAGTGGCGTCGTGCTGACGTCGAACGAGACTTTCCCGTCTTCCGGGCCGCGATCCCCAGCGACCGGAACCGGGGCGGTAAGATTGAAACAAGTTGTTGTGTTGATAGAGTTTGCGGTTCGATTTTTTCTGCGACAGCGACGTCTGCCAGCCTTTTCGTCACTGGGTTCGCGCGTTCCGCCCGGTTTCGCAGAATTCGCATTCCGCTCAAGGATCCAACGGCATGACATGGGTTGAAGGACGATTCGAAGAAAACGTCATTACCACAACGATTGAGCAGGCCATGAACTGGGGCCAGCAGTCCAGCATTTGGCCAATGACGTTCGGGCTCGCGTGCTGTGCCATTGAAATGATGGCGACAGGGGCCAGTAAATACGACATCGATCGATTCGGTGCCGGTGCGTTCCGTGCGACGCCTCGTCAGGCCGACCTGATGATCGTCGCCGGAACAGTGACATTCAAAATGGCCAGTCGCGTCCGACGTTTGTACGAACAGATGCCGGATCCCAAGTACGTGATTGCTATGGGAGCCTGCACCGTCGGCGGCGGGCCGTATTTCAAGTACGGGTATCACGTCGTGAAGGGAGTCGATCTGGTGGTTCCTGTTGATGTTTACGTCCCCGGATGTCCTCCGCGGCCGGAAGCACTGCTGGAAGGCCTGATGAGAATTCAGGACAAGATCAAGGCCCGCAGGGTGACTCGCGGGGAAACTCAGTTGCCCGTACCACATCACACGGGCTACTCGGCGCTGAACGTCTGATTCGCAAGCGCCAACGGTCGTTGTGACAAGTCTGATGGAAGGGAACCGGTTTGTATGAGCAGCCTGCTCAAAATCACTGATCTGCATGTTTCCGTGGCTGACACGCCGATTCTGAAGGGCGTGAACATGGAAATCCGGCCCGGAGAAATTCACGCGCTGATGGGGCCCAACGGGTCCGGCAAGAGCACTCTGGCCTACGCTCTGGCGGGACATCCGAACTACGCGGTTACAGGCGGATCCGTCGAAATCGACGGAACGAACATCACCGAGTTCTCCGCCGACGAACGTGCGCGTATGGGGCTGTTTCTGGCGTTTCAGTATCCGGTCGTGATTCCCGGCGTCAAGGTGGCTGACTTCATTCGCCATGCCGTCAGCAATGTTCGCAATCCGGATCGCCGCGAAGGTGAGGGGCTGATTCCCATGCGGGAGTTCCGCAAAGAAATTCGCGACCGCATGGACGAACTGAACATGGACAGGGAATTCGCCCGCCGCTATCTGAACGACGGATTCTCCGGAGGAGAAAAGAAGCGGATGGAAATCCTGCAGATGGCAATGCTGAAACCGAAGTTTGCCATTCTGGATGAAACCGACAGTGGTCTGGACAGCGACGCCGTGCGGGTTGTCAGCGAAGGACTATCCAAGCTGTCCGGGCCGGACATGGGCGTGTTGATTATTACGCATCATGAACGCCTGCTGGAATTTAATCCGCCGAAGTTCACTCACGTCATGCTGGGTGGCCGCATTGTGGAAACCGGCGGCGCAGACCTTGCCCATGAACTTCATGCCAACGGTTACGCAACCGTTCGGGAGCGACATCCGGATGCTGCCGCCGAGACGGCGAAAACTGCCGCCGCTGCCGTGTGACCGGTGACGCATTCTCCGGAGATCGTCTCACTGCGATCCGCCGTCTTCTGAACCTACGCCCTGACGAAACTGAGCACCGCCATGTCTGTTGACGCACCATCAAAAGGCGACGTGGGAGTTGGTGAATACCAATACGGCTTTCACGATTCCACCGACAACTACGCGTTCAAAAGCCGCAAAGGACTTGATGCAGAAATCGTCGGCCAGATTTCCGAGATGAAAAACGAGCCGGCGTGGATGCGCCAATTCCGGCTGCGTTCTCTGGAGATCTTCGAATCCCGCCCGATGCCGACGTGGGGCGGTGACATGAGTGATCTGAAGTTTGACGACATCTATTACTACATGAAGGCCGCCAGGGAACAGGGCCGAAGCTGGGATGACGTTCCCGAAGATATTCGCAAGACTTATGACCGTCTGGGAATTCCGGAAGCTGAAAAGAAGTACCTGGCCGGCGTTAAGGCTCAGTACGAATCGGAGGTCGTGTACGGCAGCCTGCTGGAGGAATTGTCGAAACAGGGTGTCTTGTTTACCGACACTGACTCCGCACTGCGCGACCATCCCGAGATCTTTCGCGAATACTTCGCGACGATCATTCCCCCGGAAGACAACAAGTTCGCCGCACTGAACAGCGCGGTCTGGTCCGGCGGGTCATTCATCTACGTGCCGCCGGGCGTCAGCATTGAGTTTCCGCTGCAGGCCTATTTCCGTATCAACAGCCAGAACATGGGGCAGTTTGAACGGACACTGATCATTGTCGATGAAGGCGCTTCGGCTCACTACGTCGAAGGCTGCACGGCTCCGACTTACAGCAGCGACAGTCTCCACAGTGCCGTTGTCGAGATCATTGTCAAACGCGGCGGACGGTTCCGCTATACGACCATTCAGAACTGGTCCGCCAACGTCTACAACCTCGTTACCAAACGGGCGATGGCCTACGGCGATTCTCTGATGGAGTGGGTCGACGGGAATCTGGGCAGCAAGCTGACGATGAAGTATCCCGCGATCTATCTGATGGAACCGGGGGCTCGCGGTGAGACACTTTCAATCGCGTTTGCCGGCAGGAATCAGCACCAGGACGCCGGAGCGAAAATGGTCCATTGTGCTCCGTATACCAGCAGCCGCATTATCAGCAAGAGCATCAGCAAGGACGGCGGCCGCAGCAGTTATCGCGGGCTTGTGAAAGTGGAAGACGGTGCCCACCACAGCAAAAGCAACGTGGTTTGCGATGCCCTGATTCTGGATCCGGCCAGCAAGAGCGACACGTATCCCTACATCGAAGTGGAAGAACAGGACGTGGCCATCGAACACGAAGCCAGCGTCAGCAAGATCGCGGAGGAGCAGTTGTTCTACCTGATGAGTCGCGGTCTGACGGAAGCCGAAGCGAGTGCCATGATTGTGACCGGTTTCATTGAACCGCTGGTCAAGGAACTTCCCATGGAATACGCGGTGGAAATGAACCGGCTGATCGAACTGCAGATGGAAGGGTCGGTGGGATAGTCATGGCAGTCGCAGCAGTTAATTTCGACCGTGTCGGGTTCAGCCGCGAAGTATTCGAGGAGTTTCTGGCGGCGCGCGATGAAGCGGGGTGGATCACGGATGCCCGTCGGGAAGCGTTCACCGTCTATCAGGAAATGCTGGAACGGGAACTGGATCCGGAAGAATTCAAACGCGTGGATCTGCGGACGTTCAATGCGTCGAAGTTTCGGCCGGTCAGGACTGTCGCCGATGAATCCGGAATTAATACGCTTCTGGCGGATGAGACTGAGTACGGCGGCAGCATCGTTCATATGGACGGTGAATTTGTGCGATCCGGTGCGTCCGAAGAAATCGCGGCCAGCGGTGTGCTGTTTGGTGATCTGCAGACACTATTGACGGAGCATCGTGAACTTCTTGAGCCTTACTTTATGAAGCAGGCCGTCCGGCCGGACTGCGACCGCTTTTCCGCGTGGCACGCCGCCTTCTGGACCAGTGGTACGCTGTTGTACGTTCCTGCCGGCGTCGAACTGCTGCTGCCGCTGCACAGCCTGATCGCTCACGGTACGAATGGAGTCGCGGAGTTCAGCCACACGCTTGTTATTCTGGAGGACGATTCCCGGGCGACATTGCTGGAAGAGACAACGTCGGCCAGTGACAGCACTGCCGGCCTGCATGTCGGATGTGTGGAACTGATTGTCGGGAAAAACGCCAACCTGCGCTATGTTCAGCTGCAGAACTGGAATCAAAAGACCTGGCATCTCGCTCACCAGGCTGGCAACGTGGACAGCAACGGTTCGCTGCAGTGGACCGTCGTTGGCCTCGGCAGCAGACTCAGCCACATCCACCAGGACGTGAATCTGAACGGCCGGGCAGCCAGTGCGGAAGTCAACGGAGTAACATTCACCAGCGATCGGCAGAAGATCAGCTATTACACACAGCAGCACCATCGACAACAGGGGACGCACAGTGACCTGCTGTATAAGGAAGTGCTGCGGGACGAATCCCGCGTAATCTGGAGGGGAATGATCAAAGTCGATCCGGCGGCACAGAAAACTGACGGCTACCAGCGCAGTGACGCACTGATGCTCAGCCGGGATGCCCGCTGCGACAGCATTCCCGGTCTGCAGATCGAGGCCGATGATGTGCGATGCACTCACGGTGCCACCACCGGGCGAGTCGACAGAGAACAGATCTTCTACGCCGAAAGTCGCGGCATCCGCGAGAAGGAAGCGATGCACATGATCGTGGAAGGCTTCTTCCAGCAGATCTATGACCGCATTCCAATCGAAGTCGTCCGGGAAACGCTCAGCCGCACCGTGCAGGGCAAGCTGGGGATTGAAACTGTCACCGCGCTGTGAGCGATGTTGAACGCGATCGCTGCGTTCCGAATCACGCTGTGCCGTTCCGTCAGTATGGTCCCTGCAGCCCCAGCAGGTAGCTCAGATTCGTCGGCGACGGCGGGCCGAATCGCGGTTCCAGCGAAACCGCGACGCCGACATTGTTCTTGCTCGTGTCGAAGCCCAGGCCGAAGTGCAGAATGAAGTCCAGCCCCACACGGCTGAGCGTCAGTGACGACCCTCGCGAACGTGATTCGGCCACATCATAGGCGTAGGTCGCTGTGGAAACCCACTTGGGACTCATTTGATAGCTGTAGCTGGCGGTCAGGATTTCACTTCTGAAATAGTTCTGCGCCTCCACGTGGCGGTAGGACACATATGCGCTGCCGCGTGTACTTCTCTGGCTCAGGACACCTACGTTCCAGTAGTTCTGTGCATTCTCGAACAGGTCGAACACTCCATCGGTCAGCAGGCTTGTGCGGTCGTTGACGTTCCATCGATAGTTGCCATACAGCAGTCCGATGTCCTCGCCGAAGTTGCTCTGGTTCGGGTCCAGGAAGTACGACAGTCCGGCCTCCCAGATCATCCAGTCACGAATCCGCGGATTGTCGGGCGGTCCGACTTTGGTCTGCAGGCGGTTGCGCGACCGAAGCCGGATGACCTGCTGATCCTCGACAAGTTCATGATACGGAGCGCTGGTCCACAGCCCTGCACCGGTTCGAACAGCGTAAAACCGGGGATCGAATTCCGCGGGAATCAGTCCGGGAAATATCTGCGTCGTGTAGCGGTACCGAAATCGCTCCTGTGCGTTTTCGTCGATCTGATTGTACTGCGCGATTTCCGACAGGTTCCGCGACGCATCGACGAAGGAGTATTCGACGGAGTTTTCGGTCTTGTGAGCCAGTCCGTTAAGGTTGAAGACATCGCTGCGTACAAACGGCATCAGTTTTGTTGCGGAAATCTGAGCCTTTGCGCCGGCGTTGACGACGTACCGGTCAACGTCCTGAGCAGTCAGCCCTTCGTCCCAGAAAGCGGCTTCGCCCATCACATATGGATTGATGTTGATCGGTCCCAGCATGAACGGCGCGTCGATCCGGTGGCGCGTCATCGCGACAATTCCCTCGGCGTCGCGAACGTAGGGCATGCCCAGCGCCGTAAATGGATCGGTCAGGTCGGTGGGTGGCGTGGCGGGGTTCAGGTGAGCATAGCCGGCACTGGAGTGGGAACTCCAATATGCCAGTCCGCCCAGGACGGGCTGCGAAAAGCTGTACAGGTCGGCTCGCGGCAGCCATTCCGTGACTGTGTCGAAGTCATACAGCGAAGGCTGCAGCCACGCGGTTCCGCTGAATGCGCCGTTGTCCTTTCGCACTCCAAGGATTGTCTCAACGTCCTTTTCTTCATCGAAGCGGATCTCGTGATACTGTTCCAGGTAGTTTCGATCGGACAGAAATCCGATTTCTCCGAACAGTGAAGCATTGTCTGCGAATCGCTGGCGGTGCTTCCACGTGATCTCGCCCCGGTTCCTGTCCGCCGGAGCCAGCTTCCGCCGGTCGAGACCCAGGTTGTCGAAACCGTCGTCGTATTGGTAGTAGATTGTGCCGTCACCCAGTATGGAGCCAGTGATTGTGGCCACGTTGTAGCGGGCAGCCGTGCCGACTCCCGGTCCGCGCCTGGACAGATAGTCAGCCAGCAGATCCCACTGCATGCCCTGTGGTGCGTTCGAGCCCAGGATCTTTGTCAGATTCCAGACGGTCTTGATCTGGTAGCCGAAGATGCGGTCATGACGAACCGCCGCGCGTCGAATCGGGATGTTGGGATCTTCGGCCGGTCCGCTGACCTTCGGCAGGTACAGCAGTGGTACATCACCCACCATGAATTTCGTGTTCAGCGCTGTGATCCAGGTCGGCTGTCCGACATCGACACGACCGGTTGTCGGATTCGTCCAGGTCCACGGAGTCGAAGCGCCGGGTTCGACAAAGATGTCGGACGCCTGAATTCGGTACCCAGGTTTTCCATACGGACTTGTCGTCGTCCAGGCATTCTGAGCGTGAAAGCGATCGGCGGAAAGCTGCCGCAGCCGCTCCGCCTTTACTCGGAACTCTGCCCCGGTTTCCGGTACCTGGGCACGCAGTTCGGCATTCAGCAGCAGTGCCCGGTCGCTGGTTGCGTCAAAGAATGCGTGAGTAGCAGTGACTGTGTTCGCGTTCTGCCGAATCAGGATGTTGCCTTCCAGATAGACCTGAAACCGGGTGCCGGAGGGCTGAACCACGGACACGCCTGATTCGAGTCCGTCGGCTTCGCGAGCCGGCGTCCAGATCACAATGCGGTCTGCTGACAGATCAATGACTCCCAGCCGAACCGTCTGCCCTTCGACGTCAAGAGTGACATCATCGATCAGCAGATTGACTCCGCCGGTGATCACGTAAACCTGCTCTTCCGGAATCGTGTCGCGCGAGGGAAACGTCTGGAACTGCAGCGGTGTCGCGGATCGCGGTCGTACCTGAATTCGGCGGGTTGCCGAGCCGGGCGTTTGAAAACCGCTGCTGGGCTGCTGCGGAGGAACGAATAGTTCCTGCCCAACCTGCAGGCTGACCGTCGACGTTTTCGGGAATCTCTCGGGATAAAGCCGTTCGAGCGCCCGCCGCATCAGTTCGTTCGGCTGCCGAATGGACGAACGCTGCCGTGAGACCGTTTCCGGAGCCTGCCGGGACTGCAGTTCGATCAGTCGCATCGCGGAATTCTGTACACCGTCGGCGTCCTGATATCGTACCGCCCGTGAACTGCTGTCTTCGGCATAAACCAGCAGCCGGTGACCCGCGGCTGTGCTGTCATCGACGACGACAATGCTCTGAGCGCTCAGGGCTGTTTCGCCGTGAACCAGGTCCGCACCGCCGCGAAATGCATGGACGGTTGCATCACCCCAGTCCCAGACTTCTTCGACATAAGCGGTAATTCGCACCGGCGACTGCGTGTTGGTCTGCACCGGCAGTACTGCAGGATCTTCCGCGCGCAGAAACCCACAGACGATGGCCAGCCAAATGACCACCATGCATGCGGACCGCCGAACGCGAGACGCAAACAGCATTTGAAGACCGAACGGTTGAGAGAAGCGGCGGGAGCGTGCGGAGGGATTGGAGAGGGGAACTTGCGCTGGCAGCCGACGCAGGAGCGACAGACGGCTGTCTTTGGCAGGATGAAAGGGACGCGAAACGGCGGCGCTGCCGGCCGATTTCGACGCGCGGCAGTGTAGGTCCGCGGGCGACTTATGGTCAATAGCGTGTCGGGGGTCGGTGCTGGCTGTAACGGCTTTGAGTAAAGGCACTTACGACAACACGAGCCCCGCCGCGGCAGTCTTTGCCGGTTTTTCTGAAGTCAACTGCCCAGTGCGTCGGCGACATTCGTGCGGTATGCGGTCATCGCTGGCAGAAAGCCAACCAACACCGCCAGCACCAGCAACACCGGAAACAGCACGGCTTCCCAGGGATTGACGGCCCATCGATTTAGCAGCAATCCGGTACGCGTGCTGGCATACGGAGCCAGCACGACCGCCAGCCCGTGACCAGCGAGCCAGCCGGCAACACCGCCGAAGACGCACAACACAGCGGATTCCGCCAGCACGATTCCGAACACGCTGCCTCGGCGAGCACCCAGAGCGCGCATGATGCCGATCTCTCGACGACGATCGGACATGCTGTTGTAGATGCTCACGAAGATACTGACCCCGGAGACAAGGATGATCATCGCCGTAAGCGCCATCAGAATGTTTCGAATCGGTCCCACTAGATTCACCATCAGCCGCCTGATGGGAATGATGGGGTTGACGGACATCGCGCGGAATCCGTCGTTGATTTGTGCGTTGAAGCTGACCGTATCAAACTGAGACCGCATCTTTACCAGAATCGCCGTTACTTCCTTCATGGCTTCGGGCGTTTCGTGATGATGAGCATGGCCGTGGTCGACTCCGGCAGCTTCGTCCTCCGCGAGATGCTCGCGATAGTCGTCCAGTTGCGCGAGCAGCGCATCCCGGCGCGTCGGATCTTCGGCATAGAACTTCTGGATCCGGTCACGGACCTCGTCGACCGGTTTGGAATGTCCGTCCAGAGCCAGAAAACCTTCCAGGTTGATGAAGACAGTTCGATCATTCGGCGTGCCCGTCTGTCTGATGACCGCCACGACGGTGAATTTGTCATCGTGAATATGCTTGTCACCGCCGCCATGCTGGATCTGAAACTGTGTGCCGACGTCCCAGTTATTGACGCGCGCAACTTCCGAGCCAATGATCGCATCGTACAGGCCGTTGATTCGCTTGCCGCGGATCTGAAAGGGAGTGTCGGGCATGTAGTCATGCTGAAAATACTCGCCCGTCGTGCCGACAATCGGGAACGCTCCCTGCTCCGTCGCGTCGCCGAATGCCAGCGGCACGGCTGCGACAACGCGTCGATCGGATTTGATTTCGTCCCAGTAGGCATACGGCAGGTTGCCGATTGCTCCCTGGATCCGATACACGGCGCTGAGCACAAGTTGCTGCTCACTGCCCTGCGGCCCGATAATCAGGTCCCAGCCGATCGCGCGCTGATTGAAGCTGCCGTCAACAGCGCTGGCGAACACCAGCACGATCACCATCGCCATGACGCCCAGTGCAACGCTAAGCGCGGTCAGCAGCGACGCCAGCTTTCTTTGCTTCACACTTTTCCAGGCAATCGTCAGCAGGTTCATGCGGTGACTCCCGGAACTGACGTTTCCGGCTTATTGAAGTCGGCCAGGCGGTCGACCCGGTCGAAGGTGGTGGCGACTTCCATGGCATGCGTTACCATCAGCAGAGAAACGCTGTTTTCGCGGCAGGTGTCCCGGATCAGATTCAGGATCAGTTCCTGATTGGCCGGATCGACATTCGCGGTCGGTTCGTCTGCCAGCAGCAGGACGGGCTTGTTTGCCATGGCCCGCGCGACGGAAACCCGCTGCTGTTCGCCGACGGACATTCTCTGCGGAAGATGGTGCAGACGATTCTTCAGGCCGACTCGTTCCAGCAGGGAAACCGCGAACGCCCTGTCGACGCCGCGGCCGGAAAAAGACATTCCCAGCAGAACATTCTCCAGCGCGGAAAACGCCGGCAGCAGGTTAAAAGTCTGGAACACAAATCCGATCTTCGCCGCCCGAAAGCGATCTCTGACAACTTCGGGCAGGCGAGAAATGTCTCTGCCGTCCACAACAACCTTTCCTGCATCCGGCAGCAGAATCCCGGAGATCACGTTCAGCAGAGTTGTCTTGCCGCCACCGCTGGAACCCACCAGCGCGGCCTGTTCGCCGCGGGTCAGTTCGTACCGCTCGATACCCAGTACCGGCAGTCGGTTGCCGTCCGGTTCGCGGTAGGCCTTGCGGACATTTTCAAGGAGCAGCGACATCGTGAACCGTGGTGTGAGGAATCATTCGTTGCCCGACTTGAACCGGTACAACTGTCCGAACGGCGTTGTGAAGTAGACGTCACCTTTTTCATCTTCGCCGAAACTCATCACAGGCAGCGGATCACCCGGCGATTTCAGCGAATAATTGGCAACTGCCTTCCCGCTCTTTTCATCATATTCCAGTGCCCAGAACCGGCCGGTGACATAGTCGGCGTAGACATACTTTCCCGATAGTTCCGGGACCCGCTGCCCGCGATAGACGGTGCCTCCGGTGATGGACTTGCCAACATCGTGGTGGTATTCCCAGATCGGATCAATCAGGTCGGTGCGATTGACATCATTGCCGTCGGGATGGAACCAGTGAGTGGCTTCCCTGGTATTCCAGCCGTAGTTGCCGCCCTTTTCGATGATGTTGATTTCTTCCCACAGGTTTTGTCCCACATCGCCGGCCCACAGCCTGCCGGTTTCACGGTCGAACGCCATTCGCCAGACATTTCGCAGGCCATAGGCATAGATTTCCGGTCGCGCAGGTCTGGTTTCCCCCTGACGTCCGGCGGGCACCTGCTTTCCGATGAACGGATTGTCTTTGGGGATGGCGTAGTTTTTGCCATCGGCTTTGTGGTCAACATCGATCCGCAGGATGGAACCGAGCAGCGTGAGCAGATTCTGTCCGTTGCCCTGTGGATCGTTGGCGAGTCCGCCGTCGCCGAGACCCACGTACAGGTACCCGTCAGGTCCAAAGACGATGGTGCCGCCGTTGTGATTCCAGAACGGCTGCGGGATTCTCATGATTTCTTCTTCGGAGGCAGGGTCGGCTTTATTGGGGTCATCCTTTGAGACTCGGAATCGCGAGATCACGGAGGTGTGTTCCGCGTCCGTGGTTGTGTAGTACAGGAAGAACTCGCCGTTCTGGCTGTATTTCGGATGGAATGCAAAACCCAGCAGGCCTTCTTCGTTCTGGTTGTCCTTGTAGACGACCTTCTTTCGGATATTGAGGAACACGTCTGCTTCCTCGACATCCTGATCGCCGGGAATGACTTTGATGGTGCCTTCCTGTTCGGCGACAAACAGTCGATTGGTACCATCGCCGGCGTGAGTCACGACGATCGGACGTTCGAAGATCAGATTTTCAAAAGCGCGCTCCGTGCTGACGTTGAGAGATTCCTGTCTGACGTCCTTAAATTCATTTCCGGCACACGCCGATCCTGAAAGCAGAATTGCGATCGCGACAATTTTCTTCACAGTCGTCTCCACGAAATGGATGGTACAGTTTCGCACCAGACGCTGGTGCCTACGTCCGGCGCCGCCGATGTGAGCAGACAAAGTTGCTGCCCGGAAGGAATTTCAAGAACCAGCGCGGAGCGTAGTGATGGCCGCATGTGAAATCAAACGGCACAGGTCGCGATGGCGCTACAAGCTGACGTTGAGGAAAACCGGGTGCTGTCCAGCTACAACAGACTTTGAAGCGACGCGACGCCGATTTGTTCGCGATTCAGCAATGGTTCTGCGTAGCTTCGGCCGATGGTCCAGCCCCAGTAACGAGCTCTGTCGCGGATATCGTCGATGGCGGTTGGATGCTGATCCGGGCGGCCTTCAATCAACTGGCTGCGGTAGGCGGTCACGGCCTGCATCTTGGCTTCGATCTGCCCCGAAATGTCGACGACGACAGACGCGGCCGGGTGAATCCGCAGGTGGATGCTGAAATAGTGCAGCAGCGTTGACGGCCAGAAGGGATCTCCGGCAAGGTCGGAGCGGCTGAGTTTCGCCCAGAACCTGGCTTCGTCGCAAAGGCTGCTGGCTGCAACATGGTCGGGATGGGCGTCCTGCCAATACGGGGCCAGGATGATGCGAGGCTGTGTTTCCCGAAAGACTTCCGCGATGCGGCGGCGAGCTTCCAGGGTGGGCTGGAGGCTGCGGTTTGGAAGATCCAGGTTACGTCGCCAGGAAAGGTCCAGCACCGCAGTTGCTTCGGCGGTTTCCCGGGCTCGACGTTCCGGGGTGCCGTGCGGCGTCGGCTCGCCGGAGGTCAGATCCAGCACGCCAACTCGCAGATTCTGCCGTCGAGAGACAGCAATAATGCCGCCTACGCTGATTTCGGCATCATCCGGATGCGGTGCCACGACCAGAACATCCAGTGACGGCATCAGAACCCCTTCTTCAATCTGGGCGCGCTTTCGTCGATGGGTGACACTTGTCGTCCGAACGGAGACATTCTTCTGACTGACAGACCAGACAACCGGATTTCGACCATGAAACGCGTGTATGTGACAGGAATCGTTGCAGTTTTGCTAAGCGCGTCAACCGGTTGTGCGGTCTTTGAATCGGGCCGCGACGCGATGAGCCAGACGATGAGGATGTTTCGTCCTCGTCCATTTGACGAACCCGCCGATGTGGACGATCAGCCGGACGAATGGGGTTTCGTCGGCGACGAAGGCCGCGCTGAACTTCCTCGCGAACGCGACCCGGACCGCTGGTGGCAGAACCTGGTGATGTCCGAGGACGCTCGAAACATCGAACGCAACCTCGGCATCGACTGAAGCCAGCGATGCAGCCGCCGGACAGCAAGGTCGATAAGACTCACTCCGCCGCTGCTTCCGGACAATTGCCACGGCCGATTGTTTCGAACGGCGATCGCGGCCAACCGCCGAATCCATCTGCGCCACCGCCGACTTGCGCTGAAGGGTCGTTCGCCCGGACGCCGGACCGGCGACAAACGTGCGCGTGACGACGGTCAAACCGGTCTGGACACAGAATTCGGGATCAGGTACATCCCGCGCAGATCCTGCCGAATCATGAAACGGAACGGCAGAACATTCCCCCTCTTCCTGTCTGAATGCCTGACTGCTGCCAGCCGGCCGTGGTTTCGCCTGAATCAGCCCGGAAATCCGAACGGCTGACTGCTGTCTGCTTCGGAATACGCTGATTTCCCGTCACCTGTACCTGCCTGCGGGGCGCATCGTCCCCGTCTTCACGGGAGCCACCCATGTCTCCACGTCAAACCTCCCTGCCGGGTGCCGTGGTTCTGATGATCGCTGCCTGCGTGCTGCCGGTTGCCGGTTGCTACAACCCGTATATGTATCCGCGCGGTCCGTATGGAGCTCAGCCGATGTACGCGCCGCCGCAGAATCTGGCGCCGTCGGCACCAGGCACTTTGTACATCCCGGAAAGCAATGCGCCGCCATACGAACCTTCCAGCCCCGGAACGAACACCTATGAAGACGCCACGGACACATGGCAGCCGTCTCCCGGCACGAACGGCGGCGATGGACAGTTTTACCAGCGGAATGATTCAGAAGGCGGAGTTCCGAATCCCAGGGAAGTCAATCCGAACGGCAACATGTTCGACAGCGATCTCGGCCCGACGACAGAACTGCATCCAGGCAGCCAGCCGCTGAACGAAGCTGGCGGAGTCACTGTGACGTCCGTTTCGACTCGGCGCATCGTGCCGCAGTTCGGGTTTGACGAAGACAACTACCGCTGGCTGCGCGGGATTCTCAGGTTTGACGAAGCGTCGCGTCAGTGGAGCGTGACCTACAGTCTGACCGAATCCGACCGTTACCACGGCGATCTGAATCTGCTGGTCCAGCCGCACCAATTGCAGGGTCTGCGAAGCGGCGATGCTGTGGATGTGCGCGGTCAGGTTGACGTCAGTCTGCAGGACAAACGCGGCCGACCACTTTACCGCGTTCAGGACATGCGGAAGATGTCCCTTCGGATTGCCTCGTGAATTCCAAACGCGTGACTGCCGGAGAATTCAGCGTCCGGCCTTCTGTTCATTTGCTGTCGCGTGGCCTACAACCCGGCGATCACCGTTCGTCTTCGGAATGTTCGCTGAAGCGTTGATCCCTTGTTGTCGCTCGATACAGCACCGCCTGCTGACTCCGCCAGCCTGACCGAGTCGCAAACGCCACCGACTGCGCCCGGTGAGCCGGTCGCGGCAGAGCCATTGGTGTCCATCTGGTTCGTCGCCGGCTGCGTCGTACTGCCCGTCTTGTGGGGAATCCTCGTTCACCGGATCTTCCAGCGCCTGCGACGATATCGCGCACCGTCTGAGAAGCGAAAGTCGCGCGACGACGCGTCGTGGCCGGACTTTCAGATTTGATGTTTTTGGACCGGCGTCCAGTCACTGATTGCAGCGGGCCGCGAACCTGTGTCCCGCGAATGAACGACGTGTTGTGCAGTTCCGACGGATTTCGCCGAGTTTCATGTTTCGATAGACTGGCTGTGTCAACGACCACGAAGGACAGCAGCAGTCAGGGACGTTCGTAAATGGCGAAACAGCAGACGCCGCGCCGCAGAAAGCCGGTCGCGGTCTCACGCGTGATTTCCGGTGGACAGACAGGAGTCGACCGAGCCGCGCTGGATGCCGCGATCGCCGCCGAAATCGACATCGGCGGCTGGTGTCCCCGCGGACGCCGGGCGGAAGACGGACGTGTTCCCGTCGAATACCCGCTGCTGGAAACGGCCGCCCGATCGTACGCTGTCCGTACGGAATGGAACGTTCGCGATGCGGACGGAACACTGGTCGTCGTGCTGGATGACATCAGCAGCGGCACGCGACTGACCATCGACGTCGCTCGGAAACTGGAAAAGCCGCTGCTGGTGATTCACCTTCTGCCGCCGACGCAGCGCACTCTGCTTTCCGAAACGATTTCCGGCTGCGATCACATTCCGTCAGTTGTCGACTGGGTTCGCCGCAATAGAATTCGCGTCCTCAACGTGGCCGGGCCGCGAGCCAGTTCGGACGCGAACGTCTACCCGCAGGCACTGGAATTTCTTCAACAACTCTTCGCTGAACTGAGCCGAACGTACGCGGCAAGCAAAAAGCATGGCTGAACAATACATCATGACGATCGAACACCTCACTCGCATTTATGACGAGAAAGAGGTGTTGTCCGACATCTGGCTGGCGTTCTACCCCGGCGCGAAGATCGGTGTGCTGGGCATCAACGGGTCCGGTAAGAGTACGCTGCTGAAGATCATGGCCGGCGAAGACAAGGACTTCATGGGCACGGTGCGTCCCGCGAAGGGCATCCGGATCGGCTACTTTCCGCAGGAACCCCGGCTCGATCCCAGGAAGACGGTCGGTGAATGTGTTGAAGAAGCCGTCGCCGATTCGCGGGCCATTCTGGATCGATTCAACGCAATCAGCATGCAGCTCGGTGAAGACATGACGCCGGAGCAAATGGAGAAACTGCTGGACGAACAGGCCAGAGTTCAGGATCAGATCGACGCGGCCAACCTGTGGGAACTGGACCGCACTCTGGAAATCGCTGCCGACGCGATGCAGCTTCCGTCCGCGGATGCCATCGTCGAAACGCTGTCCGGAGGCGAAAAACGCCGAGTCGCCCTGTGCCAGTTGCTGCTGATGAATCCCGACATTCTGCTGCTGGACGAACCGACCAACCATCTGGACGCGTCGTCGATCGCGTGGCTGGAAAAGTTTCTGGACAGTTTTCCGGGAACCGTCGTGGCGGTGACTCACGACCGCTATTTTCTGGACAACGTCGCCGGCTGGATTCTGGAGATGGATCGCGGCCGCGGCATTCCGTTTGAAGGCAATTACACATCGTGGCTCGAACAGAAGCAGAAGCGGCTGGCTCAGGAAGAACGTTCTGAAAGCCGGCGTCAGAAGGAACTGAAGCGCGAACTGGAATGGGTGAGGATGTCGCCGAAAGCCCGTTCGTCCAAGAACAAGGCACGACTGGATCGGTACAAGGAACTGGCGGCACGCGAATATGATGCCCGCGAAGAAGCCGCTCAGATTCAAATCCCGACGTCGCGCCCGCTGGGCCAGCAGGTTGTTGTGGCAAAGAACCTGAAGAAGTCGTTCGGCGATCGGCTGCTGTTCGAAGACATGAATTTCGATCTGCCGCCGGGAGGAATCGTGGGAGTGATCGGACCCAACGGTGCCGGCAAGACGACGCTGTTCCGCATGATCATGGGTCAGGAACAGCCGGACGCCGGTACTCTGACGATCGGGGAAACGGTTTCTCTTTCGTATGTCGACCAGTCCCGCGATGCCCTGGATGCGAAGAAGACCGTGTATCAGGAGATCTCCGGCGGTCACGATACGCTGGAAGTCGGAAAGGCGAAGATTCACGCCCGCAGCTATTGCGGACGTTTCAACTTCAAAGGCTCCGATCAGCAGAAGTTCGTCGGCAACCTGTCCGGAGGAGAACGCAACCGCGTTCATCTTGCCAAGCTGCTTCGATCCGGCGGCAACCTGCTGCTGCTGGACGAACCGACCAACGACCTGGACGTCGACACGCTGCGAGCTCTGGAAGAAGGCCTGTCGAATTTCGGCGGCTGCGCTGTGGTTGTCAGCCACGATCGCTGGTTTCTGGACCGCATCGCCACGCACATCCTGGCGTTTGAAGGTGACGGTCGCGTCGTCTGGTGCGAAGGCAATTATCGCATTTACGAACAGCAGCGCCGCGAACGTCTCGGCGACGCAGCCGATGCTCCCGCCGGCGGACGGTTCAAACCGCTCAGTCGAGTGTGACCGCCGGCGCGACCGCAGTGTTCAGGAATCCCCGCGACCAAGATTCTCCAGCGAAGCACGATGTCCATTGCGGTCAGCCGCTGGCGAACCGCTGCGGCGCGGCACACACAGCGCGCACTGAAGAAGCCGCCTTTCAATCCGCAGTCCGCGGAACCGACAAACTCAGGCTCAGGAACGGTCACATCGAGCGAACGAAGACCCGCACGCACGCGCGTCCGGCGTGAAACTGCGGCAACTGGGCAGATTCGTGAGATCTGTGCGTGAAGGCACCAGGAGTCCACTTGCATGTTCCGGGAGCGGGACTTCCCGAAAGGCGAATTCACAAGTGTCGAAAACGAGCGGAAGTGATCGTTGAGGATGCGCAGGTTGTGTATGATGCGACCCTCAGCGTTAGAATTGCCGATTCGTCTTCTGTTCGAAGCAGCGATGCACGCGTGAGACGATGAACGGGCCGGACCTCCCACAGCATGGGCCCAGTTAAACAGGTGACATCTATGTCCGAATCAGCTTTCTTTGGCTCAAGCCGCACTTTGTTCAGCCTGCTGATTTTCCTGGTTCCGATGATCTGCAGCGCGGATGATCCGAGCCGGCCCGCAAACCGCCTCGCAGCCGAATCCAGCCCGTATCTGCTGCTGCATGCCCACAACCCCGTGGACTGGTACCCGTGGGGGCCGGAAGCTCTGGAACGTGCAAAGCGCGAAGACAAGCCGATCTTCCTGTCGATCGGCTACAGCAGTTGCTACTGGTGCCATGTGATGGAACGCAAGGTGTTCTCGAATGAACGCATTGCGAAGTTCATGAACGAACACTTCGTCAACATCAAGGTGGACCGCGAGGAACGGCCGGATGTTGACGACATCTACATGACCGGATTGCTTGTGTATCAGCAACTTGCCGGAAACGGCGGTGGCGGCGGGTGGCCGCTGTCGCTGTTTCTGACTCCCGAAGGCGATCCGATTGCCGGAGCTACCTACCTGCCTCCTGAAGACACTCCGGACGGTCGCACGGGATTTCTGACGGCTGCCGGTCGAATTTCCGAACTCTGGGGAACGCGCCGGGCCGATCTGCAGCGGACCGCAAAACTGGTCTCAGGGGAAGTCAGACGACTGAGTCTGCCCGCCGCCGACGTGGAATCTGTGGCGCTGAATGACAAACTGGTTCAGACGGCCGTCAACGATATCACCAGCCTCTACGATCCCGAATGGGGCGGTGTCGATTTTGACGCACGGCAGCCGGATGGGGCGAGGTTTCCCAACGTGCCGCGGCTGCAACTGCTTCTGGACATCTATGAACAGACGGACGATCCGACGCTGCTGAAGATTGTGAACCATTCGCTGACCAGCATGGCTCGCGGCGGAATTCGCGATCACCTGGCGGGAGGATTTCATCGCTACAGCACCGATCGGCGATGGCACGTGCCTCACTTCGAAAAGATGCTCTACGACCAGGCACAGTTGCTGAGCGTGTATTCGCGAGCCGCCGCCGTCACCAACGATCCGCTGTTCCGGACAGTGTCGGTCGAGATCGCGGATTTCGTCCGGCGCGAAATGACGACTCCGCAGGGAGCGTTCAGTTCCGCTCTGGACGCGGAAACCAATGCGATCGAAGGGAAGTACTACGTCTGGACGAAGGAAGAAGTCACCGAAGCGCTCGGCGCGGAGGACGCCGGTCCGTTTTGTCGCGTGTACGGGATGAACGACTCGAACTCCTTCGAACACGGGTTCGTGTTGCATCTGCCGCAGGACATCGCCGCAGTAGCGAAGGAAATCGGGATACCGGCGGAGGAACTGGAAGCTCGGCTTCAAACCTGCAGGTCAAAACTCCTCGAATTGCGATCAAAGCGCGAACGCCCACTGCTGGATGACAAGGTTCTGACCGCGTGGAATGCAATGATGATCCAGTCCCTGGCGGAAAGCGGCCGGCTGCTGGATCGACACCAGGACATTGCCTCCGCCGCGTCCGCCGCTGACTTTCTGCTAAAGAACCTGCGGGACGACAATGGCCACCTGCAACGAACGTGGCGAGCGGGTGAAGCCAGATATCAGGCTTACCTGGATGACTACGCATTTCTGACCGCAGCCCTGCTGGAGTTGCATCGCGCCACTGGGGAAGCGCGCTGGCTGCAGGAAGCAACGGAACTCGCCGGACAGCAGGTCAGTCGCTTCTACGACGCCGACCTGCATCTCTTCTACTTTACGGCCAGCGATCACGAAAACCTGATCGCTCGCACGAGCCCTGTCTATGATTCTGTGTTCCCGTCGGGCAACAGCGTGACAATTCGCAACCTGCTGAAGCTGACTAATGCCGGAACGCTGACAGACGCCGAAGTCATCGCTGAATCCATGCTGCAGAGGTTCGCACCGATGATCGAAAAGTCGCCGGCGTCGACTGCGGGTCTGGCTGCAGCTTTGAATGACTGGCTGCGACATTCGGAAAAACAAGCCGCTGCGGAAGCATCCGCGCCGCAGATCTCCACGCGACCGGCAATCACGCCTCAGGCACGTCCTCTGGTTGCTGCACGTTATCGATTGGCTGTCGCGGAAGAGGGCGCTACCGGCCAAACACCGGCCGATGACCTGCCGGTCGCGGACGATGGAAACCACGACGAGACGATTGAACAGACCGCGTTTCGCCCGGTTCTTCCGGCGGTTCCGCAGATTGGCGGGTTCAACCGGGATGAAAAGCTCAAACCGCTGACCGTCAAGATTTACCCGATGTACGACAAGCTTCCGCGAGGCGAGAAGGTCCTGATTGCGCTTGAACTGCAGATCAAAGATGGCTGGCACATTAACTCCAACCCGTCGTCACCCGACTTTCTGAAGCCGACTCTCGTCAAGCTGACCACGAAGCAGAAGGTGAAGCTGACTCGAATCAAATACCCGAAGCACAAGGAGCTGGAAGTGATCGGGTCTGATGAGCCGTACCACGTGTACGACGGCCATGTGATCGTCTACGGACTGCTGGAGATCGATGCGGCCGAAACTGCGGAGAAGGCGGAATTGGAATTCGAAGTCGCGTTTCAGGCGTGCAACGAAAGAGAATGTCTGCCGCCGGATAAGGTTGTGATGAAGGGCAAACTGCCTCTGGCAAACCCCGGAGATCCGATCCGGAAGATCCATGCGGACAAGTTTCCGAAGCCGAAGAAGGACGGCGAAGGCGACGAAGAGAGCGAGAATCCCGACGGTGATCTGTCGGGTCCGTGAGCGGCCGGCTGCCAGGCAGTCAGCGAAGAGCCGCTAAGATCCGCTGGCCAGATCGGCTTCGTCGGCGCTCACCAGACCGTCGGCGTTCTTGTCGAGCTGTTCGAACATCGCACGAGTTCCCGGAAACTCGCGAGACGAAACGTCGCCGTCCTGATTGCGGTCCATGCGGCGAAACCATTCGGGACCATCCAGGCGGCTTGTTCCGGGCAGTACGGCATCGGTCGTGTTCATCATCATGTTTGTTGCTGAGGTCCGCAGCGACTGCGGCTGGCCCAGGCCGATCTGCAGAACGTACTGCGTGCCGAGTTCCGATTCCGCAAGCTGCCCGTCCTGATTCAGGTCGTATTCCAGCAGCGAAGCAAAGCCGTCCCGAAATTCGCGAGGTGTCAGGCGGCGGTCAACATTTCCGTCCAGCAGCTTAAACAGAGTCTTTCCGTCCTGGCGAACCGAAACTTCGATGTGGCTTTGCATAGCGATGGTGTCACGTTCGACGAACCCGCGCAGTTCGTCGCGAGTAATCATTCCATCGCTGTTGAAGTCCATGGCAGCGAAGTCAGCCGTAATCCCGGCCTGACTCAGCGGCCCCGCCAGTCCGCTGAATTCGGTCTCGTCAACGTAACTGCTCTTGTCAGCGTCGGCGACAGAAAAGTGCTGGCCCAGAAAACGCGTCAGGATCGAACGATTCTGAGCCGCGCCGCCGCGCGAACGGATTTCGATCGGCATGTCGTCAACCAGCATCGAGGCGCGGTCACGGCGTGACTGCTCTACTCGGCAGAATTCGGCGGCGGTCCCAACCGGCGAAATGCTGACACGACTGGCGCCGGACCGATCGGATAACAGGACGTCAACGGCCAGGTGAAACACCGGGGCCGTCAGAAATGCCCGGACTTCCGGTTCCGTCAGCATTCCGTCCGCGTCCGCATCGATTTCAGGAAGGGAGACCGGCGGCAAACGCAGACTGCTGACCGGCAGCCGTTCACCATCACCATATCGTTTCAACAGACGAGTCGCCGTTCGCGCGACGGCATCTTCGTCCGTCAGTTGGACGAACGGCAGATTGGCAACTTCCGGAACCACGGCGGCCTGCTGGTTGCGAGGATCCCGAAACGGCATCAGTTCTGAAACGCTGAAGGTCTCATCGTCGTCAAGATCCCGAAACCGCAGAGTGCGTGTTCCCTGTGCCAATTCGTCTTCTGCAATCCGTCCGTCGTCGTTCTGATCAATCAGGCCGGCCAGCCGCACGGCTTCCGCTGCCGAAACTGCCTCGGCAATCACATCAAAGCTGCGGCTGAGTCGCTCCGAGAACCACGACGAAAACTCCGCAGGACTCACGTCGTCCGCAGCGTCGACACCCGTGATCTGCTGCACGATCTGCGACGCGGACTGGATGTTGATCTGATCGCGGAGTCTCTGCGGAATGAGATCGATCTCCGTCGCCGAAAGTGAACCATCGCCGTTCGTATCCAGCTTTGTCGCCAGAAACTCCGCCAGCCAGGTGCGATACGCCCGGTCGTTGATGGAGATTCTGACATCGGCGATCACCGGACCGACTGGAGCCATGACGACCATCGTCGCCCGATCAGAATTCGAACCTTCGTCGTGGGATTCGTCAGCCGCTGCGAACGCGGAAGCGATTGTGACTGCGGCGAACACGCACGTACGGATCGGCGAGCGGCGCCACGTCCGTCCGCCATCGTGCCGCCGGACGGGGCGTGGTGAGTCGTCAATCGAGCCTGGAAATCTCTTCTGTCTCATGACCAGCGGTCTTCTGCGATTTGCCTCAAGGCGCTTCCATTCGTCATCATGACGGGCGTGCTGTACTGTGACCAGGATTTGCCGCGATTTTGTCTGCGAATTCAAGCCGAGGAGCGACCAGTTGGCCGACATCAAAAGTCCGCGGTTGATTTACCTGAAGGGACTGCTGTTCTTCGTCAGCGGCACTCTGGCTTCAGCGCTGCTGCTTTACGACCACCCGACGCTTCGAACCGCACTGCTGCTGCTGATCGCAATCTGGTGTTTCTGCCGATTCTATTATTTCGCATTCTACGTCATTCAGCACTATGTCGACGGAGACTTCCGCTTTGCCGGGCTGAGTTCGTTCGTCGCGCACGCCGTGCGCCAGCGGTTCGGGTGGAAAGATGAGAACAGAGGCGACTAAATGGAAGAACCAGTGAGTCCCGGCGACATGCCTGATTTGAGTGTTCATTCTGCACGAGTGAGAATTGCGCGACAGTTTGCCATTTCGACGGCGGTCGTTTCAGTCTTTGCAGCCGGTGCGGCAGTGATTTGGCACAATCGAAGTTGCGGTCGACTGGAACTTCCGAGTCCCTGGGAATACCGCAGCGAGGGTGTCGAATTCTTCAATGTGGAGGGTTTCGACCTTGAGGAGCAAGTGTTGAGACTTCGCCAATACGAAGCGCAGCCGGCTGATATTGATCGCAGCACCGGTACCACCTTTTTGCAGCACGCGTGTCGCATGGCCAGCAGAGATCGCCGAACGGCCCCGGTCTCATCCAAAGTCTCATTGCTCTGACACTTTAACCGGAAAGCTGCTGCCGATGTCGGCGATGACATGCGACGCTGGCATTCACCGTGACCATCGGCACAAATCTTCGAAGTCGCAGAAATAGAAAGAATGACTGGCATGGCAATCACGCAGCGCGCAGCTTTCCATCTTGCAACTTGCGTTCTTGTTGCGGTTCTTGGCGCGGTTCTGGCAACGGACTTTCCGGCAATGCCGGGATATCTGCCAAGAACGTCCGATGCCGAGGTTGAAGCGGTCAATAGGTCGTACATCAATTCAGTTCGCCGTGACGTCTGGTGGTTCCAGAGAATTGCGATTGGTTCAGCCGTCACGTCGTCGATCTGCAGTGGCTATTTGCTTCGTGCGAATGCTCCGTCGACCGACGTTGCTTACGTCTGTAAGTGCGTCTTTATGCTTGCCGCTGGCCACCTTCTTTGGGTTCAACCTGTCTGGGGTTTCCACAACGATTATTCGCTTGGTGTGTTTGCCTGGATCTTTGTCGGGGGCGAGGATGGCTTTGTTGTAATGCCAAACATCGTTGGCCTGCCGCTGACGGGATGCAGCTATTGGTTACTTGTAACCACGTTGCGAACAGGCATTGTGTGTCGGAAGTAATGGGGCAAGTCGCGCCATTTCCGGAGGTGACTCTTCGCCGTCTGCCGCATTCACTTCGCACAATCGAGATTGCGGTCGATTGGAATCGTCGAATCCGCCGCCGAGGTGACTCGGTTGTGCCAAGGGCTGCTGTCGCGCTGCTGGCTCAAGTCAAACGAATCGGTGTCGGATTCCCAACCGTCCCGTGTCGGGCCAATAAACAATCATTTTTCTCCATTATTCCCTTTCTTCCCGTCTTCTCTGCCTTCGTGGCCGTCGGTGACACTGGCATTGACTCAGATTGACGGTCGCAGCACGCTACGTCCTTCCCGTCTTATTTGCGCCATTTCCTCCGGCCGCGTTTGCCATTTCGGCTCGACTAATCCCACGCAATGTCCCGTGTTTTTCGTCTGAAACGACTGTTGAATGCAGTCGTGGCGGCCCTGATTGCGGTCGTCATGGGTGGGTGTACGACTACGCAATTTGTCGAATTGAGGGAAAAGCCTCGAAACCCGCTGGCCGAGCGACTGAACCTGACGGCTCTCGGTGGTCCGGCGCCGTCCGAGCGCACTCAGCGGTTTCTGGCGATGACTCACTACCGCGGCGGGCGCGACAATGTTCTGTTGCTGCAGCACGCAAAAAACCAGTTAGCCGGCAATGAACCTCATGAAGCGCTCCACGTTGCGGCGGAAGTCAGCTATCTGTCCGGTCAGGCGGCGGCGCTGACCGATCCGGCGCTTGCAATGGAACTGTATCTGGATTCGGCCTACTACGGCTGGCAATATCTGGACCTGCCGACGGAAGACGGCGGTCTCGTCGATCCAAATGCGATGCCTCACCGCGAAACGGTTGAGGTTTACAATACCAGCGTGGAAGAGTTCCTTCGTCTGGCTCGCCGCAGCGGCGACTACAGTCTGTTGCGCTCGATGCAGTTGCCCGTTTCGGGGCGACGCATCAGCTTTGAACTGCCCTTTCCGTCGGCATGGCTGAATGCGGATCAGCTTGACGGATTTGAGTTTGCCAGCGACTACGAACTGAAGAATCTTCGCAATCGGCACGTTTCTCCCGGTATCGGCGTTCCGATCATCGTCACGCGTCGGCGGCATAACGCAACGGACGGCCTGGAACGTTACTACAGCGACGGCATGAGATTCCCGGCGACGGTCGTGCTGACATTTGCCGAACCAGGATCGCGGTCGCGTGACCAGAAGGACGTGCGGCTGCAATTGTACGATCCTCGCGATACCGACGGCATCGTGATGCGGGACACACTGATTCCGATTGAAACGGATCTCAGCACCCCGCTGGCTCGAATGCTGACGAACCCGAAGCTGCGGCTGCTGGATACGTTCGCGCTGCTGCGGCCGGATCGAGCCAAGCATCTGCAGGGACTGTACATGGTGCAGCCGTATGATCCGGACCGTATTCCGGTGCTGATGGTTCACGGGGTCTGGTCGAGTCCGATGACGTGGATGGAAATGTTCAACGATCTGCAAAGCGATCCGCGGCTGCGCGAGAAGTATCAGTTCTGGTTTTACATGTATCCGACCGGCGAACCGATGACGTTTGCCGCTGCCGATTTGCGGGACGAACTTCGCGAACTGCGGCAGCGCTGCGATCCTTTCCAGTCGAACGACAGGCTGGACGAAATGGTGCTGGTCGGACACAGCATGGGCGGCATCATGTCGTATCTGATGACCGTCGACAGCGAAGACAAGCTGTGGAACGCGACCAGCCGGCTGTCCGTCGATGAGATTCAGACCGACGCGGAAACCCGCAGCGAAATTCGGCGCGTCTTCTTCTTTCAGTCCAACCGATCCATCGGCCGCATTGTGACGATTGCCAGCCCGTTTGCGGGTAGCGGCTACGCGAATTCGTTCACACGCTGGCTCAGCGGTTCGGTGATCTCGCTGCCGAACAGGACGTCCCGGCTGAGTGAGCTGATCTTTCGTCAAAACCACAGTGGGTTCTGGGACCGGATGTTTGCGCCGAAGACGAGTGTCGATTCCCTGGCGAAGGACTCTGCTGTGCTGCGGCTGGTGGGCAATACGACCGTGTCGCCCGAAGTCCGGCATCACAACATCGTGGGAATCGAAAAAGGCACATCGGCCGCCGACTGGACGGACGGCGTTGTGAAGTACACCAGCGCCCATCGGGACGACGCGGATTCGGAGATTCAGGTCCGGGCGGCTCACAGCGCCGTTCACCGCCACCCGGAGGCCATTTCGGAAGTTCGCCGAGTTCTGCTGGAACACCTGACGGACGCGGCACTGCGGCGATACCCGGTGGTTCCGGTCGGAGCTTCAACGCGGGCGTCGATGCCAGCGTTCCCGCCGGTCGTTGTGCCGTGATCCAGCGGCCTGGCGGCAGCAGTCGAACCCGCGGCCGGATGGGCATCAGCGAAGGATTCGAGGGACGGCCACCCGCGTAGCTTGCGAGCGATGTCGCGGGTCGTCAACATCCGCTGCTGATCGCTGCCACCTGCCGCCGAGTAATAATGACCCAGACGTTTCAACACGACTACGCATCGCTGAAGAGCAGGATCGACGGCGCGCTGGCGGAAATCGTCGTCGGTCGGGACTGGCCGAATTCGCTGGCCGAAGCCGTGAATTACAGTCTGCTGGCGAACGGAAAGCGGCTGCGTCCGGTGATGACGCTGATGGCCTCGCGGGCGTGCGGTGGACGTTTCGAAGAAGCGGTCCCCGCAGCGTGTGCCGTCGAAATGATCCACACATATTCGCTGATTCATGACGACCTGCCGGCCATGGACAACGACGATCTGCGGCGCGGCCGGCCGACGAGCCATGTCATTTTCGGGGAGGCTCTGGCGATTTTGGCCGGCGACGCGCTGTTGACTCTGGCGTTCGAAACCCTGGCTTCGGCCGACCTTTCCGCGGAAGTCCGGGCCGATTGCACAGTGGTCCTTGCACAAGCTGCCGGAGGTGCCGGGATGGCGGGCGGGCAGGTACTGGATCTGGAAGCCGAACGCGGGTGCCTGGCACCAGAATTCCCGAATTCTCCTGCCGGGGCCTGTGCGGAACCGGACGCGACTGCGGTTAAGCCTTCAGAAAGGGCGGCAAGTTCGCAGTCGCGGGAAGCCAGGTCGGAAGATCCCTCCAGCACTCCGGATTTGATTCACGTAGAACATCTGATGCAGATCCATAAAATGAAGACCGGTGCTCTGATTACGGCGGCTCTGGAACTGGGAGCTGCCGCATCAACAGCGGAAGCGGGTCAACGGGCCGGGCTGATTCGTTTCGGGCAGTGTATCGGTCTGGCATTTCAGATTACCGATGATCTGTTGGATGTCACCGGCAGCGACGCCAGTCTTGGAAAACAGCCTGGCAGGGATCAGGAACTCGGCAAATTGACGTATCCCTCACTGATCGGTGTCGAAGCCAGCAGGATCAAAGCAGCAGAACTCATCGACGAAGCGCACGGAGCGCTCGATATTTTCACGGACAGAGCCGAACCGCTGCGGCAGCTCGCGCGGTTCATCGTTGAAAGAGATCACTGATGGCATTTGAGATTCTCAGTCAGCTTCGCTCGCCTCGTGATCTGGCTTCTCTGGATGACTCGCAGTTGGATCAGCTTGCCGATGAGATTCGGGAAGCACTGCTGAGTATCGTTGCCGACCGTGCTGCTCACTTTGCCAGCAATCTTGGCGTTGTCGAACTATGCATCGCCCTGCACCGCGTGTTCGATTTTTCGAAGGACCGGCTGATCTGGGACACCGGGCATCAGATCTATCCGCACAAACTTATCACCGGCCGGTTCGCGGAATTCACCAGCATCCGCAGACGCGGCGGACTGATGGGCTACCCGAATCCACAGGAAAGCGACTACGACCTGTTCGTGACGGGACATGCCGGAGCCAGCGTTTCCACAGTGCTGGGCATGAAAGCCGCCGACGACCTGCTGTCTGAAGACAACCGCCGTTCGGTCGCTGTGATCGGCGACGGAGCCCTTCCTTCGGGCATCGTCTTCGAAGCGATGAACAATGCCGCCGGGCTGAATAAGGATCTGCTGGTCATCCTGAACGACAACAAGATGGGCATTTGTCCGCGTGTCGGCGGAGTTGCCAGTTACCTGGACAAAGCCCGGGTCGCTCCGTTCTACAACGGCCTGAAGCGGGATGTGTCGTGGCTGCTGAATAAGGTTCCCGTCGTCGGCGAGCCGATGGAACACATGCTGGGACAATTCCGCGACGCATTGAAGACCTTTCTGCACGGCGGCATGTTGTTTGAAGAAATGGGCTTTCGCTACATCGGCCCGGTCGACGGTCACGACATGCAGTCGCTGCAGCGGTACCTGACAATGGTCAAGGACGTCCGCGGGCCGGTCCTGCTGCACGTGTTTACCGAAAAGGGCCACGGCTTTGAGCCGGCGTGTGAGGACCCGGTCAGGTTTCATACTCCGGCGCCGTTCCAGCGCGACGAACACAACGAAATCGTTCCCGTCGAAAAAGACAAGAGCGTTGCGTACACCAACGTCGTGTCCGACGCGATTCATGCGGCCATGAGTCAGGACGAAAAAGTGTGCGTCCTGACAGCGGCCATGTGTGCCGGCAACAAGCTGGACAGGATTCGCAGCGAGTTCCCCGACCGCTTCTTCGATACCGGCATTTGCGAAAGTCACGCCGTCGCATTCGCCGCGGGAATGGCGAAATCCGGCATGAGACCCATCGTTGATATCTACAGCACCTTTCTGCAGCGCAGCTTCGATCAGATCTTTCAGGAAGTCGCTCTGCAGAACCTGCCGGTGACGTTCTGTATGGACCGCGCCGGCCTGTGCGGACCTGACGGACCGACTCACCACGGTGTCTTCGATAACAGCTACATGCGAGTGTTCCCGAACATGGTCGTGATGGCTCCCGGAGACCAGCGGGACGTTCAGCCGATGCTGGACTTCGCGCTGGGGCATCCATCGCCCGTGTCGATCCGATATCCGAAAGCCAATGTGGAATCCGTGGAACGCGACATCGCTGCGGTGGAACTGGGACGCAGCGAAGTGTTGTCGTGGGGCGACGACGGCAACATCCTGGCTCTGGGAACGCTGCTGCCGCGCGCGGTTGAGGCGGCGGAGCGACTGCGGGCTGAAGGACTGGACGTGGGCGTCGTCAACGCAAGGTTCGTCAAACCGATCGACGAAGAAGTCGTCAGCAAAGCGGTGAAATCCGGCTTCGTGATTACGATCGAAGAAAACGCGGTCGCCGGCGGGTTCGGCAGCGCTGTTCTGGAAACCGCCAATCGCCTGGGGGAACGGACCGACCGAATCCGCGTGTTGGGCATTCCTGACGAATTCATTGAACACGGCGACCGTGACGAACTGCTCGCCGAACTGGGACTCGACGCCGAAGGGATTGTGCAGGCCGCTCGCGCACTGTGCCCCGCCGAACGTCGTGCAGACCCGGCGGCGGTGTAGCGCGGCGGTTCGGCCAGCGCCAATGCGGGTCTGCCCGTACAATGGCCTTCCCAGGGCGGTCGAATTCGATACGACGGCCTCAGAGGGCCATCGTACAAATCGCGCTAATGCCGGAACTCGTCCCGCTCGGTCCGGCCTGCGAAAGTGCCCGTGCGATGGCCTCTGTGGTCATCGGTACGACGCGAACCGCCAGTGAGCCCATCTTACGGCAGGTGCTTGATGTGGCACGCTGCCGCGTTATTTCGCGCTGTCAGCGCCGCTGATGATCCGATGCAACGCCCACTCCGCGGCCTCGCGCACGAGCGGTGACTCGGCGCTGAGTGATCGTCGCAACTGCGCGATTGCAGATACGACACCCGAGTTGCCGAGTGCAATCGCCGCGTTTCGCAGAATGGCATCTCGGCCGGTTCGTTGCAGAGGCGTGCCGCGGAATCTCTCGACGAACTGGTCCTCGGAAAGCGTCAGAAGCTCGACGCAGTCCGGCGAACGCAGGTCCGGGCAAGCGACAAATGCCGCGTCGCTGGTTGCCGGAGCGAACCGGTTCCACGGACACACGTCCTGGCAAATGTCGCAGCCGAAAATCCACTGTCCCATCCCGGAACGCAGTTCCGGAGGAATCGGCTTGTCGCGACGTTCGATTGTCAGATAGCTGATGCAGCGATTGGCATCGAGCACACCGGGCTTCGGAAACGCATCGGTCGGGCACGCTTCCAGGCAGCGAGTACACGTGCCGCAAAAGTCGTCGGCGTACGGTTCGTCGGCGGGAAGATCGAGGTCGGTCAGGATTGCTCCGAGAAAGAACCAGCTACCGATGTCGCGGCTGATCAGCATCGTGTTTTTTCCGAACCAGCCGATGCCCGCCAGCCGGGCGAAATCGCGTTCCAGCAGCGGAGCGGTATCAACGACAACGCGAGTGTGTGCGTCCGGTGCGGATTCATGAACGACATTTGCAAGTTGCTTGAGCCGTCGTCGCAGCACCGAGTGATAGTCCTGGGAACCCCACGCGTACCGCGAGACTCGCCCCGTTGCGCCTTCTGTACGACGGGACTCTGATCCCGTCGTCGCCGTGTGTGACGGATTTGACGAGCCCGGAGTCTCGTCGTGCTGTTCCGGTTCGCGGCTGTGGTAGTTCATCGCTGCGACGATCACGCTGCGAGTTCCCGGCATCACACCGGCCGGATGTTCGTACGCGTCACGGCGCCGTTCGATCCAGTCCATGTCGGCTGCGTAACCGTTAGCCAGCCATTCGAGCAGCGGATGAAATCCCGGCGGAGTCACGGCGGCGGCAATGCCGATGCGATCGAAGCCGATGTCGCGGCCGGCACTGCGGATCTGGTCAGCAAGTTCAGCAGTCACGTGGCTGAGTCTCGGTTGGTAGCTCGGGCTCGCCGAGGCCACTGTCGTCTGGCTTGCGAACAGCGAAAGCACGACTTGTGAAACGGGCGTCGCATGACAGCATGTCGAGACCGGGTGAGCCCTGACTACACAGCGCTCGCCAACTGCTGCAGTTGCTGGCGACCGATTTCTGCGATGCGGTCCGCCGGCCAGCGTTCGAGCGGCGAATAATTCGGGTGTTTTGACGCCTTGTACGGGTCGTTGTGTCTTGTGTTATAGCAGCAGATGAATGCCCAGCGAGCGTTTTCGCTCTTGTTCTGATCTGACCGATGCAGCGTGTTGCCGTGGAAGATCACGCCGGCGCCGGGATCAAGTTCCACGTACACCTTTTCCAGTCGTTGTAACGCTGCACCGACACGTTCGGGATCGGCCCCCGTTTGATCGCCGCGCTGCACGTGGTCGACGCGTCCGAATGCGTGCGACCCGCGAACGACCTGCAGGCAGCCGTTTTCCCTTGTCGCTTTGTCGACGGCGATCATGCAGCTTCCCATGTCGGGATACAGACAGCCGTTGTTGTACCAGTAGCCGTAATCCTGATGCCACGTCCACGCTCCTCCGGTGCGGGGCTCCTTCAGAATCATCTTGTGGTGGTAGTGGTAAACTTCGTCACCAAGAAGCTGTTCCATGGCCGTGACCAGCGGTTCGGCTCGCACGATCGCTCCGTAAATGTTGTCGTCGGCAAGTTCGTTGCGGACGACCAGGTCGACGGAACCGCCTTCGCCGTCAGCTCGCCCGGTTCGCGCCGCGGCGAGTTCACGATCCATGCGGGCGACCTGACCGAGCAGATCCGTTTCTTCGGGGGACAGCAACCGGGGCACGATGACGTAGCCGTCTGTGCGAAAACGTTCGGCGGCATCGGCGGGAAGGAACTGGGTCTGCATACTGGTCGTCCGAAGCGAAAGTTGTGAAGTGACAAGGTCACCGCAAATTATTGCGACGAAGGCCCTCACATGTCACGGAACCACCGCCGCGTCCTGGGCTGTCATACGAGGGCGACTTCGGAACGCGAGGACGAAAAGACCACTCCAACTGCACCGCCACCGGCGTGTTCATGTCGCGGCCAGGTACTCGCAAGCTTCACGCACGTCAATGGTGCCTTCATAGATGGCTCGCCCGACAATTGCACCTATCAGCGTCGGGACTTCCGCCGCGATGCGGCTGACCGCTTCGATATCCTTCATGGTTGTGACTCCGCCGGATGCGATCACGGGAAGGCCCATTTCCGCCAGAGTTCTGAGGTCCGACAGAGTATCCGGGTCGATGCCGTTCATCATGCCGTCATTCGCAATGTTCGTGTAGATCACCGCCGCCAGCGGGGCGTCGACGAATTTCGCGGCAAGGTCCATGGCCGACACCTCGGAATCGGTCAGCCATCCGTCGGTTGCGACTCTGGAATTACGGGCGTCCAGTCCGAGAGCCAGCTTTCCGGGAAACTGATGACACACGTCCGCGAACCATTCGGGTTCCCGTAGCGCCCGCGTACCGATGATGACGCGAGACAGGCCGAGGTCATCGATTGCCAGCCGGATGTTGTCTTCGCTGCGGATGCCGCCGCCCATCTGGCAGGGAAGTCCCGTTTCCCGGACGATGCTGCGGACGACATCGTGGTTGACGGGACGCCCGGCTTTGGCTGCGTCCAGGTCCACCAGATGCAGCCATTCGGCTCCCTGTTCCTTCCACTTAACCGCCATCCGGACCGGATCATCGCCGAAAACGGTTTCGTCGTTGTAGTTTCCCTGGCGAAGGCGTACGCACTTGCCGCCGCGGATATCGATGGCCGGATACAGTTGCATGACGGGCTCAGAGGTTCACGAAGTTCTTCAACAATTGCATTCCGGCAGACTGACTTTTTTCCGGATGGAACTGCGCTCCAAACACGTTGTCGCGGGCGACCATGGAAGTAAACGACAGACCATAATCGGTGGTGGTCGCAGTCCACGCGTCGTCAGCCGGTTCGACGTAGTAGCTGTGGACGAAGTAGAACCACGCGTCATCGGGAACATCTTTCAGCAGCGGATTGCCGGTGCCATGCGGCTGCAACTGGTTCCAGCCCATGTGAGGAATCTTCAGTTCCCGCGGCAGGTCAAAACGCTTCACAGCGCCGGGAACAATTCCCAGTCCGCAGTGTTCGCCATCTTCATAGGATACGTCGAACAGCAACTGCAGCCCGAGGCAGACACCCAGCAGCGGTTTGCCTGCCTGTGCATGTTCGCGGACGCAGTCAACAAGGTTCTGTTCCCGAAGCGCCTGAATGGCGTCTCGGAACGCGCCGACACCGGGAAGGATGACCTTTTCAGCCTTTGCAATCTGATCCGGGTCGGAGCTGATATCCGCAGCGTGGCCGACCTTTTCGACGGCTTTCTGAACGCTGCGAAGATTTCCCATGCCGTAGTCAACAATAATGATGGAGTTCATGAGTGCGTGTTATCCGCGAATCGGGTCGGACGTCAAAAGTGGAATTCAAACTCATTCTCGCCGTCCGCGGAGACGCTGACTTCGCGACGATCGTCCGGAACGTTGATTTCCATGCCTTCGCGAGTCGACATTTCAACACGGTGAACGCCGTACGCCGCTCCTTCGTAGATCGTCTTGTACATCATCACAAACTTTCCTTCCGCGTCCGTTCTGCCGATCGAGACACTTGCCGTCGGGGCCGACCCGTCAGGTTGCCGTGTCGGAGCGAACACCACCGTGACTCCTTCCATTGCCTGGCCTCCGATTGTGACGACTCCGCTGACATAAGCCAGATCCGGCAGTCGTTCGCGAAATACCCAGGCGAAGAAGAGGTAGCCCACGAACGTAAGTCCCAGCAGTCCTCCGGCGGCCCGGATGACGAACGACTTCATCGCCTCCTTTTCTTCCAGGGCTCGACGCTGTTCGCGACTCAGCGGCGGAGGTTCGCTGACCTTGCCGCGTTTCTTTTCATAGTTTCTGTTCAGCGTGTCCGCAGCGGAACCGGCTGTTGCGTCAGCAACGACGGTGTCCATTCTCGGTCGAACCGACTTTTCGCGGCGCTGAGATTTCTTTTTCGTCTGTTCGTAGTCACGCATCAGCTCCGCGACGGTCGGCTTTCGTTCTTCGGTGGCGGTTCCACCGGACGCCTTGCCCGACGATTTTCGGGCACTGCCGGCGAGCACATCCATCGGATCGAAGCCGCCACCGTCAGCGGCGGGGGTGATATCGTCGGGAATATCGACATCCGGCGTCAGGTCGACGGGCAGGTCGACCAGATCGGCATCCGGATCGGAATCGTCACCCGGTTCGTCGATTCCCGCCGACACATCTTCATCCGCGAACACATCCTCTTCGGTGAACACATCTTCGTCCGCAGGCACGTCCTCATCCGGCGACAGATCCTCATCTGCCGACAGATCCTCATCTGCCGACAGATCCTTATGCGGCTCATTCGACGGCGCATCTTCAGCCGACGATGAGTCTTCGTGATCCGGCGAGTCATCAAGTTCGATACCGGGCGTCTCATCTTCCCGTGACGGGACTGTGAAGACCGTCTTGCACTTGGGGCACTTGCCTTCGGTTCCCGCCAGTTCGTCCCTGATTTTCAGCACCGATCCACAGTCGCCGCACTTGTAACGGATTGTCATAGGAAACCTCAGACGACGTGACCGCAGGAGGACTCCGCCCGAAAGCGGGCAAACGGAAAGCTGAGTCCAAAGAAAAAGCGCCAGTGCCGGCGGAGACGCCGTCAGCACTGACGCTGAAGATGAACGGTGTCAAACCGTGATTCAGACGTTTCCTTGAACCGGCGTCTCAGAACCAGGTCGCCGCGGGCCGAAACTTTCCGCGGCGATCATTCGACGACTGTTCGACAGCAGCCGGACAGTGCCATCAGAAGTCTGAAACCGGCAGCCCTTCCGCTCGGCTGCCCAGCCGTCGCCACGTGCGCAGGTCGATGTTTTCACTGACGTCACGGGCGGAACCGTCCGCCAGTGCGACCTGAACAACACCGGTATGCGATCCGCCGGGGAAGGAGAAGTTTTCCCGCCGGTTCGGTGCAAACCATGTGGAACACAGCGTTGCCGGTCCGCCCCAGGCCCAGCCGTCGCTGGAGAACTGTTCGCCGCGGCGCTGTTGCGTTCCCGCCAGCTTCAGTTCCGTGAATCGTTCCGCTTCGGCAATCATGATCGTATTCGTCGTACCGTCGGTGACGTCGCTGAGTCTGACGGCACTATTCGGGTAGAACATCCCGATCAGGTCTGATCGCTGATAGATTGCGGGAGCCACGACCGTTGTGTTTTCCTTGGCGACGTTCAGGCTCTGCAACTGCGGCCCCGTCAGATAGTAAGTGCCGATTCGTCCGAAATTCGTGGTATCCTGCCAGAACAGCAGCCCCGAACCCGCACATGCGGCGTAGTCATTGCCGCCCTTGCTGACAACCGGCTGAAAGCCGTTGACCAGCGTCGTCAGTGCGAAGTCCTTGTCGATTCGGAACGACAGCGACGTCTTTCCGGTGGACTCCATATTGGAACGGCGTGTCGGGCAGTAGAAAAACGGCAGGTCAACCTGAGTCGGTGCGTTGCCGACTTCTCCCCACAGAATCGGTTTCTGGGCAATGTCGGTGTTTCCCCAGACGTTGAAGTTTTCTTCCCACAGTTCGTAAACGTTCTTTTGGTCAACATACGGAAGGATGTGATACATCCAGCTTGTGCCGTGCAGTTCCTGGAAGAACACATTCGTCGTTGGTTCTGCGGGATCCGTAATGTTCATCTGCAGATTGTTGAACGGAGTCACCGTAATCTGCCTTCTTGAAATTTGGCCGGGAGGCATCACCTTGTGGACATCGTGGTAGTTGTGAAGTGCCAGAGCCATCTGCTTCAGGTGGTTCAGGCACTGAGTCCGCCGGGCCGTTTCACGAGCCTGCTGGATGGCAGGCAGCAGCAGCGCGATCAAAACGGCAATGATCGCGATTACGACGAGCAGTTCGATCAGCGTAAAGCCTCGTGAACTGCGGGATGCACGACGCATGGCAATCTCCCTTTCAATTCGGTGGGTGATGGAACATCAGCGGGCAAGAGAATACCCGAAACAAGACTTTTTCGCAGCCGCAGTCTCAGGCGTTCTCAGAAGTCTGAGCCGAGGGGCTGCCCCTTATTGTTCATTTTTCAATCCGCAAATCACATTTCTTTTGTCCAAATTCCCGTCAACTGCCAAAAAATGCTGGTTTTCCGGCTCATTTCTTCGCCAGCTTCCGAAGTACCTCCGCGCCGCGCGACAGTGTTTGATCTTCCGCAGCGAAGGACAGGCGGAAGTGGGTGTCACGCTGGCTGAAGACATTTCCGGGAATGATCAGCAGGTTGTTGCGAATCGCCTCCTCCACGAATTGAGTTCCGGTTCCCCAGGGCGTTTTCAGGAACAGATAGAACGCACCCTGCCCGCCCCGGATTTCATAGTCGTCCCGCAGCTCCGCCACCATCAGGTCGCGTTTGCGGCGGTAGTCGTCCAGTTGTTCCGTCAGGTCAAGTTCCCAGGCTGTCAGACCCGCCCACTGCACCGGATGCGGAGCACAGACGAAGGTAAACTGCTGCAGCTTCAGCATTTGCTGGATCACGTGCTGCGGCCCGTGAACGTATCCCAGCCGAAGTCCTGTCATTGAATGAGACTTGCTGAATCCGTCAATGACGATCGTCTGGTCGTTCCATTCTGCCGGGCTGTGAAACGGTCCGTCGAAACAGAACGCTTTGTAGATTTCATCGCTGATGAGTGCGACATCATATTCGGCGGCGATGTTCGCCAGTTCCCTGACTTCTTCCGCCGACGCGACGGCTCCCGTGGGATTGGCCGGGCTGTTGAACAGAATCACCTTCGTGCGATCCGTAATGGCCGCTCGCACGGCGTCCGGGTCAATTCGAAATTCGGGGTATGTCGAAACCTGAACCACGTTGCCGCCAGCCAGCGTGGTCAGATGCTTGTACATGACAAACCACGGATCGAACACGATGACTTCATCGCCCGGGTTCACCAGCGTACACAATGCCAGCATGAGTGCTCCGCTGGTGCCCGATGTGACGAACACCTTTCGATCCGTGTGGCCATAGCGCTGGTCAACATCCGCCTGCAGAACTTCCAGCAGCGGCAGAATTCCCTGAGTCTGGCTGTAGGCGTTCAATCCCTCCTGAACGGCCCGGCACAGTGCGTCCTTGACGGGCTGCGGCGTTTCAAAATGCGGCTGACCGATGCTGAGGTTAATCGGGTCCTTCATCGTCGCCGCCAGGTCGAAGACCTTACGAATTCCGGAAGCATCGATCCTGTGCATCCGGTCGGCAATCCAGCGTTCGCTCACTGTTGGGCTTTCACTCAGGTGACAATGGGAGTCAGTTCCGATCTGCAGCATATCGTCATTCCCGCGCAGGCGGGAACCCGGCGTTAATCCCGCCCCGCCATCCGCATCCCGTCATTCCCGCGCAGACGGGAACCCAGTGCGATCACGGCTGGTTTCCCGCCTGCGCGGGAATGACGAGGTGGTTTCCGCCTGCGCGGGAATGACGGCGTGTTTGCTGCCGACGGCGGGTCCGTTTCACGCCGCCGTCCTGCGTCGCACACCTTTCAGCAGGCGATACTTCACCGCGTTGCCCTGCTTGCCACAGACTTCGATGTGAGACATCTGCCGGAAGCAGTAGGCCGCCTTCTGAGCAAGCCAGCGCGGCATTCCGGAATCCGCTGCCATGTCTGCCGTGGTGAACTCTTCTGGCAGGCGGAAATCCACGTGCTTCCACAGGTCCGCCGCCGTCTTGACGGAAACCGCCTGCTGAACGGCAACCAGGCGGCGTTCCTGCACGCTGAACTTTCGTCGCCAGGACGGCCGTTTCGGAGGAACTCGCACTTCTTCCTGTTCGGTCAGCAGGATATCCAGGCGCAGATTCGGGTGAGGGAACACGGTGCTGAAATGGACCAGATCCAGAAACACGTGTGGCAGCGTCTGATGCGCGGGGCTGACTCGCCGACTGACCACTTGCCCGTTGCGCCGCGCCTTCTTCAGGATGACTTTGTTCAGAGCCAGCGGCTTGGCCACGATGACTTTGTGATCCTGCAGGAGTCTGCGGATCTTGTCCCGGATCGCGCCCAGCGACGCGCATTGAATCTCAATCAGTCGACGTCGCCTGTCGACGGCATCGATGCGGTAGCCGCCGACATCGACTTCGTGCCGAGCCGTGTCTTCAACGTAATGCAGCTTCAGTTGCTGGTGCAGCGATGTGGCCATGGAAGCGTCCGTGTCGGCAGTAAGTTCGCGATTTCCCGACGAATCGTATTCAGATCCCGCGGATCGCCGCCAGATTGATCAGCATTCCGGAGATTCCGGCCAAATTGGATGTCTCGTGTGGTCCGGAACTGCGGTTACTGCATTGATCCTTCCTGCTGCACTCGGGGCGTCCCGGCATCGCAGATCATTCGAAAGGAACGTCATGCCGTCGATTACAGCAATTCCCAACAAGCATCTGCATCACCGTCAGGTCAAATCTCAGAAACTGGCGTATTCCAGCGTTGTGAAGGCCATCACGAAGCACAATAAGTATCCGGGGTACACGCAGCTCATCGCCGCCGCGGGATCAATCTCCAACATGGCGAAGGCGATTTCCGCCGCCGCTGCTGCGGTCCGCGGCATTCCCTTCGTGGGGGCTGTCGTCGCCGCGGTCCTGCAGGCGATTGGCGCAGTCTTCAAGCTGGTGGGAAACACGTTTGTCGCCGCGGCGGGAGTCCTGGTGCTGATCGTGAACGAGCTGACATGAGCGTACCAGCCGCCGCACGCAGGATTTCGTGCCGTAATTACGATCGACGGGATGTCGCTCGAAAGCTTTCCGTCACAAGGCAGACACAGAATGCGATCGCGGACGCCGCGAACACGACGCCGCTCCATGAATTCACCGGGGCCGGCAGTAACAGCCAGCCGCAGAGTCCTGCAATGGCCGCGACCAGCAGCAGGCGATGAATCAGAGTCCGTGGATTTCCCGACGCCGCTGAACGGAGCAGAAAAAGCAGTGCCACGACGCAGGCAGCGGCCCACAGCGTTCCGAAACCGGTTTCGACGGCCTCGCTGCCGCGAACTTCCAGCGTCAGTTCCGGATTTCCCGCAGGCCGCACAAAGTCATGCCGCTGACCGTCTGTCGGGATGGCGAACTGCAGCGACAGCAGCCCCGTGCCGGATCGCTGCAGACTTTCCTGGGCGGCGATGATTCCCGCCAGGCGGTCTGTATCGGCTTTGTCGCCGCGAAGGATCACTATGCCGAGATCGTCTAGCTGATCATTGGTCAGATTACGAATTGTGTGCGATTCAAGACCGAAGGGTGTCGTCAATGATTCCATACTCTGATCGCTTTCGCCGCTCCGCGTATCGCTCAACGGAACCGCTCCGTCGGCTGCCTGAGGCGCCTCTGCCTCGTCCCGGTCCACGCCGTCGCCTAACTGCAGTCGGCCCTCCCAGGCTGGAGAATTCACTTCTTCAAATTCGCGCTGCATGCCGGACTTCTTCTGTTCGATCAACTGCGATCGCTTCCGAATCCCGTCGGCGGATTGAGCTTTGCTTGCGGCTTCTTCCTTCAAGGGCCGACGTCCCAGAGCCATGCCCTTTTCCGCATCTGACGGCACTGCGGGAGCTGCCGTCTGCGGCTGCGATTCTTCGGGAAGTGTGAAGTTGAAGTTGAGTGCTCCACCCGGCTGCTGGCCGCCGCGGGCTTTTCCTTCGAATCCCCGAGTCGAATTATCCATGAAGAATCGATCGTTGTTCGCTCCGTTGAAGAAGTTCTGTTTTGCATCCTGTTCATAAAGGAAGCTGTTGCCGGAAATGACGCCACCGGATGACAACGAACGCCCCGCGTCGATGGCAAAGCCGGAGGCAGAATCAAACTGCAATTCGCCCGGTTCCTCTTGTTGAGCGAAGTACTCGTCAATCTGCTGCAGAGCTCTGGTGCGTTCCGCTTCGACCAGCGCTTCGGTGCCTCGCTGCCGCGAAAGCCGTTCACGCTGCTGGACAAGTTCTGCGTCGCGTCGCGCCTGTTCTTCGGCGCTGACCAGTTTGCCCGACGCTTCGAACAGCGACTTGACGCTTTCCGTGGCCGAATACACCTCCGCGTCGATGAAATCTCCTTCGTCTGCCGGAACGACGTTTGTCCGCCGCGGATCGTCCTCCATGGCCGCCTGCCAGGCTTTCGGCACGTAGACGCTCCAGGTATTGCGACTGACGGTCACGCCGAATTCCGGAAAATCGCGGTATTCCGGAAACGACGGCACCGGAACCTTCAGCGCTCGCTGTCGCCAGGCGTCATCCAGATTCATCGCCGACTGATCCACCAGACCCGCCAGAGCGAACTCAACATCAAACGGCGCCGAGACTGCTCCGGATTGCGGCACGGGAATCAGGTACAGCGTGCTTTCGCCTTCCGCGCGCGTGACGACTCGCGTGGGCTGTCCCTTCACAAGGCAGTACAGAAACCGGCTGTCTTTCGGAATGAACACCGGCAGAAACTGACGCGATTCATTGCGGACCTGAAGATGATGGCGAGACCGCCAACTGGCATCTTCGGCAAGGATTGTGACGTGTTCCGCCAGAGCGATCACGGCTGGCGTCACCTGCTGCGGTTCCGGAAATCTCAGCCTCCACGGCGACTGGGCGCGCCCTGCATTCAGGCGACGAATCGCCACTGACTGCTGCAGAAAGCCTTCCGGAATCTCCGTGCGAATCTGATCGGCGGAGATGTCATCGCCGTCTTCATCCAGGCTGACGGCTTCCATCACGCCGGTCGACTGATTGACGATCACCCAGAAGTGCGACTGATTCGTGATCGTCGTCGACGTATCGGCTTCGCCGTTGGTGACGAACGCCGGCGGCTGAGCTGTCACCTGCCGGTCAGCCGGCAGCGGCAGCGTGCCGACTCCCAGCAGAAAGAAGCTTTCGCTGACGGGCCGCTGCAGGTGAAACGTCAGCCGGACGCGATCGCCGTCAATTGCCGTTTTCTGAAGCTGGCGCAGTTCGGGCACTTTGAAGTCAAACACGTCGGCCAGGCCGGCAGGCAGTTCGAACGAAAGACTGCTGGTGGCGGCTCGCGAAATCTGCCAGTTCAGCGCCAGCGTCAGTTCCAGCGACGTGTCGGTGACGTTGGTGACGGAGACGGATTCGGCCAGCACGGACGCCTTTGCTTCCCGCAGATTCAGCGACACAGTGGAAGGATCTGTCGACTGCGACGTGAATGAGATGTCCGGGCTGTCCGATTGCAGTTGCAGGATGCGGGAATCGACCTGACCGGGGCCGACGGTGCTCCAGCCGTCCGCTGTGAATCCGGCGATTTCCGTGGCGGCATCCAGCCAGACGCTCAGCTTCGATTCCGCTGACGTGGCCGCCGGAATTCGCGGCGCGAACAGCGCCGGCTGAAACGGGTCCGCCGCGCGATCGGTCTGGCCCTGGATCACGACGTTGACCGGTCCTGTGCGAGCGGCGGAGAACTGCACGCTGATCGTCTTCGTTGTGGCGGCAGCGTCGTCCGGATCGGTGACGTACCAGTCGGCCAGATCGTTGGCGTTGACTTCCAGAGCCAGGTAGCTTCGCGGCACGACAAGATCGAGCCGCCGCCGGGGTGCTCCCGAAATCGTGGCGGCAATGTGGCTGGTCCAGAGCTGCCGCTGAGCTTCCAGTTGAACGCCGTGCAGCCCTGTGATTTCCAGCTTGTCGGCTTCGCGGGAAACTCGCACCGACACGCTGACCGGGTGCCGCGTATACCGCCACGCCAGGACTCGCCTTGGCGAACCTTCGATCCCGTTCGGCAACACGGCTTCTAAGGGATTGATCTGGCTGACTCCCGACAGCGATTCCGTGCGAATCTGCAGTTCCGACCCCGCCAGCACGCAGACGTTGCCGGTATCGCGCGATGCGTCGGTGACAACCGGAACCGGGACGGCGACCGTCGTTCGGTCAGTGGAAAACACCTGTCGAGAAAACAGTTGCACGTCCACCGCCGTTGTGCCATCGATTGGCTGCTTGAACAGCAGCTTCAGTGACGGTGAATCCGCTGACTCATCGAGACTCCATCCGGCAAGTTCGCTACCCGCGACCTGCTGCACCGAATAGCCCGCCGGCAGCCTCACACCCAGTTCCGCGACCTGTCCCTGCCGAACGTTGACGGCGACGGTTGCCTGAACCGTCAGGCCTTCGTCGTCGATCGTCAGGGCTGAATGGACCACGGAATGAAAAACGGCGTCGGCCGATGTTTTCGAAGTTTCGGGCTGCCACTGAATGCGAAGATTTCCGCCCGGAGATACCGGCACGACGATCGAGCGGCCGTCGCGGCGAAACGTGTTCGTGCGTCCGTTGACGGTCACGGCCAGTTGCGTCGCGGCCCGAGAGGACGAGGCTTCCGCCGAGCCGCTTCCACCATCGGGGTCAGTCGGCTCAGAGGCAGCACCGCTTTCCCCGGAGGCGTCACCAGAATCGGGAAGCTGAAACGTCAGCGTTCCGGCCGGCACAGCGACCAGCGGAATCTGCAGACGCCCGACCGATTCCTCCACGACGGCTGGAACCTCAAACAAAACGTCCAGAACATGCAGCCCGGAACCGGCAATTCGAACAGAATACGCCGCAGCGACGATGGGCGGTGCCGGTGGCAAAGTGTTTGCCTGTTGCTGTTCCGGGACTTCGAACTGATTGGGTGGCCCAATCGGCAACTGCTCCGCGCTGGTCGCTTCACCCTGGCCCAGCGGAGCTTCGGGAATTCCGGGCTGCGGGATGCGTCCGTCGATAGGCTGCAGAATCGCATTGTCTCCATCCAGTTTCGCCGAACGAACGGCCACCGCTCCCAGCGGCAACGCGACATTCACCGGAACGTCGTTGAAGCTGCGGATGACAAATCGAGCCCGGAAGCTCTGCGACCACGACGCGGCATTGATCTGACGCAGTTCCTCACTGTTGTAAATCGCCGCCGTGACACTCGCTTCGTGAGCCGTCGCAGGTCCCTGAAGCTGCCCGGGATTCGCCAGCCGATACAGCTTCAGAAATTCGTCGCGGGACACATAGACGCGATCAGCGGACAAAGCCGGTTCGCCTTCGGGATACGGGCGCACGACGTCCGGACCGACTTGAGCGAAGAGTCCTGAGCCCGGCGAGTTGCTGATCGCAGCGAGCAGCATCGCGACCGTGAATGCAGTTGTTCGAAATGTGAAGGCCATTTTCTTATCCACGTAGGTTCTGATCGGCGTTTCTGTTGCCCACTTCGTTTCCTGTTGCTGTTGTCTCGCCTGCCGTCCGTTAAGGCGAGCGGCAGATGAGTCGTTACCTGCCCGCGAGCCGCACGGCGCTAGCTGCGGTTATGCCCGCAGTGAACCGAGGCTAGCGCCCCGCGGCTGGCGGGGTAGATTCGCATCTGCCACACGCCTGAGACGCCATCACGTTGCTTCCATGTGCCGGTTTTCCCTGTTTTCAAATTTGTGTCGCAGTGATTCCGTCCACGAGCGGCAGCAATGCATCGTTGCGCAGACCAGCCACAAGCCAATGGCGACGACTGTTCCGATGACGACGCCGTCGGCGACGGCCTGCCATTGATTGGGCAACAGCGGAACTGCGGCGATGGCTGCCAGCCCGAATACCGTGACGACCGACAGTCGCGAAAGCCACGAGCTTCCCGCCAGCCATCGGCACAGCAGCACGACAAGAAAGGCAGTCAGAAGCCTCAGAGCCATCAACTGGTGGCGGTTCTGAATCACGACATCAAGCTGCCCGGCTCCGTTGGTCGTTCCGACGGACCGGAAGCCGGTGGACCGATAGTCGTCCGGAGTCTGCAGGTCGACTCGCACGGACAGGCGAGCGGAGCCGGATTTTCTCTGCGGCACTTCCGAAACCTCACCGCCGAGCTGGCCGAACAAGGCTTGTTGCCCCGATGGGTCGGACGCGAAGGGAGGCGCAGGCTGATCAGACGGCGGTTGAACGGTTGCTGCATTCGTGGGTTCGGCCGTTGCCGGAGCTCCGGGCGCACCACCGGCGTATCCGCCCATGCCAACGCCCATGCCAACGCCCACGCCACCGCCGAGTCCGCCACCGCCGAGTCCGCCGCCGCCTATGCCACCACCGGCGCCGCCGAATCCGCCACTGCCCATTGATCCCTGCATCCGGCCGCTGCTCCGATCGCCGGATTGGTTCATGCGGCGGCTTGATCGAAAAGTTCACGTCGGCTGTCAGACGGCTGTCCCCGCCCTGACCACCCTGCTGACCGTTCGCCACCAAACCTGCAACTTGTCCGCTGAAGTCGTCGCGCGGAGCGTTCATTCGCCGCACCTGGTCGAACAGTTCCTGCCGCCCGTCGAACGGCATCCCTCCACCCTGACCACCAAACTGCTGTCCTCCGCCCTGACCGAATAGTTCATTCGTGCCACCCATCAACTCAGGTCCCACATTGAAGTCGAAATCAACTCCGATCTGTTCAAAGACGGAGCCACGATCGCCGGCTGGCGTTGAAACAGACTCCGCGGCGTCAGTGAAATAGCTGGAGGCGGCTCGTTCGCTTAGCGAGAGCGTTCCGAATTGCAGGACAAGAAACAGCAGGACACATCCGGCACCGCACACCGCCAGTGACTTCCACCGCCGCCGCACCATCAGGACCGTTGCCACGAACAGCAGCAGCAGGAAGATGGCCGTCGGGATCAGCTTCTGCCACAGAGTTCTTCCGGTGGGAAGCTGGAATGCTGAGCCGAACCGTTGCAGCCAGCCAGGTTGATCCATGCCGTTCAGCGGATGAAACCCGCCGTCGTGATCCAGCAGCAGCGAATCGCCGGGGTAGCGGACGTCCCAGGTCTGTTCCAGAATCTCAATCGGCTGAGCCGTGCCCTGCTCCGTGTCGATCGACAGCGAAACCGAATCCTGCCGCGTTGTTCCGAAGCCGCCGAATTCATCGCCCGGAGTTTCGAAGAGGATCTCCAGAGTATGCTCGGTCCGCCCTGTGTCCGTCGGGATGGCGACCAGATAGTGATCGCCGTCGCGGCGCACTTCGATCGCTTCGCCGTTCAGCACGGTCGACCACAGAAACGTGTTGTTCGATTCCGGCAGCGAGAATCTGAGTGTCTGGATTCCCACGCATCGCAGATGCACCGTGGCGGCTCGCTGGATTGAGCCGGTATCGCTGAGCAGGCTGACGTTTTCGACGGTTTCGCAGACGGCCGTCGGGACGGGCTGAGTATCAAACCGCGTTTCGCTGACCACCAGCGAATAATCGGGCTGAACATAGCGGTACACCAGAGCCGTGCGCCGGCTGGTCCGTTCCGCGGGAGCATTCACCAGCCCGGGATCCGCCGACGTCAGTCCCGACATTGCGCCTTCGGCCGCCGCAAGCTGCTGTTCCGGCGTTGCTTCAAACACCAGCAGTCCGTGCTGCCGCACCGCACCGGGAACTCGCAGCAGCGGAGCGGCAATCGGATCACCGGCGGCTCGGTCGTTTTCGATCACGGTCTGCAGCGTGACCGATCCGGCAAACCGGTGGTCAAACGTCAGGTTGTAGGCTCGCAGCCCGTCAACCGGTTCCGCGGGCGACTGTTCGGTGATGGCAATCTCCGACGGAACCTGCTGCTGATCGAAGCCGGGAACCTGGCCGATGGACGCTACCGTGAACCGCAGTTCCGCTCCGGCGTCTTCGGGAACAAGCAGTTGCAGCGTTCGTGTCGTGCCGTTGGTGACATCGACCGTGATCGTGGCCAGCGTGGTCTTCTGACGGGAATCCGCCCACGTCCGCAGTTCGGCTCGCGCGGACATACGCACCGGACGGCGTGCAATGGAAAGCTGACCGGAAAACGTCGTCCCCTGAGTTTCAAACAGCAGCGAATCGCCTTCGGTCGCGATCGGCACCAGTCCCTGAATGTCCACCGGAGCAACCTCCAGATCCGATGCCGCGGAGACTCGGTAGCTGCCGGCCACAAGCGTGGCCTCCGGAGCTGACACAACGGGCAGTGGCAGTGACTGAGGCGTTTCCGGATCAGGAATTGATCGCCGCATCCGCAGCGTAAAATTCAGCAGTTGACCAGGGGTTACGGCAATCAACGGTTCCACGACAATCCGCAGCGGGTTGCCGTCCTGGACGTTTCCGACCGGACGCCAAAGGACCGGCTGCTCAGAGCCGCCGTTCAGGTTCTCGATCTGCCAGCCCGCCGGCAGACTGAGTTCCAGCTCAAAGATTGCTTCATTCAGCGGTTCGACAGTCACATCAACCTGAAGGCTCGACAGTGTGTCGGAAAAGCTGAGTATCGAGTTCACCTGGCTGAACAGTTCGCGATCTCGCGGCCGCACCGCGACGGACAGACTGAAGTCCTGCAGCCAGAAATCGAATACGGATGTGTCGGCGGCGCTGATCGGCAGTTCGTTGACGCTCAACTGGCGAATCCCGGTGCCCGCTTCCGAACGCAGCCGCAGCTGGTCTTCGTGCGAAACGTTCAATCGTCCCGTGTGAGCCGTCACATTGCTGAACTGCAGCGTCGGGATCTGCGTGGCGCGGCCGCTTTCCGCCGCGGCGACACCCGCGATCGACACGATGCGGTCGTCTGTAAACGGCTGGCGATACGTCAGCACCGCGCGAGTGAACCCGGACCGCTGCGGATCGTCTTCCAGCTTCCAGGATTCCAGACCCGTGCTTTCGACGGACGTGACTTCCAGCGACGAAGGAACGCTGGCAATGATCTGATTGACGGGAGTTCCGTACACCGTGATTCGTGTCTGAGATTCCCACCGCAGCGTGTCGACGGACAGCCGCGCGGACGCCGCTGTTCGGGCAAACACCAGAGTTTCCGCTTCTGACTGGCGGCCTCCCGACGTCCAGCGGATGCGGACCTCGGACAGGGATCCGATCGGTAACTGATAGGTGGCCGCCTGATCGACAGCGGCCGGACGTTTCAGTGTCAGATTGTTGACTTCGACGGACTGGTTTTCGCGGCTGGCGATTTCCAGTGTCGCCGCGGCGTTCGGCAGAACTCCAAACACGGCAACCCGATCGCTGCCAACCGTTCCCAGCGGCGTCGACAGCTTCAGAGTCAGTGTGAACCGCCCCGATTCGCGATGCAGCAGCGTGATCGTTGCCGGCTGCTGAGGATCCCTGCCGACAAACGCCGGCTCGCCGTCGATCGTGGCTTCCTCAAGGTCCAGATGTCCCGCCGGGATGCTGACCGACTGCCAGTCGTCGATGAACTGTTCAACGTCAACGCGAAGTTCCACGACGGCGTGGCTGTCCACCTGCCGGACGGAATACGCGGCCGATCGAACGGTAATCGTCGCCGGGATGTCCAGATGACGTTTGCGCGCCAGGTCGGCTTTCTGCATCAGAGATTCGAACTCTGTTTTCGGCAGCATGACTCCGTTGGGAGTGCGTTCGAAGATGACATCCAGCTGATCGGCCGGAACGTACCTTTCGCGCGCCAGATTCGGTTCCTGAGCGATCGCCGAACCTGCCGCGACACAGACCGCCACGATCATCGCGGTAAGACTGGACAGCAAAGCCCGGGCAGCAGTCCGCGGACCGGTCGGCTCGGCGCGCCGCGTCGTGACGCGCCGGGGCTTTTCGTCCCAGCCTGAAGTGAAATATTTCGGCGCCGTCATTTTCCACCTCCCATCAGGTCGTCCATGGCCTTGCGGACTTCGGGTGACGGGACCACGGTTCCCGGAGGAAGCGGTTTTTCCGCCGCAGGTGCCGGATTCATCGGGCGAGGTGATGCCGGAGTACCCGGCGGCGGACCGGGATTCGGCGGTGCCGGATGATTCTGGTTGTGATTCTGGTTGTGGTTGTGATTGCCCAGAACCAGACCCACCAGCCACATACCGGCGACAGCCAGCAGTCCGGGAGAACTCGCCGTCAGCGTCTGCATCGCGGCGTGGCTGTCGTTCAAAGCCCAGACGCAAAGCGCGACGCAGGCAAGAATCACGATCGTAATGCGGTTTTCCCAGGACGTGCGCCGCAGGACGAATCCGACAAGTATCAGCGTTCCGCACAGAACGCCGACCAGAAACGGCCGCTTCCACCAGTCAATCCGGATCGTTGCCTGTGGCCCGAGTGCGCGATAGACGGTGACGTTTCCCTGCCGCGCGAAGTCGGATGACGCCGCTCCGGAATCGCCCACCCAGTCGTCGAGTTCCGCGGCGGCCCGCGGAGTCGATGACGACCGCAGAGGATTCCACGACCACACTTGTTGTCCGATGATGGTCCAGGATTCCGGTTCATCAAACTGAGAAACGTCGTCGGGAGTCCAGACGGCGACGCGGGTTTCCTGCACGACGGTTCCACCACTGCTGTCGCCGGTGATTGGCAGTCGCAGCACCTGCGTGCCGCCTCGTTTGTCGTAGGGAAGGACTGTCGGTTCGCCGGGATTCGACGCGTCGACAGTCGCTTCGATAATGGGGCAGCGGAACTGAAAGGACAGCAGAAAGCTTTCGTCCGACGTGCCTTCGCGGCTGATGTTGATGTAGTACGGATCCCAGCCTTCCGCGGCCTGCACGCCGGCTGCCGCTTCGAAGGTGGTTCGCTGGCCGTTGATCAGCGGAGCCTGCAGATCGGCTCCGTCGGGCAGATCGATCCGCAGTCGCTGACGTTCGCTGCTGGTGATGCGGAAGCGGGCACGATAGGCGGCCAGCCGCTGTTTTTCGGTCACAATTTCCACGGCGGCTCGCGAAACAACGGTCGCCACAACTTCGTGAACTTCGTGCTTGCGGACCGTGACAGTTGCCGAAGCCGGCTGCGAAAAATACCGGAACGCCAGGTAGCCTTCCTGCGGCGTCAGTTCCAGCTCACGAACGTCAATTTTTTCGACCGTGTCGCCGACAGCCTCCGCGGCGATCGACAGCGATTCATGTCTCAGCAAGCGGATTTCACCCTTTGTCTGAGTCAGCGTGACGCGGCGCTTGTCGGCCTGGTCCTCGTCGAATGGCGATTTCACCTGCGGAGGCTGCAGTGTCAGCGTCTGTTCGGCGGCATCGGCTTCCATGTCCTGCAGCGGCACTTCCCAGTCGACGGCCAGAGCGACTTGACCGGTGACTTCGTCCTGAAGAATCAGCGTCCAGGTGACCAGACCATCAACAGCCTCCGCCGCCTTGTTGCGCTGTTGAATCACGTGGCTGGCGTTCAGCGACCGGAATCGGACATCGCCGGCGATCGCTTCAGGAACAGCGATCAGGTAGGTGTCGATGCCGGCATTGCGCACGTCGAAGCGAACCACGCTGCTGATTTTCATCAGGTCCGGATCGATGGTTGCCGTCGTGGCGACGCTGGCTGAAAGCTGAGCCGGGCGGGGTGATGTTTTGATGACCAGGTTGACGGGCCGCTGCGTGTATTGCCACGACGAAACTCGCTGAGCGTGGCCGACGGCGGCCGGATCAGCCGCCGGAGCCGGAAACGCGCCGGTGGTATTCTCGTCCAGTGTGATCACATTCAGGTATTGCGGGGCGAACACCGCGATGCGGCCCGTTTCACGCTCGACCCCGACAGGTGTGATGGTTGGCAACGTCGTTTCGACGTTGTCCGACGTCGAATCGAACGGCTGGTGAGCAGTAATGTCGACGATCACGGTGCCGACGCGTTTTTCCGTCAGGGACAGTGTCAGCTTGCCGGCATCCTGGTCGACATTGAATTCGCTCATGCCGTCGGCCTGCACCGTGTCGATCGTCAGCGCTTCCGGAAATTCCAGCTGCAGTTGGAAGACACCGGCTCGCTCGACGTTGTACGTCAGTCGTGTCACCAGCCGCAGGTCATCATCACCGAAGATCAGGCGCATGCCCTGATCGACCAGCAACCGCGGTTCGACGGGTTTCGTCCGGACGATCAGGCGACCTGTCATGCCGCTGAATTCCCACGCCTGCGCTCCCGGCGCGGAAGCTTCCTTCAAGGTGGCTGCCGCGTCGATGCGTTTCATGCCGGACTGTTCCTGCACCAGCATCGTCAGTGACGGATCGATGCTGACCGCAATCCGTCCGGATTCGCGGACCACGGAATCCGCGTGTACTCCCGCAAGCACGCCGCTGTCCGGAGATTTGCCGACAAGCTGAAACGTGTCACCGTCCGGGACGCGCTCGGTCTGGACATCGATCTGAAATCTGCCGGTCGCGGGAGTCAGCAGTTCCACGCGAATCTGCTGATGCGTCGTACCGACCGCTTCGGTGTTCCACGACCGAATGCGGCCGTTGCCGGACACAACGTCGATAATGCGGGCATCCGGTGGAACGAGAATTGTCACTTCGCGAAGTTCGCCCCGCAGGATTTCGTAGTCCAGCGATGTCGTTGTCTGAATCAGACCCGGTTCGATCCGCACGGAACTGACGTTGGTGACGCTGGTCAGCAGGTCCATCACCGGCTTCGTTCCCGCGCGCGGATTCCACTGGACGTCAATCTGTTCCGTCGCGCCCAGGCTGGCTTTGACCACCGTCTGCTGGTCGTTGCCGCCGTCCGTCGGAAGCAGAACCTGCACGGGATTGATCGTGACGGTCTGGTCCGGTTCCGGGATCGTCAGCGACAATTCGCTGATGCCGACGGGGGGAGTGCTGAGCCGGAACGAACGCGCTTCCGGCGAAGTCCTGACCGTCGACAACAGTTCGATTGTCACAGTGTGCTCGCCCTGACCCTTCAGCAGCAGCGAATACCGTCCCGTGCCGATTCCCTGCAGGATCGCGTTGTTGTCACCGGCCGTGACTTTGCCGACCGCAGCGTCACCGAATGCCAGCGGCACGCGAGCCCAGCCCTGTTCCCGCAGAACGCTGATCCGGAACTGGGCCTGAATTCTGACGACATCCTTTTCCACAACGCCGGTGAATTCCGACTTCGTAATGATGGCGTCGGGAGCCGGCAGCCTGCCGCCCTGCCGATCCAGATAGTTCTGCAGCAGCTCGACGTATTGCGCGTAAGGAATAACGGCGGACGCATCCTGGTTGTCGAATACCTTCTGCAGTTCTCGAAACGGCACAAAGATCAGCCGATCCCACTTGCTGACGGAATCGTCCGCGGCTCCCGTTTCGGTTTCGTCCGGCGCTGCCGCCACCGCGTCAGGATTCTCCGTGGCCGGGTCCTGCCCCGCCTGTTCCTGCGCAATGGCGGAGTGACTTGTGACGCTGAATGCGAATGCGACGAAGATCAGCCAGCAACGGGTTGAGAAGTGAACGGGTGACGGCATGCCATCGACCTTGTCTGGAAAGTGGTGTTGAGCCCTGCTCGGTGTTCTTATGGATTGCAACCCGACAGCGTTAACCGGACGGATTTGTCCCGCGGCTGCAGAAACTGCGAAAAGCAGCGGTTGTCATGGTTCTCGCAGCCATGCATTCTGAACGCTGCCAGGACCGCCCTTCGAGACCGCTACCGTGCGGATTGCGCCGAATTTACATTTTGCGCGGTCGCTTTGGGTTTCCTAACTGACAATTCTACGCGGAAGTCTAGTTCGCCGATCGTCAGTGGACAGCTTGCGGTCCTGAAGTTGCAGTGTTCAAACTGGGTAATTCGTTCAAGGAATTTCGGAAAGCAAATCTTCGCAACCACCCCGGCAACGCGCGACTCTTAGCTGCAGCGATTGACCCGGATTTCGGCCCGCCAGCCGCTTGACGGGAGAGTGCCCGCCTGCCGACGAGCACCCGAAAACACGTTCGGCTTCGCACCGACCACAGCTGGCAGGATGCGTCTTGCGAAGACCGGGAGTCCAACTTTCCTCGCACCGGACGAAAACGCAGCGCTGCGCGGTTAAGATAATTGTGTCCCTTCCGTTTCAGCGAAATTTCTCATGCCATCTACGACTGAGCGAAACATCAGCCTGACAGACGTCCGGCAGCGGTTGATCGAACGTATCCGGTCGCTGGAGTCGGTCGCGGTGGCATTTTCCGGCGGCGTCGACAGCGCGGTTGTGGCGAAAGCCGCTGTCGAAGCGGTGGGGGAGAACGCGGTTGCCGTGACCGCCGTCAGCCCGAGTCTGGCGACTGCCGAACGGAACGCGGCTCGCGAAGAAGCGGTGTCGATCGGCATCCGGCACGTGGAAGTTCATACCACCGAGTTCCAGCGACCCGAGTACCAGGCCAACGCCGGCAACCGCTGCTTCTTCTGCAAAGACACGCTGTATTCTCTGGCGACCTCAAAGCTGAAGGAACTGGGCGTCGCGTGCATCATCAACGGAGCCAACGTCGATGACCTTGGCGATCACCGTCCCGGAATGCAGGCGGCGGCGGATCACGCAGTCGTCAGCCCGCTGATCGACGTCGGCATTGACAAGGCCACCGTCCGGGAACTGGCTCGCTACTGGAAACTCAGCGTTGCCGAAAAGCCTGCCTCGCCGTGTCTGGCCAGTCGAATCGCGTATGGCGTGGAAGTTACGGAGGAGCGCGTCCGGCGCGTGGAACTCGCGGAAGCGTTCCTGAAGCAGATCACAGGACTGCGGGAACTGCGCGTTCGTCACGAAGCCGACGAAGTGGCTCGCATCGAACTGCCTTTGTCCGACTTAGCGCAACTGATGGATGACCGCTGCCGTGAGGAAGTCTGTTCGCACTTTCGCTCGCTGGGGTTTCGCCGGATCACGCTGGACCTGGAAGGCTTTCGGTCCGGCAGCCTGAACGAAGCACTCCCGGTCGTGGCTCTGGGTGTCGACGCGGAGATAACTGGTGGCTGCAATTTATCCGGAGCCTCGCGATGATTCCGCCAACCATGTCGTCCTTAACCCGGTCACGACGTTTACAGCAAGCAGGCGCATTGCCAGGCGAACAGCGGGTGACCCTGCAGAACGTGTCGTGGGACACGTATGTCTCGCTGTGCGACGCCGACGAACACCGCCGCGCATTGATGACTTACGACAAGGGAACGCTGGAAATCATGTCACCGGGAAGACGTCACGAAGAAGCTGCCCACATCATCGGGCGCATGATCGAGACCTGGACAGAAGTTGCCGGGATTGAGATCGCGGGAACACGTTCGATGACGTGTCGCCGCGAATCTGAACAGCGGGGCTTCGAAGGCGACAACAGCTACTATGTGACTCACGAACGGGAAATGCGCGGGATCCGCGAGTTCGATTCGGAAGTCCACCCGCCGCCGGATCTGGTGGTTGAAATCGACATCAGCACGTCATCCATGAACAAGCTGGCCGTTTATGAATCGATGCGTGTGCCCGAAGTCTGGCTGTTTGATGGTCACACTGTTCGAGCGTTTGCAGCAGATCAGAAGGGCAAGCTGTCGCAGGTGCCGTCCAGTCGCGAGTTACCTGGCTTTCCGTTTGATCAGGTCGTTCCGGTGATAAACGCGGCTGTTGCGGACGGAGAGAACACGGCCATCCGCGCGTTCCGAAAACGGGCTTCGACAGACCTGAATCGCGACGCTTGATCGCCTGGCGGCCGAGTGCTCAGTTCAGGTCGAATTCCAGTTCAATTCCACCCGTGACGCCGGCGATCACGTTGTAAATGAACGCGTAGACGATGCCGGAAAAGAATCCGGCGGCGCCGTAGGCCAGCGGCGCGACAATGACCATGGCAGTGTCGAACGCGAAGACTTCGACGGGACCCTGCGCTTCTTCCAGAGACACCACCACGAAAATTCCGCCGACCATCAGCCCCATCACGCCGAAAACTTTTCCCAGCGACAGAACACCGACACGTTTCAGCCGCACCGACGTTCGCGCTGCGGGCCAATCGTCGTATTGCGGAGACTGAAACGGATTCGATCACATCACTGTGCTTTCCGAGCGAAAGCCGGGGACTCGACGCTAGCCGATTCCGGGGACTGGGAAGTTGACCGCGAACTCCGCAACTTCGGTTCGAATTCGCGATAACTGTTCTTCACTGTCGGCATGATTCAGCGCGTCCAGAATCCATTCTCCGACGCGCTTCATTTCGTCGGTCTTCATTCCGCGAGTCGTCAGGGCGGCCGTGCCGATGCGGATGCCGCTGGGGTCCATCGGCTTGCGCTGGTCGAACGGAATCATGTTCTTGTTGACCGTGATCCCCGCTTTGTCCAGCGCTTCTTCCGCGATGCTGCCGGACAGATCGATGGCGGTGACGTCGCACAGCATCAGGTGGTTGTCGGTGCCTCCGCTGGCAAGACGCAGGCCGCCGGCCAGCAGCGTGTCGGCCAGCGTCTTTGCGTTGTCAACAATCTGCTGCGCGTACTGCCGGAACTCCGGCCGCAGAGCTTCTCCGAAACAGACGGCTTTCGCGGCAATGATATGCATCAGCGGTCCACCCTGCATGCCGGGAAACACACTGCGGTCGAGATCCTTCGCGCGGTCTTTGCCGCAGAGCACAAAACCGGATCGCGGGCCGCGCAGCGTCTTGTGCGACGTGGACGTTACAAAATCGGCGACGGGAACCGGGTTATTGTGCAGTCCGCCGGCGACCAGTCCCGCGTAGTGTGCCATGTCGACCATCAGCACGGCTCCGACGTCTCTGGCAATTTCCGCGAACGCGGCGTGATCGATTTCGCGGGGATACGCGCTGGCCCCGGCAATGATCATCTTCGGCTTGTGTTCTTTCGCCAGAGCCGCCACCTGGTCGAAATCGATGCGATTGTCGTCCCTGCGAACTCCGTAGTGGACCGCGTTGTACAGAATGCCGCTGAAGTTCAGCCTCATGCCATGAGTCAGGTGGCCGCCGTGAGCCAGGTCCATGGCCAGCACGGTTTCACCCGGTTTCATCACGGTCAGGTAAACCGCCATGTTGGCCTGCGACCCTGCGTGAGGCTGCACGTTGGCGTGTTCGGCGCCGAACAGTTCGCAGACTCGCTGCCGAGCCAGGTCTTCGACGGAGTCCACGAAGTCGCACCCGCCATAGTAACGCTTTCCCGGATATCCTTCGGCGTATTTGTTGGTCAGCACGGTTCCGGCGGCTTCCATGACGGCCTCACTCGTGTAGTTCTCCGACGCGATCAGTTCCAGGCCCTGCGATTGTCGAGTGCGTTCGCGACAGATCGCATCCCACACATCGGTGTCGCAGGACTGAAGCGTGGCGTCAGTGGTTTGAACGGTGGGCATTGCAAACTGTCTTTCCGGTAGTGGATGAGGAAACTGCGATTCCATCGTGTGGGGAAACGGGATGTACGCGGGAAAGTTATTCTGTCACCACGAATGCTTTGCGGCGACGCATTCAAATTGGCTCCGACGGGAACTCCGACCGGAATGGTCAGTCAGGGTTTCTGCCGGCCATCCGATCGGTGCTGATCGCGGCGTGGCCTTGCGGAACGGCAGGACGCCGTTCGCGGTGCCGGAATGCAGCCCGCTTTGTTCGCCCGGAATTCACCATTTTCTCAGCGTCAGCCAGTGCGAAACCGGGATTTTCGAGACTTATAGCGTCAATGACCGCGATTGCTACCTCTCGCGGAATTTCGACGGTATCTTCGGGCGACCACGTGCGACGATCGCCGCAATGCGACGTGAACCGCTGCCGGCTGCCGGAGGGTTCAAAGATTTTTGTTCCGGCCGAGTGACAGTTCCATCGTTCTCGGCAAGACTGAGCAGCCTGCACCCGAAACGAATTGAACAACCGTGCCTGACGACAAACCCGACAACCTGCCGCCTTCCGACAATCCGCTCAGCAGTTCGCTGCCGATGTCAGGTGAGTGCGTGACGTTTACCGGCACGCTGGCGTCGATGGTTCATCGCGACGCGGCGGCGCTGGTCCAGCAGTTCGGCGGACGGGCGGTGCATACGATGTCCGGAGCGGTCACGATGGTGGTCGTCGGTGAAGAGGGCTGGCCGCTGGAAGAAGATGGCACGGCCTCTCAAAAACTGATTCAGGCGACGCAGTTGCTCGCCGAAGGCGTCGACATCAGGATCGTCGCGGAATCCGACTGGCTGCATCTGATCGGTCTGAATGATCGACGCGACGAAATCCAGCGATCCTACACACCCGGTATGCTGAGTCGGCTGTTGAATGTCCCCGTCAGGCTCATCCGGCGCTGGGTTCGCATCGGGCTGATTCGTCCGGTGCGGCGCGTCTGCCGGCTGCCCTATTTCGACTTTCGCGAAGTCGCCAGTGCTCAGCGGCTGGCCAGACTTCTGGACGAGGGAGTCAGCCCGGAGAAGCTGGAAAACAGCCTGGCGCAGCTTAGTCACACGCTGGCCGGGACGGATCGTTCGCTGGCGCAGCTAAACCTGCTGGTCCAGGACGAAAAAGTGCTGATGCGGGATTCTCACGGAGTCCTGAACCCGCGAACCGGACAGCGTCTGCTGGATTTCGACGACTCCGGCAACCTGTCGGTATTCCATCCGACGGAATCGGAATCAGCTCGCGACGCCGACGGCGAATGCTTCGTCACCGATGGCAGCAGCGATGATGACGAACCGGTGGCCATTTCCTTCGCGGAAGCTCGATTACAGCTTGACGATCGTGCGATGAGCGACTGGTCGGCCGAAGAGTGGTTTCAGGAAGGCTGCCGGTTGTCAGAAGAAGCCGCGTTTGATTCGGCGATCAACGCGTTTCGGAACTGCCTGAGTCTGCTGGCTTCCGACCACGCCCTGCTGCGAATCGGCGAGCCGCCGCACGTCGCGCGCGTTGCCGACGTGTTTCCGGATCCGGCCGATGTCAACTTCCACCTGGCCGACGCGCTGTATCGCGTTGGAAAAACGGAAGCGGCGATCGAACGTTACCACTGTGCGATTGAGTTTGCTCCGGATTTCATCGAAGCCTGGACACAGCTCGGCTGTCTTCAGGGCGAACGCAGGCAATGGGCCGCCGCCGAAGAATCGCTGGTGACCGCGATCTCGATTCATTCCGCGAACCCGGACGCGCTGCTGCACTACGCTCAGCTACTGGATCAGATGCAGCGGCCTGCAGAAGCCGTGTTGCAGTGGGAAGAATACCTGAAGCATGATTCGCGAGGTCCCTGGGCCGATCATGCCAGGCAGCGGCTGGAGGAAGCTGCCGCAACCGTGGAATGAAGCCACCGGCCTCAGCCGCTCCGCTTTTGAACATTGGTCCTGGCGCGTCGGGTTTCTGTCTGACCGAACCGAAACCGCGTCCCGCGCCGCGATTCACGGTGACGGCAATTCGAGGTGACCGCGAGATTCGCCGGTGCACCGCCTGAACACGGCCGGCCCGAGCACCGCCGCACCGAGCACCGCCGCACCGAACACGGCCGTACTGAACACGGCCGGCCCACAGGTCGGTTCAATGTCCGGTGTCGCCGTGTGCCGCAGCGTCCGACGGACTTTCCGCGACGCTTCTTGCATCGACCGTTCGAAACGTCCACCAGGCGACCAGCGACATGGCCAGCACGGTGTACAGGAACAGCAATGAGAGCATCTTGCCGATGGCCGACCCGGCAACGACATCGTCCGCGTCGAACTGTTCAATCTCCACATCGGAAAACAGCGGCTTCTCGATCTTCGTTTCGGTGGCGGTTTCGGTCATGACGGCGACATGCGTAGAAAAAGGTTCAGGAACGGAGACTTCCGGGCAGTTTTCTCGCGGCAGGATAGCTGGAATTCGCCGCGTCGTCGAATCGAGGATTCTGTTCCATTCGAGATTTTCGAACTCCGGAAGGCCGTCTGACTGCGACCGGCAGAACCGGCGTTTGAAACCGGCTGCCGACTCAGCAGAACTCGCCCGCCGCGGTACCGAACGGTATGGCACATTCTGGCCGCTATTTCGCCGCCAGCAGGTTGCCAAGCAGATTGTCGGTCGGATGCGGATGGCCTCTGTACTGCCGAAAGCCTTCTCCGTATTCAGTTCCGATTTCGTGGCCGCGTTCGGCACTCCAGCGGCGGCTGGAATCCATGTATTCGTCAATGCCGTGCTGCTGTCTCAGCCAGTTCCGCTGGCTGGCATGACAGGCCAGCATGCGCTGTTTGGTTTCAAACTGTTCCGACACGTCCACGATGAAATCAACGGGCTGCCGGTTTCCGAAGTGGTCAATTCCTTCAATGGCGTCCACGAAGTACAGATACGGAATCTTCTCAGCAGCCGGAGCGGGATCCCACTGGCGAGTCTTGTAGTTGGGCACGGACGCGTTGAAGCACGCGTCGCGCACCAGCATGCTGGTGATTTCGTGGTCGTGCATGTAGTCGATCGGCGGTGCGGTCAGGATGATGTCCGGCCGTTTTCTTCGCAGGAACTCGGTCATGCGATTCCGGCTGTCGTTGTCGAACACGATCGACAGGTCGCGAAACTCCAGGCATGTGAAGTCGGCCCCCAGTATCTGTGCAGAGGCCGCAGCTTCGCCTCTTCGAATCCGGGAGATCTCGTCGGCCGAATGTTCGGCGCTGCCGCAGTCACCCGGCGTCATGGTGGCCACGGAAATTTGACAGCCGAGTTCCTTCAGTCGCAGTAATGTTCCGGCGCACTGGATCTCGATGTCGTCCGGATGCGCGTGAATCGCCAGAACGCGAAGGTCAGACGAAGGCTGTGTCATGGCGGGAAAAAGTGCCTGTTTGAGCTGAATCTGAGGTCCCGTGGGATGCCGGAGAACCGTACTTCACGCCGTCATGGAAGTCGAATGAGCACGAGAAAACACCACGCGACGCAAACGTCCGTGCTGCCGCGTCAATGGCAGGGCTGCCCCGCGAACTCTGTGGCAAGTCAAAGGAAAACCTCCTACCGTCCGCCTGCCCGAAAATTGTTTTCCTGAAATCAGCGCGAGCTTCCATGTTTGAATCCACCAACACGACGATCGATCGACCGACGTTTGTCACTCACCTGGAATGTGGATTGACCGGCGAGCGCTGCGAGGCGGACGTCGTCCACGGGCTTTCGAAAGCCGGACGACCGCTGCTGGTGAGATATGATCTGGAACGGCTGGCCGGAACTGTCGACCGAAACGAACTGGCTCGCCGTCCGCCCGACATGTGGCGGTACCGCGAATTCCTGCCGATCCGGCACACGCGAAATATTGTCAGCCTTGGCGAATGCCACACGCCGCTGATCCGACTTGCTCAACTCGAAAGCGGCGCCGGGCGATTGGTTGTGAAGGATGAAGGCCGGTTGCCGACCGGTTCGTTCAAGGCACGCGGCCTGTGTCTGGCTGTTTCGATGGCGAAGGAGCTGGGCATCACAAGAATCGCGATGCCGACGAATGGAAACGCGGGAGCCGCGCTGGCCGCCTATGCGACTCGCGCGGGAATCGAAGCGTTCGTGTTCTGTCCCGACGATACGCCGGAAATCAACGTTCGCGAAATTGCCGCTCAGGGTGCCAGGGTTTGGCGAGTCAACGGGCTGATCAATGACTGCGGCCGGATTGTCGGTGAAGGCAGGAACGCAATGGGCTGGTTCGACTTCTCCACGCTGAAGGAGCCTTACCGCATCGAAGGCAAGAAGACCATGGGACTGGAACTGGCCGACCAGCTTAGCTGGCAACTTCCCGACGTCATCTTCTACCCGACGGGCGGCGGCACCGGACTGATCGGCATGTGGAAAGCCTTCAGCGAACTGCAGCGGATCGGCTGGCTCCGTGGTCGACTGCCGCGAATGGTGGCTGTCCAGGCAGCCGGCTGTGCTCCCATCGTCCGGGCGTTCGAAGAAGGAACGCGTCACGCACAGCTTTGGCAGAACGCTCACACGATCGCCTCGGGCATCCGCGTTCCCGTTGCCGTGGGCGACTTTCTGATTCTGGATGCCGTGCGTGAAAGTAATGGTTTCGCCACTGCCGTTGACGACGAAGCCATCGTTTCGGCACTGACCGAAGTGGCCGGTCGCGAGGGTCTCTTGCTGTGTCCCGAAGGAGCTGCCACGTTCGCCGCCTGGAAACAGGAACTGGCCAGCGGGCGAATCTCGCCGGACGACAACTGCGTCCTGTTCAACTGCGCGACGGGACTGAAGTATCCACTGCCCGAAGCCAGCGCGACTCTGGACTGCACGCGGCCGGTGGATTACCAGCGACTTGCAGTAACGCGGCATGTCCGCACACGGTTGATGGGCTCAGGTTCAGCAGCGTGTTTGCGGCGGAACAACAGCAGCGAACTTTCTGCCGATTTCATGGAAGGGCGTACGTCGAATCGATCGGTACACAGCGATACAATCCGCACACCATCCGGAAGAACCGTTGTGTCGCGCCTTCGGAAAGCCGGCGGGTTCTTTGTCGATCGCCATTCCGGCGGTGTGCGGCAGGGAGCGGGAAGATGCCCAATCCGGGGCTGCTGCGCGAAACTGTTCGCACGTTCGATACTGAGATGTCCACTACGGAGATGAGGAACGGTCCGATGAGTTGCCTCGTTCTCACAGCAAGTGCTCCTCACTGATATGTCTGCCGAAATCCTTGAAGAACAGAAATCGTCCGATGCGAATTCCGTCGGACAGGTTGAAACTCAGTTTACGACGCTGTTTCAGCCACCAAACCGTCTGACGCTGAAGTCCGGTCAGACGCTGGGGCCCGTGACTGTTGCCTACGAAACGTACGGCAAACTCAATGACGCTCGCGACAACGCTGTCTTTATCTGCCACGCTCTGACCGGTGACGCTCACGCCGCAGGGATGCACGAAGCGGAAGACCGCAAGCCCGGCTGGTGGGATGCCTTCATCGGTCCCGGAAAGGGCATCGATACCGAAAAGTACTTTGTGATTTGTGCCAATGTCCTCGGCGGCTGCCAGGGAACCACTGGGCCCGGTCACATTAACCCGGAAACCGGCAAACGCTTTTGCCTGACCTTTCCCTTTCTGACCGTGTCCGACATCGTTGCGGTGCATTCGGAACTTGTGAAGCAACTGGGCATCGATCGCCTGCTGGCTGTCGTCGGGGGCAGTCTGGGAGGCATGCAGGTGCTGGATTGGACCGTCCAGTTTCCGCAGCAGGTGCGGGGAGCCGTGGTGCTGGCGTCTGCTCCGAAGCTGGCTGCACAGGGAATCGCCTTCAACGCGGTCGGACGTCGAGCCATCTACGCCGATCCGGGGTTCCACCAGGGAAACTACTACGACAGCGACGGCCCGCGGTTTGGCCTGGCACTCGCTCGCATGGTAGCGCACATCACGTACCTGTCGGAGGATTCGATTGAACTGAAATTCGGCCGCCGGCTGCAGGACAGCGACAAATTTGCCTTCGACATGCTGAAGGAAACTGAGTTCCAGATTGAGAGCTATCTGCACTACCAGGGCAAACGCTTCGTCCAGCGGTTCGATGCCAACAGCTACCTGTACCTGACGCGAGCGATGGACTACTTCGATCTGGCGGAAGGCCACGGTTCACTGGTCGAAGCCATGGAACACGTGCAGGCTCGGTTTCTGGTCGCGTCGTACGACACGGACTGGCTGTTTCCCACCGGCCAGAGCCGTATTCTGACAACGGCGCTGCTGCAGGCAGGGAAACACGTTTCATTCACGGAACTGCCGTGCGCCTACGGCCACGATTCGTTTCTGATCGATATCGACCCGCTGGCCGAACTTGTCCGGCCCTTCCTGGAACAGACGCACGCAGCGCGGTAAACATCCTGCCCGGAGCCTGTCCCGTCTCTCTTTTTCGGCGCGCCTGCGGAAGTCACGACTCCGACTCGACCGGGTATCCGTCGAACAGTCAAACACCCATGGCAAACAACACACGTTACAAGGTGCCGGATTCGTCCGTTCGCATGACGGACGAATTGATTATGGACCACATCGTCCGCGGCAGCCGGGTCATCGACCTGGGTTGCGGCGACGGCCGACTGCTGCAGCGGCTGCGTGACGACATGGACTGCCGCGTGACGGGAGTCGATCTGGAACGCAGAAACGTTGTCTCGGTGATCAGCCGCGGGCTTCCCGTTGTGGCGGCCGACCTGAACGAAGGACTTGTCGACATTCCGTCCGACAGCTTTGACTTTGCCGTGCTGAGCCAGACTCTGCAGCAGGTGCAGCGTCCGCGAGATCTGCTGGTCGAAATGCTGCGCGTGGCCCGGCGGGCACTGGTGGTTGTGCCGAATTTCGGGCACTGGCGAGTTCGCTACGAAGTACTGTGGCGCGGACGGACTCCCGTGACCGCCGACCTGCCCTACGAATGGCATGAGTCGCCGAATGTCCATTTCATGTCGATGTACGATTTCCGCGAACTGATGCAGAACATCGGCCTGCGAATCGTGAAGGAAAGCCCGATCATCCGAGGTCACGCGGTCGACCGCGCCTGGGCCGCCAATCTGCGTGCTGACAGCGCGTTCTATCTGCTGGAACGCGGGAACGCTCGTCCCGCCAACGCGCAAACACCGGCGAGCAGCGCGACGTGAGTCCGCTTTCACTCCGAGTGGATTGCGGACTTACGTCGCGCAGGTCGCTTCCGTGACAACCAGCGATTTGCGTGCGTTTCGCACGATTCGTTGTGCATCTTCCGGCGTATCGGCCATCGATGTCAGGTGGCCCATCTTGCGGCCGATGCGAGCTTCATCCTTGCCGTACAGATGCAGCTTGATTTCCGGGTTGGCCAGCAGCCGTTCCCAGGCGGGCGGCCCCGGCAGCAAGTGGTCGCCGAGCAGATTCGCCATTGCCGCCGGTCGAATCTGTTCCATCGATCCCAGCGGCAGACCACAGACGGCTCGCACTTGCTGTTCGAACTGACTGGTCACCGCCGCTTCAATTGTCAGGTGCCCGGAATTGTGTGGTCGCGGTGCAATCTCGTTAATCAGCAACCGACCGTCGCTGGTGACGAAGAATTCAACGCACAGCACACCAACCACGTCCAGTGATTCCAGCACCGACCGGGTGATTTCGATCGCTTCGAGGTTCAGCGACGCTGCCAGTCCCATCGCCGGCGCGATCGACACGTCCAGAATGTGATTGCTGTGATGGTTCAGCACCGGGCCGAAGCATTCGATCTGTCCGTCGATGCCTCGCGCGCCGATCACCGACACTTCACAGCGGAAGTCGACCAGTTCTTCGATGATGGCGGACGCATTACCGATGCGGTTCCACGCATCCGCGGTGTCCAGGATCCCTTCAGCGATCGTCTGGCCCTTGCCGTCGTAACCAGCTTCGGCGGATTTCAGAACTCCGCGCTGGTTTGTGGTTTCGGATTGCAGGAATGTCGTGATGTCGTCGGCGGATTGAACGGCGACGAACTTCGGCACAGGCAAACCGGCTCGCTGCAGGGTTGATTTTTCCCGGATTCGATTCTGAGCGACGGCCAGCACATGCGGCCCCGGACGCACCGGAACGAACTGCTCGACGACTTCCACCGTCGGAATCGGAATGTTTTCGAATTCCAGTGTGACGACATTCACGGACTTCGCGAATTTTCGCAGAGCGTCCGCGTCGTCGTAGGCGGCGGAAATCTCGCGATTGGCTGCCTGCCCCGCCGGTGAGTTTCTGTCAGGCGAATAGACGACGATTCGGTAACCCAGTTGATGGGCTGCGAAGGCGAACATTCGTCCCAGTTGCCCGCTGCCGAGCATCCCGATGGTGCTGCCGGGAAGAAAGGTCATCGCTGTTCCTTCTTCAAATCCGCCGCGCCATCCAGCACCTGCTGCTTCATCCGATCACTGTACTGCTGCAGTTTGTCGCGAAGTTCCGGACGGCTGCCGGACAGAATTCGGACCGCCAGCAGGCCGGCGTTTTTTGCTCCGGCATCGCCGATCGCCATCGTGCCGACAGGAACGCCGCCCGGCATCTGCACGATCGACAACAGCGAATCCAGGCCGTTCAGCGCCCGGCTTTGAATCGGGACTCCCAGTACCGGCAGCACCGTACAGGACGCGACCATGCCCGGCAGATGAGCGGCCCCGCCGGCTCCGGCGATGATGACTTCCAGCCCGCGACCGGCCGCCGTCGACGCGTACTCCACCAGCCATTCCGGCGTGCGATGGGCCGACACGACTCGGCATTCGTGAGCAATTTCGAACTCGTCCAGGACATTCGACGCAAGCTGCATCGTCGGCCAGTCACTCTGGCTGCCCATGATAACGCCGACCAGCGGCGAGGAATTCGGAGCGTTCTTATCAGTCATTGGCACGGTTCCGCGGAGAGGTTTGCCGGAGAAATCTAGGCGATCGAAGACGGAAAACGTACCGTCGCCGCGAGTCGTGGAAATGCAGCCAGCCGTGACACGCCTCGTTCTTGCCGCTTCGAACCAGGTTTTCGTCAGCAGCAATCACAGTAACGCATCAGTCGATGTGCGATCCGGCCAGGCCCGCTTCGTTCAGCCTGCGAGTGCCGCTGACGAAAGCACTGCCCTCGACGAAGAACCTCAGCGGCAGATCGTGTGCGGAAGTGACGCCGATCCGCGGTGACGACAGGATCACCGTTTTTGCGGAAGAACCGCCTTCCGCGATCCACAGCCGATTTGTCTTCGTCAGGTTCCAGCCGTTTAGCCCGCGGTCAATCGCGAATGCTTCGGTCAGTCGAGCCGGACCGCGACACAGGTCTCGCAGCGTTTCCGTTCGGCGGCGGTTCTGCATCAGCGGCAAACCCCGCAATCGGCTCAACGGCTCGTATCAACACAGCCGCGCCGCCGCCTTGTGCTTCCGTGACGATGTTGAAGCATTGCCGGGCATGGATCGTGTAGACATACGCTCGCCCGGCTGGACCGAACATCGAAGCATTTTTGCGGTTGATTCCTGACGCGGCGTGGCAGGCAGCATCGTTCATCGATAGATACGCTTCTGTCTCACGATGCGCCCAATGCAGAATCCACTGCGATCACGTCGGCAAATGAGCTTGCCGATCAGTTTTCGAGCGACCGTGACTGTGTCGCGTTCATAGAAGGTGGCCGGCAGAGCGGATGTCGGAGTCACCGTCACGGTTCAATCCTGCGTGGCGGCGGGTTTCGTCATGACCACAAACGCGATGACGGCAAATACAGCTGCGGCGACGGAAAGGCTGTCAGCACGATGCCGAATGTGCGGCTTCAGCGCATGGATTCCGGCTGCCGCCAGCGCGGTGATTCCAAGGGCGGTCAAGGCTTCTCCCGCGATGACGCCTGATGAAAACAGGACTCCCCGGTGCAGCAGCGCCGTGTGTTCCGCTTCCGGTTTGCCTTTCGTGCAGAAATGAGCAATCAGCCCGCCGATCAGGATTGGTATTGCCAGTCCGAAAGGCAGGTACATGCCGACGGCAATCGGCATCAGGTGCGCTCGAAAACCGGCACGGCTGTGTTTCAGCATCGTGTCAATCAGCAGAATGATCATACCCAGGCCGCCGCCGATTCCGATCAATCGCCACGGCAGCTTTGTCTTTCCGGAGAATCCCTCGGCCAGGCTTCGGAACAGCTCTGCCTGCGGTGCCGGCAGTTGCTTGCTTCCGATTCCGCCGGCCGGATTTTCGTGCAGCAGCGTCAGTACCGGGGCCATCACGAACGCAGCGACGATCACGCCCAGTATCTGCATGAACTGCTGACGATAGGGGGCGGCTCCCACGATGGATCCGGTCTTCAGGTCGTTGCAGACGTCGCCGCTCGTGCAGGCGATGCAGCAGACGATGGCGGCGGTCCCCAGCGTCGCAACCATCGCCTGCATGCCGGTGTATTTGAACATCCACAGCAGCCCGCCCGCTACCAGCACCGCCGTGATCGTCATGCCTGAAACCGGGCTATTGGTGTTCCCGACAAGCCCGACGATGTAGCTGGCGACAGCGGTGAAGAAGAATCCCATCACAAGCATCACGGCGGTCGACAGGATCGTGATGCCGCCGTCCCTGGTAAAGGAATAGTTCACGTACCCGAGAGCACCGGCGCAGGCGAGTCCCAGCAGCAGGATCAGCCAGGAGGGAATATCGCGGCCCGAACTGTCGTCGGACGTTCGTCCGGTCACCCCGTCAAACAGATGACGAATCGCGGCCAGCAGACCCTTGCGAACCGAAATCAGCGAACTGAATCCACCGACCACCATCGCTCCCACGCCGACGTACCGGATCTGATACTTCCAGAGGTAATCGGCCTGATCCAGGGCGGATTTGGCTTCCGGGCTGTAGTCCGCTCCGCCGAGCAGCGGGATTCCAATCAGCCAGGCCATCGATCCGCCCAGAAATATCAGCACCGCGACATTCAATCGGACAATGAACCCGACGGCCACCAGCATGGGAGACAGATCGCCGCCAAAGTACGTCACATGGCTGCCGAACAGGCCTGCCGTCTCGATTTTCTCTTTGACAAGTCCCAGAAAGCTGCCGGCGATCTTGAAGGCTCCGCCCAGCAGCCCTCCCAGGACTAGCGTGCGTCCGGCGCCGGCATCCGCGTCCGCCTCGCCGGCTTCAAGAACAGCAGCACAGGCGACGCCTTCGGGGTACCGCAGTTCGTCGTTGTCGACGACGAATACTTTCCGCATGGGAATCATGAACAGGATTCCCAGCAGCCCACCTGTGATGGCGATGATCGTGATCGACCAGTAGTCGAAATGCTGCCAGTGGCCGATCAGGACCATTGCCGGCATCGTGAAGATGATGCCCGCTGCCAGAGATTCGCCGGCGGAGGCGCAGGTCTGAACCTGGTTGGCTTCCAGAATCGTGGAGTTGCTGAACAGCAGCCGAAACAACAGCATCGCCATCACGGCAGCGGGAATCGACGCGGAGACCGTCATGCCGGCCTTGAGCCCGACGTAGACGTTCGCGGCTCCCATCACCACGGACAGAATCAGCCCCAGCACGATCGCTCGCGGCGTGAGTTCAAGCTTCGAAGAATCCACGGGATCTGTGGACATGGTGCAAACTCCGTTTCGTAACGACTTCGGGAAGGGTTCCCGTTTCCGGCGGTCGGAAGCGAAGATGAACCTTACCGACGCCGCTGCCATGTCGCGAGCGTCAACGGGCTCGGACGCGTCCCGCGCATGGACCGGAGAACTGCAGCCAATTCACGCCAGTCCGTGCAGCGACGGATCAAAGCGGCGGAATGCGGACGTCACGCAGGCGGTCGCCGCCAGGGCAAGGGCGACGATACCAGCGATGACTCCCGGCACGAACACGCTGGCGACGCTGGCATGAAACGGCAGCGCCGATGCAATCGCGGCGGCCGCAGGAGCCCACGCAACCAGCGACAGCAGGAACAGCGTGATCAGCAGCATCTTGCCGGTGAACTTCAGGATCGTGCGCAGAAACGCTTCGAAGCCTTCCTGAGTCGGCCGATGCGGGTACAGCAGAAACACCAGGTTATCCAGCGCGACAAACAGCACGGTCAGCGGCAGACAAAGTGCCAGACCGACCACGACCAGCAGCGGGTCAACCGAGCGATAGAACCCCACAGCCGACAGAACAACGACCTGAAACAGGCTTCCCAGCACCACCGGAGTTGCCAGTTGTCCAATCGTGATTCGGGCAGCGGTCATCGGCAGCAGTTTCAGTTGCACCATGTGGTCGCTGTCCAGGCGGAAGTCGAACTTGATGGCTTCCGGAAGCAGCACGAACGTGTAGAACAGAGTACTTGCCAGCACGAAGCCAAACGCTGTGGATGCGTCCGGAATCGACAGCGCCGCGGGACTCATCAGCAGCGCCGGAATCGCCATCGAAATCAGCAGACTGCCCTTGTACTGCAGAACTCTTCGCCATTGACGCCACATGACCGGACCGCACCACGGAACCCGGGGCAGTCGTCCGTCGGCAGCGGCCATCGGCCGCGCGGAGTTTGAACTTCCGGCGGACAATCGCCACAGCTCGCGTTCGCTGCGAATCTGCTGGCGCCGCCACGCTGATTCCAGAGCGATGATCGTCATCGCCATCGTCGCGAGTGTCGCGATCATCGCGAAGAACGTCACCGCAAGTGCCGCCCGGCTTCCCTGACCGGCGATGAATTCCGCGGCACGGAGAAACGGAAACGCGATTGGCTTCACTGCCGGATTCGACAGCAGCGAACTGACAATCACCGTTGCGGGATTCATCTGAAGTTGCGCGGTCGAGCCGGCAGCGGCATCAGGGTTTCGGACTGTTGCTTCCAGCGGAAAGAACACCGCAGCGGCGATCGCGGCGCCAAACACCGCCAGTCGATACGACTGATATCCGCGACGGCTCAGGCAGCACGTGGCCACGTCCATCAGCATGCGAAACAATTCCAGTCCCACCAGGGCCGCGACCAGACCGATCGGGCTGACCCACGAAAGATCCGGCCACAGAATCAGAATGGTCAGCAATGCCTTCGGCAGAGTCGCGGTCAGAATCACCAGGAACCGATAGACCAGTTGTTCGCGAGCCGAAAACGGACCGGCAACGATTTGTGCTTCTTCCGCAGCCGACCATTCGATGGCTGTCTCCGGACGTTTCCACGCGACGCGCAGCACGTGCCAGACCGTCCAGCCCGCCAGAACTGCGGCGAGCCAGTTGCGAAAGACTTCCGGCGGACTCGGTTCTCGCATCAGCATGCTGGCCACGGTCTGTCCGGTCCAGACGACGGCCAGAAATACGATCAGCAGCGACAGCAGCGTTCGTCGCGGCGTGGAAAAAGCCAGCGTCAGCCGGCGCAGTCTCGCGCGTCCGTGAGCCTTCAGCAGTGTTGTCAGTGCGTGATGCATGAATCGGGTTTCGTGGAAGTGCGGCGGCTGCTGAATGAAGTGTGGTTTATTGTCGAAGGTCCGGCGGTCAGCGGTATCGATTGCACAGGCTGTCTGGTCATCGACCACGGGTTAAACGAAGGAATGGACCAGGGTTGCTGCTTAGCGGCGTCACGCCAGCACAGCCGTCGCTTCACTGTGCGGTGACTCGTCGTTGAGTGCGCCGGTTGCCGCAAAGAAGATTTCTTCCAGGCTGACACCTTCGTTCAGGTCAGCGTACCGGAGTCGTAGTTCCGCGACTGTTCCGAAGAATGTCTGTCGGCCCTGATCGATCAGCAGAATGTGAGTACACACGTCTTCGACCATGGCCAGCAGGTGCGAGCTGATCATCACGCCCGCTCCCGCCGCTGCGCGCTGGCGAATTGACTTCTTCAGAGTCCGAATTCCGGCCGGATCCAGGCCCGTCAGCGGTTCATCCAGCAGCAGAGCAATCGGGTCGTACAGCCATGCACAACAGATGGCCAGCTTTTGTCTCATGCCGCGAGACAGGTCTTTCGCCGCAGCGCTGCGTTTGTGTTCCAGGCCGAACTGCTTCAGCAGGCTGTCCGCCTTGCGAGCGGCATCGGTAACGCGATAGGCAGCGGCCGTGAACGCAAGGTGATCATCAACCGTCAGATTCGAGAACAGGCCGGGATCATCGGGCACCAGAGCCAGCCGCTGCTTCACCGCAACCGGATCCTTTTCAACGTCGAATCCGCCGACGTGCATCGACCCGGACGTCGGCGGAATCACGGCCGCGAGAGCTCGCATGGTGGTCGTCTTGCCGGCTCCGTTCGGTCCGATCACTCCCAGAATCTGGCCCGGTTGCACAGTAAACGTCACACCCGAAACGGCGGGGACGCCTTCGTAGGCCTTGTGGAAATCTGTAACGGTCAGCACGGTTGTCGAGGTCACGCGAGTCGCTCCGCAGGTTTGCATCTGTTGCAAAAACCTACGTCACGCGAGCCGCTGAAGCGCCGGAAAAATCGTTTGCGGCCGTTTCTGACGATTGACGATCGGCGACCCGACGCAACTGACACGAAGCGCGCCTGGAAGCAGCTTCTGAGGCTGCAGCCGACGTTCGGACTATCGCTTGCGGCGTCCCTGCCGGCGCCCGGACGCTTTGCCGGGTTTTTCAGGCGATTTTTTTCCGGCCGACTTCCGCTGCGACGTCTTTGTCTTTCGCTGCGAACCGGATGTGGAGGAAGTCGATTGTCGGACGCGCCCTTTTGGCGACGGTTGTTTCTTCGAAGGCGCTGCGGCGGCGGGTGGCTGCTTGTCTGCCAGGCGCAGGTCGAGCTGGCGGCGATCGATGTCGACTCTGGCAATGACGACGCGGACACGGTCGCCCAGGCGATATTGTCGCTTGGTTCGATCGCCGGTCAGCGTCCGAGTTGGCTGATCGAATGTGTAGAAATCATTCGTCAGCGCGCTGATGTGAATCAGTCCCTCGGCCGGGATGTCAACTCCCTGACAGAACATGCCGAAGCTTTCGACTCCCGTGACGAAGGCGTCCATTTCTTCGCCGACGCGAGTGGCCATGTAACGCAGCAGCTTGATCTTTGTCAGTTCCCGCTCGGCTCGCTCGGCCCGGCGTTCGGTGCGCGAACAGTGCTTTCCCAGCTGCACAAGTTCGGCCATGTTGTCCGGTTTCGGTTTCCGTCCGGCTGCCAGGTCGCCGACGATACGGTGAATCGTCAGGTCCGGGTAGCGGCGAATCGGACTTGTGAAGTGGCTGTAATCTTCTTCGTTCAGCGCGTAGTGGCCGAAATCTTCGGGGCTGTATTCGGCCTGCTTCATCGAACGCAGCAGCGCGAAGTTGATGGCTCGTTCTTCCGG